>JACRBA010000074.1 GCA_016213265.1 Burkholderiales bacterium | reverse complement strand
GGACGCCGCCGCCGCATCGGATTCGATGCGGATCAGCTCCGAGCCCACGGCGAGCACCTGGCCGACCTCGCCGCCCAGGGCCACCACGCGGCCGGCCACGTGCGACGGGATCTCCACCGTCGCCTTGTCGGTCATCACATCGGCCAGGACCTGGTCCTCGGCCACGGTGTCGCCCGGCTTCACATGCCAGGCCACCAGCTCCACCTCGGCGATGCCTTCGCCGAGGTCGGGCATCTTGATCACGTGCACGCTCATGCGCGTTGTCCTTGTGTGTTCGTCGTCATGCGGGCGTGCATGCACACCCACCTGGCCTCACGGCTCCATCACCTGCCGGTAGGCGTCGGCCACGCGGTCGGGGCCAGCGAAGTACTGCCACTCCTGCGCATGCGGGTAAGGCGTGTCCCAGCCAGTCACGCGCTCGATGGGCGATTCGAGGTGGTAGAAGCAGTGCTCCTGCACCAGCGCCGAGAGCTCGGCGCCGAAGCCGCTGGTGCGCGTGGCCTCGTGCACGATGACGCAGCGCCGCGTCTTCTTCACCGATTCGACGATGGTGGGCAGGTCGATCGGCCACAGCGTGCGCAGGTCGATCACCTCGGCGTCGATGCCGCTTTCCTCGGCCGCCGCCTGCGCCACCCACACCATCGTGCCGTAGGTGACGACGGTGAGGTCGCGGCCCGGGCGCACCACCGCGGCCGATTCCAGCGGCACGGTGTAGTGCCCTTCCGGCACCTCGCTGGCCGGATGCGCCGACCAAGGCACCACCGGGCGGTCGGGGTGGCCGTCGAAGGGGCCGTTGTAGATGCGCTTGGGCTCCAGGAACACCACCGGGTCGTTGGACTCGATGGCCGCGATGAGCAGGCCCTTGGCGTCGTACGGGTTGCTCGGCATCACCGTGCGCAGGCCGCACACGTGCGTGAACAGCGCCTCGGGGCTCTGGCTGTGCGTCTGGCCACCGTAGATGCCGCCGCCGCAGGGCATGCGGATGGTCAGCGGCGCGGTGAAGTCGCCTGCCGAGCGGTAGCGCAGGCGCGCCGCCTCGGACACGATCTGGTCGTAGGCCGGGTACATGTAGTCGGCGAACTGCACCTCCACTACCGGCCGCAGGCCGTAGGCGGCCATGCCCACGGCCGCGCCGACGATGCCACCTTCGTTGATGGGCGCGTCGAACACGCGCGTGCGGCCGTACTTGGCCTGCAGGCCCTCGGTGCAGCGGAACACGCCGCCGAAGTAGCCCACGTCCTGCCCGTAGACCACGACCTTGTCGTCGCGGCCGAGCATCACGTCCATGGCCGAGCGCAGGGCCTGGATCATGGTCATCTGCGCCATGCTCAGTGCCCCCCTTTGGCCGCGCGGGCCTGGGCCTGCTGCAGCTGCGCCACCAGGTGGGGCGGCATCTGCTCGTACACGTCCTCGAACATGCTGCGCAGCGGCGGGATGTGGCCATCGTGCAGCGAGCCGTGGGCCTCGGCCTGCTTCAGCGCCGCGGACACCTCGGCCTCCAGCCGGGTGCGCGTGGCCTCGTGCTCGTCTTCCGACCAGGCGCCCAGGCGGATGAGGTGGGTCTTCAGGCGGGCGATGGGGTCGCCCAGCGGGAAGCACTTCCAGTCGTCGGCCGGGCGGTAGCGCGCCGGGTCGTCGCTGGTGGAATGCGCACCGGCGCGGTAGGTGACCCACTCGATGAGCGTGGGGCCCAGGTTGGCGCGCGCGCGCTCCGCCGCCCAGCGCGAGGCGGCCAGCACGGCGAGGAAGTCGTTGCCGTCCACCCGCAGGCTGGCGATGCCGCAGCCCACGCCGCGCGCGGCGAAGGTGCTGGCCTCGCCGCCGGCGATGGCCTGGAAGGTGGAGATCGCCCACTGGTTGTTCACCACGTTCAGGATCACCGGCGCGCGGTACACGTGGGCGAAGGTGAGCGCGGTGTAGAAATCGCTCTCGGCCGTGGAGCCGTCGCCGATCCAGCCCGAAGCGATGCGGGTGTCGCCCTGGATCGCCGAGGCCATCGCCCAGCCCACCGCCTGGATGAACTGCGTGGCCAGGTTGCCTGAGATGCTGAAGAAGCCGGCGCGCTTGTACGAGTACATCACCGGCAGCTGGCGGCCCTTGAGCGGGTCGCGCTCGTTGGACATGAGCTGGCACATCAGCTCCACCATGTCGATGTCGTCGCGCGACAGCAGCAGGCCCTGCTGGCGGTAGGTGGGAAAGCACATGTCGCCTTCACGCAGCGCCTGCGCATGGGCGATGGCGATGGCCTCCTCGCCCAGGCACTGCATGTAGAAGCTGATCTTGCGCTGGCGCTGCGCCATGAGCATGCGCGCATCGAAGGCGCGTGTCTTGAGCATGGCCACCAGGCCGCGCCGCAGCGCCTCGGGCTCGACCACCGGGGCCCACGGGCCCACCGCGCGGCCCTCTTCATCGAGCACCCGCACCAGCGAGGCGGCGAAGGGCGCGGTCTCGGCGGGCGACACGTCCAGCGGCGGTCGTGGCACGGCGCCAGGGGGCGCGACACGCAGGTAGGAGAAATCGGTGTGCTGGCCCGGCCGGCCGGTGGGCTCGGGCACGTGCAGGCGCAACGGCGTGGGGGCGGGGCTGGCGGCCGCGGGCGACGCCGCGGCGGGCGCAGGAGCAGGCGGGGTGGCCACCGGCACGGGCGTGGGTTCGCCGCGCGGCTGGCGCAAGGGACTCGACAAGGCAACCTCCTGGGTCAGGAAGACGAGACGCACACCGCCGCCGGTGGCGGGCGGGTGGCCCGGCCGGCGCGGTCAGCCCGAGTGTCGGTGTTGCGGCTCGCCCCTGTCATCGGGAGGAGCCCTTAAGGCGCACGCGATGGCGGTGCGCCTTGATGTGGCTCAGCGCGTGGCCAGCGCCTCCACCTGGACGCGCAGCTGCACCGCCATGTCGAAGCCGTAGGCCTTGCCCGCGTCGATGCCGAAGGCGTCGCGCTGGAACTCGGCGTGCGCGTCGGCGCCGCACAGCTCGCGCTTGAACAGCGGGTGCGGCATGCACTTGAAGCGGCGGATCTCGAGCGTGAGCGGGCGCGTGATGCCCTTGAGCGTGAGTTCACCGTCCACGCGCGTGGGCCGGCCGTCGGTGAAGCCGGCGAGCTGGCCGCGGTAGCGGGCCTGGGGGAAACGCTCGGCATCGAACAGGCTCTGGCCGCGAGCAGCGGCGTTCATCTGCTCCAGCCCGAAGTCGATGCTGTCGATTTCGACCACGAGGTCGATCGCGCCGGTGCCGGCCTCGCGGTCCATCACCACCTGGCCGGCGGTCTTGTTGAACTTGCCGCGCCAGACCGAGAGCCCGCCGAGGTGATCGGCCTCGAAGCTGGGGTAGGTGTGGGTGGGGTCGAGCTCGTAGGTGACGGGGGCCGCCAGGGCCACGCCCGAGGCCGCCACGGCCAGGCCGGCCAGGGCCGTTCGCACAGGAGAGTAAGTCGTCATGGCGCACATTCTGCGGTGGCGCCGGCCGCGGGGCCGTCCCGGTTTTCCCACGCCAGCACCGCGGCGGCCAGGTCCTCCAGCGCCGTGCCCACCGACTTGAACACGGTGTGCTGCGTGCCGGCGGGCCGCGCACGGCCCTGGCCGCGCACCAGCTCGGCCAGCGTGCCCCGCACCGCCTCGCGCGTGAACACGCCGCGCGACATCGGCCCGAGCAGCTCGCCGCTCTTGGCCAGCGCCTCCTCGGTGTCCACGTACAGCGCCGCGTGGGTGAAACAGGCGTCGTCCGCCTCCCGCATGGCGGGGGTGAAGCTGCCGATGAGGTCCAGGTGCGTGCCGGCCCGCAGCCAGGCGCCCTGCACCACCGGCTCGGTGGCCAGCGTGGCGCAGCTCACCACATCGCAGGCGGCCACCGCGGCCGCCAGGCCCCCGGGCGGCACGGGTTGCACCTCGGCAGCGTCCACCGGCAGTCCTTCCGCCCTCCAGCGATCGACGAGGGCTCGCGACTCATCCGCCCGCCGCGCCCACACGCGCACGCGGCGCAGCGGCCGGGCTGCCAGGCGGGCATGACCAGCGAGGTCACCGGCGGCAGGCCGCTGCCCTCGGGCGCGAGCGCCAGCACCTGGCGCGGCGGCACCTCGGCACCGCACGCGAACTGCGCCCGCAGGGCTGCCACCAGCGCCCCCATGGGCAGGGCCCGCGCCACGTCGGAAGCATCCATCACCCGCATGCGGCCAGCATACGCGCAGCGCCACTGCACAAGACGTTGATGCAGGTGGCGCGCTGCACGCCGCCGAGCCCGTATGCTGCCGGGCCCCGCGCATCCTGCGGGCATCGACACACCACACAACGAGGGAGGAACGTGGTCATGAATGAACTGGTCTACCCCAGGGAACGCACCCTGGGCACCATCACGCTGGTGCTCGGCGTCATCGTCTGGATCGGCCTGGTGGTCGGCACCTTCGGCGGCGCGCTGCTGGCCCTGCTGCTGGGCTTTCTGCTGTACCTGTTCGCGCAGTCGGCGCTGATCTCGCACATCAAGGGCAACGGCGTGGAGCTGTCGGCCAGCCAGTTCCCGGAGCTGCATGCGCAGTTCCTGGCCTGCTGCGAGAAGCTGGGCATGAAGCAGGTGCCGCGCGCCTACGTGCTCAACGGCAACGGCGGCCTGAACGCCTTTGCCACGCGCTTCCTGGGCGCGCAGTACGTGGTGCTGCTGTCCGACGTGGTGGACGCGATGGAGCGCCACCCCGACGGCCTGCGGTTCTACATCGGCCATGAGCTGGGGCACCTGCGCATGAAGCACCTCCAGGGCCACCTGCTGCGCTGGCCGGTGCTGTGGCTGCCGCTGCTGGGGGCCGCCTACTCGCGCGCCCGCGAAAGCACCTGCGACCGGCACGGCCTGGCCTGCAGCGGCTCGCCGCAGGGCGCGGCCCAGGCGCTGGCCGCGCTGTCGGCCGGCGCGGGCCAGTGGGACAAGGTGGACATGGCCAGCTACGTGGGCCAGGTGAAGGCCACCTCGGGCTTCTGGATGTCGTTCCATGAGCTGGTGGCGGGCTACCCCTGGCTGTCCAAGCGCGCCGCGCGCGTGGTGGACACCGGCCGTGCCATGCCGCGCCGCCATCCGCTGGCCTACCTGTTCGCGGTGTTCGTGCCCTATGCCGGCCGCCTGGGCGCGGGCTTCGGCCTCCTCATGATGGTGTACCTGGTGGGGGTGCTCGCCGCCGTCGCGCTGCCGGCCTACCAGGACTACACGGTGCGGGCCAAGGTGGCCGAGTCACTCGCCCTGGCACGCCCGGCGCAGGAGGCGCTGGCGGCCTACTACCAGGCCAACGGCAGCGTGCCCGAAACCCTCGAGCAGGCCGGCGTCGACGACCGGCTCCCCAACGGCCGAGCGCTGACGCTGGACCCGGAGAACATGGTGCTGACCGTGCCGCTGGAGCAGGGCGATCTGCTGCTCACGCCCGAGGCCCTGCCCGACGGCAGCGTGCGTTGGCACTGCGGGGCCGGCGAAGGCCTGGCGGAGAAGCACCTGCCGACATCCTGCCGCTGACGCGGCAGCGGCGGCTCAGCGGTCCGCCGCCACCAGCACCTGGGCCAGGCGCGCCACGTCCACCGTGGCGCGCCGGCCGTCCACGCTGGCCAGCACACCCTCGCGCGACAGCTGGCTCACCAGGCGGCTGGCGGTTTCCAGCGTGATGTCCAGCATATCGCCGATCTCCTGGCGCCGCGGCAACCACACGCGGCCCTGGTCGTCGGCATGCGGCAGCAGCCGCTCCAGCAGCTTGAGCATGCGCCGGCGCGATGGGCCGGTGGAGATGTCGGCGATCCAGCTCTCGGCCTGCTCGAGCGCCGCCTGCCAGCGCAGCATCAGCGCGCGGGGCAGCGCCGGGTCGGCCTGGGCGACGCGCTCGATGGCGCTGCGCGGCAGCCGGCACAGCACGGTGGGCATGCAGGCCACGGCCTCGTCCGCGAAGGGCCGCTCCAGCAGGGCCTCCTGCCCGATGAGCTCGCCGCGGCCGGCCAGGCGCACGATGCGCCGGTGGCCCGCCTCGGTGACACGCTCCAGGCGCACCAGGCCCGAGCGCACGGTGTAGGCCGCGGGGCCCGTCTCGCCGCGCAGGTAGAGGGACTCGTCCGCCGCCAGGGGCACGCTGGCGATGTCCAGCCGGACATGGGAGAGCGTGGCGTCGGCCAGCGCGCCGAACAAGGCCTGCGGGCGCACCTCGCACGGGGGGCAGTGGGTGGCGGCGGCCAGCGACGCCGGCCGCGACGCCATCCGCCGCATGACGTGAACTTCGCCGGGCATGCGCTCTCCAGGGATGCGGGTGCGGCGCCGTTGCCACATACCCGTGGCGGTATCTTACCGCCACCCGCCGGCGCACGCGAGCGTCAGCCCTCGCTGCCCACCTTGAGCACGCGGAACGCGTGGGTGGCGCCGCCCGGCCGGTCGAGCACCCGCACCGTGGCCTCCTGCGCGCGAAAGCCCTCGGGCAGCGTGATGCGGCCGTGCAGCACCTCGTGCGCGCGCAGGCTGAGCGGCTGCACGGGCACCTCCACCTTGGGGCCGTCACCCGCCACGCTGATCTGCACCACGCCCTGGAAGGGCCGGCCCTTGCCGGCGCGGCTGAAGACCACGCTGTAGTCGAGCCCGCCCTCGCGTGCGCTGAAGCGGCCGGCACGCACGGCCACGGCCTGCTGGCGCGGATCGGGCGGCAAGGTGGCCACGAGCGCGGCCAGGTCGGCCTGCAGCGACTGGGTGGCGGCCTGGCTCGTGGCCAGCTCGCTGGCCAGGCGCGCGCGCTCGGCCTCGGTGCCTTGCTGCCGCGTGCGCAGGCTGGCCAGCTCGGCGGCCAGGCGCTGGCGCTCGGCGTCGGCCTGCTCGAAGCTGTTGCGCAGGGCGGCCGACTCGGCCGGGGACAGGCGCGGCGGCAGGTGCCGCTCCTGCAGGTAGATCACCCCCGCGGCGCCGCCCACCAGGCCGGTGAGCAGCAGCAGGAGCCAGGGCGGGATGCCGCGGCGCTGGCGCTGGCGGCGGTAGGGGTCGAAGACGACGGGCTTGGATCGGCCGAACATCCCTGCAGTCTGGCGGCTCGGCGGCCACCGGGTGCAACCTGATGTTCCGCGTGCCCGCCTGGGGAATGCCCCGAGGGGCGGGCTGTTCGAGCCCGCCCCTCGGGCGCTCAGAGCTTCGAGGCCTCGGGCAGCTCGATCTTCACCTCGAGCACTTCCAGGTTGTCCTGGCGCTCCAGGTGCACGCGGATGTCGCCCGGGTTGATGCGCACGTACTTGCTGATCACCTCCACCAGCTCGCGCTGCAGCGCAGGCAGGTAGTCGGCGCCGGTGCGGCCCGAGCGCTCATGCGCCAGGATGATCTGCAGCCGCTCCTTGGCGACGCTGGCGGTCTTCTTCTTCTCGCCGAGCAGGAAGGAGAGGAAGGACATGGGGCTTACCTCCCGCCGAACAGGCGCTTGAACAGGCCGGGCTTGACGGCCTCGGTGAAGCGCATGGGGCGCTGCTCGCCGAGGAAACGGGCCACCAGGTCGTCGTAGGCGCCGGCCACGTCGCTGTCCTTCAGGTGGATGGCCGGCGTGCCCTGGTTGGACGCCTGCAGCACCGCCTCGGACTCGGGCACCACGCCCAGCAGCGGGATGCGCAGGATCTCCTGGATGTCCTCCAGCGAGAGCATGTGGCCCTCCTGCACGCGGCTGGGGTTGTAGCGGGTGATGAGCAGGTGCTCCTTCACCGCCTCCTGGCCGTCCATGGCGCGCTTGGTCTTGCTGGCCAGCATGCCCAGGATGCGGTCGGAATCACGCACCGACGACACCTCGGGGTTGGTGACGATCAGCGCCTCGTCGGCGAAGTGCATGGCCAGCAGGGCGCCCGTCTCGATGCCCGCGGGCGAATCGCAGACGATGTAGTCGAATCCCATCTCGGCCAGGTCCTTCAGCACGCGCTCGACGCCCTCCTTGGTGAGGGCGTCCTTGTCGCGCGTCTGCGAGGCGGGCAGCACGAACAGGTTGTCGCAGTGCTTGTCCTTGATGAGCGCCTGGTTGAGGTTGGCCTCGCCGTTGATCACGTTGATCAGGTCGTACACCACGCGCCGCTCGCAGCCCATGATGAGGTCGAGGTTGCGCAGGCCGACGTCGAAGTCGATCACGGCCGTCTTGTGGCCGCGCAGGGCCAGGCCGGAAGAGAAGCTGGCGCTGGTGGTGGTCTTGCCGACCCCGCCCTTGCCGGAGGTGACCACGACGATTCTTGCCATCGGTGACGAATCCTTGAATTTGGAGAGGGTTGGGAAGGCGCGGTGAAGCGCCGTCAGGTCTTGAGCGGGTCCATCACCAGCTTGTCGTCCACCAGCCGCACCTGGGCCGGCTGGCCCAGGACGTCCGCCGGCAGCGGCGTCTCGGTGGTGCGGTAGACACCGGCGATGGCAATGAGTTCGGGTTCGAAGCAGGTGGCGAAGATGCGCGCCGCGGTGTTGCCGCGGTTGCCGGCAATCGCCTTGCCGCGCAGCGGCGCGTACACATGGATGTGGCCGTCGGCGATGACCTCGGCACCGTGGTTGACGGCGGCCATCACCACCAGGTCGCCGCCGCGGGCGTAGACCTGCTGGCCCGAGCGCAGCGGCTTGTCCACCACCAGCGCGGGCTGGGCGGGCGCCGGCACCTCGCGCACGACCTCCACTTCACGCACGACCTCCACTTCACGCACGACCTCGACCTCACGCACCACCTCCACCTCGCGCACCGCGGGCTCGGCGGCGCGGGGGGCGCGCGCCACGGGGGCGGCCTCGGGTGCCTCAGCCAGCCCTGCCTCGCGCGCTGCGGCCATCTGCTCGGCCGAGCCGCCGAGGGCAGCCACGGGCAGCAGGCGGTGGCTGCGCAGCAGCGCCAGCAGCAGGTCCATGCGCGGCGCGGCCTCGCCGGCCACGGCGGAGAAGTCGATGGCCACCGGGTCCTGGTCGAACAGCTGCGGCGCCTCGCGCAGCTGCGCCGCCAGCTCGTCACCGAGCGCGGCCAGGTCGGTGGTCCGGAGCAGCATGGACACGAGCGGCAGGCTCGTGTGCTTCAGTTCGAAGGCGGCGGGGCCGGCCCCCGTCGAGACAACACCCATGGATGCCCTGCATTCACGAAAGCCGCGATTGTAGGAGGCGCGGTCGCGTGGCCCTCGCTCCGATCAGGACATGATGACTTGCAGGCTGTGCTCGTAGGCGGCGGTCAGGCGCTCGATGATGTCCAGCAGGCTGTCCGCGGCGTGTGCCACCACGGCGCGGCTGTCGCCGCTGCTGGCGGCGTCGATGGCGCGCAGCAGGCGCAGCCACTCCTCCTGCGCCGCCGCGAGCAGCTGGCGCGTGTCGGCGCTGGCCAGCGGCGCCTGCTCCAGCTCCACGAAGGCCGCCGCGATCTCGTCCAGGCGGGGGGTGAGGCCCTCCAGGCGCGCCGGCTCGGCCAGCAGCGCGGCCAGCAGCACGTCCTTGGCCAGGCGCTGCACACGCGCGCGCTGGCGGCCGCAGGTGTTCACCAGCCGCAGGGCGCGGCGGCCGCCGTCGTGCTCGAGCACGCGGGTGAGCGCCTCGGCGCCGTCGAGCAGCACCATGGCCCGGCGGTCCACCTCGGCCAGCTGGGCGGCCGTCAGGCGCGGCGTGAGCTGGGCCGACAGCGCCTCCCACGCATCGGCCACGGCCTGCAACGCGGCCTGGGTGGCCGCCGGCGCATCCACCAGCCGCGGGCAGGCAGCCAGGTAGGCCAGGTTGGCGCGCGCCCGCTCCACCGATTCATCCAGCAGCGCGCGCGCGCGGCGGGCGTCGATGCCCGCCAGGCGCTGCACGGCGAGCTTGACGATGCGCTGCGAGAGCATGCGCAGCTGGCCCGCACGGTTGATGGCCTCGGCCCACTGGCTGGCCTCGATGACCGAGCGCGACACCTCGCCCACACGCAGGTTGGCGTGCATGGCGGCGCCGCGCAGCAGGCGGAAGGCCTCGTCCTCGCCGATGCCGCGCGCGCTCATCAGCACGCCCTTGGCGCGGTCCACGTACTTGCGCTCGTCGAGCTGGGCGCGGGCGCGTTCGAGCTCCGCCCTCAGCGTGGCGCTGCGTTGCCAGCGCGCGCGGTCGCCGGCCAGCGCCTGCGGCCAGCCGGCCGTCCCGGCGTGCAGGGGCCACCAGCCCGCCAGCCCGGCGGCCCACAGGGGCTGCAGGATGTCAGCGGGCAGCTCGGGCGACACCAGGCTCACCGGCCAGCGGGGCTCGCTCGCCAGGCACTCGGCCAGGGCCCGCAGGGTCTCGTCCAGCGTGTGGGCATCGCACCAGGCCACCACCTGATCCGGTGCGGGCGCGTCCGGCCGGTGCACCAGCGCGGCGCGGCCGCCTGCTTCATGCACGTGCATGCCGTGCGCCGCCAGCGCCTGCGTCCACGCCGCCATGCCGGCGACTCCGGCCGCCGTGCACTCGACCGGCTGCGCCGTCCACACCTCGATTCGCCACTCGCTCGCCGCCATGGGGCGCGATTGTGACTGCGGCGGTGTGCCGCTTGGGGTGCCCCTTCGCCCACGACAGGCACAGGACTTGCGTCACGTCAGCCCAGCCCGCAACGACGCGGGCGCCGCGCACCGACAGCGCCCACGCAGGAGCTTCTCGCCCCTGTTCCCATGGGCCCAGACCGCCCCGCCCCGGCGGCGCTGCGCATTCCACCCCCTCCCCCCTTCGAGCCCCCCGCGGCACATCGGCCCCGCCACGCCCTGCGTGCGCCCGGCGTGTGGCCCGCGCGGGGCGCGCACCGCCCCGTCCAGAAAGGATGCCCCGCATGAAGAAGATGAAGCTCGTGATGATCGGCAACGGCATGGCCGGCGTGCGCACGCTGGAGGAGCTGCTGAAGATCGCGCCCGACCTGTACGACATCACGGTGTTCGGCGCCGAGCCGCACCCCAACTACAACCGCATCCTGCTGTCGCCGGTGCTGGCCGGCGAGCAGACGCTCGACGAGATCGTGCTCAACCCGCTGGGCTGGTACGCCGAGCACGGCATCACGCTGCACCTGGGGCGCCAGGTGGTGCAGATCGACCGCGTCCGGCGCGAGGTGGTGGCCGACGACGGCACCCGCGCGCCCTACGACCGCCTGCTCATCGCCACCGGCTCGCTGCCCTTCATCCTGCCGGTGTCCGGCAAGGAGCTGGACGGCGTCATCACCTACCGCGACATCGCGGACACGCAGGCCATGATCGACGCGGCGCAACGCCACCGGCATGCCGTCGTCATCGGCGGCGGCCTGCTCGGCCTGGAGGCGGCCAACGGCCTGATGCGGCGCGGCATGGACGTGACGGTGGTGCACATCGCGCCGTGGCTGATGGAGCGCCAGCTCGACGACGTGGCCGGGCGCATGCTGCGCCAGTCGCTCGAAGCCCGCGGGCTGCACTTCGAGATGGGCGCGCAGACCCAGGCGCTGCTCGCCGGCGACGACGGCCGCGTGCGCGCCGTGCGCTTCCGGGACGGCCGGGAGATCCCTGCCGAGCTGGTGGTGATGGCCGCGGGCATCCGGCCGAACACCGAGCTGGCCGAACGCGCCGGGCTGCACTGCCAGCGCGGCATCGTGGTCAGCGACACGCTGCAGACCGTGACCGACCCGCGCATCTACGCGGTGGGCGAGTGCGCCGCGCACCGCGGCGTGGCCTACGGCCTGGTGGCGCCGCTGTTCGAGCAGGGCAAGGTGTGCGCGACGCACCTGGCCGAGTTCGGCATCGGCCGCTACACCGGCAGCCAGGTGAGCACCAAGCTCAAGGTGACCGGCATCGATCTGTTCTCCGCGGGCAACTTCATGGGCGGCGAGGGCACCGAGGAGATCGTGCTGAGCGACCCCACCGCCCCCAATGGCGGCGTTTACAAGAAGCTGGTGCTCCAGGGCGACAAGCTGGTGGGCGCCTGCCTGTACGGCGACACCGTTGACGGCAGCTGGTATTTCAAGCTGCTGCGCGAGGGCCGCCCCGTGGCGGACATCCGCGACCGGCTGATGTTCGGCGAATCGAACATCGGCGACGCCGGCCACGAGGGCCACCACAGGGCCGCGGCCATGGCCGACACCGACGAGGTCTGCGGCTGCAACGGCGTCACCCAGGGCGCCATCTGCAAGGCCATCAAGGACAAGGGCCTGTAAACGCTGGAGGAGGTGCGCAAGCACACCAAGGCCAGTGCGTCGTGCGGCTCGTGCACCGGCCTGGTGGAGCAGCTCATCATGTTCACGGCCGGGGGGGACTACTCGGCCGCGCCGAAGAAGAAGGCGATGTGCGGCTGCACCGAGCTGAGCCACCAGGACGTGCGCGACGCGATCTTCCGCGACCACCTGCTGTCCATTCCGCAGACCATGCAGCACCTGGGCTGGAAGACCCCCAACGGCTGCGCCAGCTGCCGCCCGGCGCTGAATTACTACCTCATCTCCTCGTGGCCGAAGGAAGCGCAGGACGATCCGCAGAGCCGCTTCATCAACGAGCGCGCCCACGCCAACATCCAGAAGGACGGCAGCTATTCGGTCATCCCGCGCATGTGGGGCGGCGAAACGAGCGCGGCGGAGCTGCGCCGCATCGCGGACGTGGTGGACAAGTACCGCATCCCCACCGTGAAGGTGACGGGCGGCCAACGCATCGACCTGCTGGGCGTGAAGAAGGAGGACCTGCCCGCGGTGTGGCGCGACCTGGACATGCCCTCGGGCCATGCGTATGCCAAGGCGCTGCGCACGGTGAAGACCTGCGTGGGCAGCGAGTGGTGCCGCATGGGCACGCAGGATTCCACGCAGCTGGGCAAGGACCTGGAGCGGGCGATGTGGCGCATGTACGCGCCGCACAAGGTGAAGTTCGCGGTGAGCGGCTGCCCGCGCAACTGCGCCGAGTCGGGCATCAAGGACGTGGGCGTGATCGGCGTGGACTCCGGCTGGGAGCTCCACGTGGGCGGCAACGGCGGCATCAAGCCCGAGGTGGCCCAGTTCCTGTGCAAGGTGAAGACGGCCGAGGAGGTGATCGAGATCACCGGCGCCTTCATGCAGCTGTACCGGCGCGAGGGCTGGTACCTGGAGCGCACCGTGCACTACCTGCACCGGGTGGGCCTGGACCATGTGAAGAAGCAGGTCGTCGACGACGTGGCCCGCCGCCGTGCGCTGTGGGCCGAGCTGCAGTTCGCGCTGGACGGCGAGCCCGACCCGTGGTTCGAGTTCGACAAGGCGCGGGTGGATCGGCGGCAGTTTGCGGCGGTGGGGTCGGAGTGATGCGTTGCGGATGCAGATCGAAGGTGGACGCGCCCGGACGGCGGCGGGCAGGCGGTACGGCTCATGCGGCCGCGGCCCCAGCCGTGGGCCGGGGCTGCCCTGCGATGCTCGGGCGGCCGGCCCGCGCTCAACTCGCTGCGCTCACTGCGTTCGCTGCGCTCGAACAGTCGCGCGAGTCAGTTCACGAAGCGCGCTGGCGCGCGCGGCCGGCCACCCTGCGCTTCTCGGCGCGGCCGAAATCGCCGCCCCGCCTGCCTGCCACCGTCCTCGTTCACCCGTGTGGCGAACGGCCCGGGCCGCCTGCACTGCGCTATCGGCATGCGGTGGCTGGGGCCCGCCGGTGCGATTTGGGGAGCGCCGAGCAGCGCAGGGCCGGAAGGCGCGCGCGTCAGCGCGCCTCCCTGTCTGACTCGCGGCCGGTGCAGAGCGCAGCGAACGCAGTGAGCGCAGCGAGTTCGGCCGCGGCCTTCCGGCCCGAGCAGCGCAGGGCAGCCCAGGCGCCGCCAGGGCCGCGGACGAATGATCACCGGCGGGACCCAGCCACCGCATGCGCGCTCTCACCTGTGCACAGCACCTGTTGACCCCCCGCCCTACGACTCACCCACACCCCATGACCCCCACCTGGACCCCCATCTGCCGCGTCGAGGACATCCCCGTGCTCGGCGCCCGCCGTGTCACCCGCGCCCAGGGCGCGGCCGTGGCCGTGTTCCGCAACGACCAGGACGAGGTGTTCGCCCTGCTCGACCGCTGCCCGCACAAGGGCGGCCCGCTCAGCCAGGGCATCGTGTTCGGCCGCCAGGTGGCCTGCCCGCTGCACAACTGGACGATCGGCCTGGCCGACGGCCACGCGCAGGCGCCGGACGAGGGCTGCACGCCGCGCTTCGCGGTGCAGGTGGTCGACGGCGTCGTGCACCTGGACGCCGATGAGCTGGCCCGGCTGGGCACCGATCTGCCGCTGCCCGTGGCGGGGCCTGCCCGCCGCTGCGGCACGCCGGCCTGACGGCGCGCAAACGCGGGCCAGGCGCAAGGGCACGGAGCGTGGAGTTTCTGCCGCCACCCGCCACGGACGGGCGAATTCTTGATGCGGTGAAAGGACGCGGCGCGCCAGCGCGCGTTCACTGGCGGCCTCGTGCGCGCCGGCTGCTGGCTGGGTGCGCCTGTCGCCCCACCTCACCGGACCGCGCCATGACCCGCCTGCCTGCCCGCCCTCTCGCCGCCTCTGCCCCTTCCCGCCTGAACCGCCGCCACGTGCTCGCCTGGGCCGCTGGCGGCGCCGCGGCCGCCGCCCTGCCGCTGCGCGCGGAAGTCACCGACCTGAACGACGCCATCAACAAGGCCGGCCGCCAGCGCATGCTCAGCCAGCGCCTGAGCAAGGCCTGGCTGGCGCTGGGCCAGCAGATCGAGGCCACGCGGGCCGAGAAGGTGCTGGCCGAGTCCATGGCCAGCTTCGACCGCCAGCTCTTCGAGCTCAAGGCCTTCGCCGCCCAGCCGGCCGTGCGCGCCACCTATGGCCAGCTCGAGGCGGCCTGGAGCGACTACAAGGGCGTGCTCGTGGGCACGAAGCCCAGCACCGCCGCCGCACAGCGCCTGCTACAGCTCGATGAGCAGGTGCTGGTGCTCGCCCAGCAGGGCACGGCCCAGCTGGAGCAGCAGGCCGGCAAGCCCGGCAGTGCGCTGGTCAACCTGGCCGGCCGCCAGCGCATGCTGAGCCAGCGCATGGCCAAGTTCCACCTCGCGCTGGCCTGGCGCCTGCCCGGCACCGACGCCCCGGCGCAGATCGAGGCAGCGCGCGCCGAGTTCATCGCGGGGCTGGACCGCCTGGCCGCCGCCCCGCCGACCACCGCCGTCATCCACGAGCAGCTCGCCATGGCCCGACAGCAATGGGTGTTCTTCGACCGCGCCATCGGCCGCAGCGCCACGCCGGCCTTCGGCGATGCCCAGAACGTGTTCGTCGCCAGCGAAAACATCCTGCAGGTGATGGACCAGGTGACCACCCTCTACGCCCGATTGCCCGGCTAGCCGCCGCGCTACCCCCGCCCCATGCCCGAGACCGGATTTACCCGCTCCACCCGTTCCACCTGTTGCTACTGCGGCGTCGGCTGCGGCGTGCTCATCGAGCACGACGGCCACCAGATCACGGGCGTGCGGGGCGACCCCGACCACCCGGCCAACTTCGGCCGGCTGTGCAGCAAGGGCGCCACGCTGCACCTCACCGCTGCGCCGCACCTGGCCGCCGGCTCGCGCCTGCTGCAGCCGCTGCGGCGCGCGGTGCGCGGGCAGGCGCCGCAGCCGCTGGGCTGGGACGCCGCGCTGGACGAGGCGGCCGACCGCCTCGCGGCCGTGCACGCGGCGCACGGCGCCGACGCCATCGGCGTGTACGTCTCGGGCCAGCTGCTCACCGAGGACTACTACGTCTTCAACAAGCTGGTGAAGGGACTGTTGGGCACCAACCAGATCGACACCAACTCGCGCCTGTGCATGAGCAGCGCCGTGGCCGGCTACAAGGCCACGCTGGGGGCCGACGCGCCCCCGTGCGCCTACGAGGACCTGGCGTTCGCGCAGACGGTGTTCATCGCCGGCAGCCACCTCGCCTGGGCCCACCCCATCCTGATGCGGCGGCTGGAGGACGCGCGCCGCGCCAACCCGTCGCAGAAGTGGATCGTGGTGGACCCGCGGCGCACCGAGACCGCCGAGGCGGCCGACCTGCACCTTCAGCTGCTGCCGGGCAGCGACGTGGCCCTGTTCCACGGCATGCTGCACCTGCTGCTGTGGGAAGGCCTGGCCGACACCGCCTACATCGCTGCCCACACCCGCGGCTTCGACGCCCTGCGCCAGCGCGTGCGCGAGCACACGCCGCGCGAGACGGCCCGGCACACCGGGCTGGCCGAGGACGACATCGTCACCGCGGCGCGCTGGTTCTCGGGCCTGGCCGACCCGGCCGCGGCGTCGGCGGGGCGGCGCCCCACCCTGTCGCTGTACTGCCAGGGCCTGAACCAGAGCGCCAGCGGCACCGCCAACAACGCGGCGCTGATCAACCTGCACCTGGCCACGGGCCAGATCGGCCGCCCGGGCGCCGGGCCCTTTTCGCTCACCGGCCAGCCCAACGCCATGGGCGGGCGCGAGGTAGGCGGCCTGGCCAACCTGCTGTCGGCGCACCGCGACCTGGCCAACCCCACCCACCGCGCCGAGGTGGCGCGCCTGTGGGGGCTGGACCGCCTGGGCGCCATGGTGCCCGCGGCCCCGGGGCGCACCGCGGTGGAGATGTTCCAGGCCGCGGCGGACGGCGAGGTGAAGGCGCTGTGGATCGCGTGCACCAACCCGGCCCAGTCACTGCCCGACCAGGCCACCGTGCGGCGCGCGCTCGAGCGTGCCGAGTTCGTCATCGTGCAGGAGGCCTTCGCCCACACCGCCACGGCGCGGTATGCCGACCTGCTGCTGCCCGCCGCCACCTGGGGCGAGAAGGAGGGCACCGTCACCAACAGCGAGCGCCGCATCAGCCGCGTGCGCGCCGCCGTGCCGCCCGCCGGCCAGGCGCGGCCGGACTGGGCCATCGCCGCCGACCTGGCGCGGCGCCTCGCCGCGCGCATCGCGCCCGAGCGCGCCGCCCTGTTCGCCTACGACTCGCCCGAAGCCGTGTGGAACGATCACCGCGAGACCACCCGCGGCCGCGACCTGGACATCACCGGCCTGAGCTACGCCCGGCTCGAGCGCGACGGCCCGCAGCAGTGGCCCTTCCCGGAGGGCGCCACGCAGGGGCGCACCCGGCTGTACGCCGACGGCCTCTTCCCCACCGCCGACGGCCGGGCCACCTTCGCCGACGTGCCGGTGGCGCCACTGGCCGAGCCGCGCGATGCGGCCTACCCCTTCCAGCTCAACACCGGCCGGCTGCGCGACCAGTGGCACGGCATGAGCCGCACCGGGCTGCTGGGCCGCCTGTACGGCCACGACGCGCTGCCTGCGGTGGACCTGCACCCGCAGGACCTGGCCCGGCTGCGCCTGGCCGAGGGCGACCTGGTGCGCGTGCGCTCGCGCCGCGGCGAGCTCGTGCTCAGCGCCCGTGCCAGCGAGGCGGTGGCGCCCACCCAGGCCTTCATCGCCATGCACTGGGGTGACGAGGTGCTGCAGGGCACCGACCGCGGCGGCCGCTCCACGGCCGGCGTGAACGGGCTGACCACGCCCGCCCGCTGCCCGCAGTCGAAGCAGCCGGCGCTCAAGCACGCGGCGGTGGCCATCGAGAAGGTGGCGCTGCCCTGGCGGCTGGTGGCGCTGGCCTGGCTGCCGGCCGAGCAGGTGTCCGCCGTGCGCGCGCAGGTGCACGGCGGCCTGCCCGCCTTCGCCCACGCCAGCCTGCTGCCCTTCGGGCGCGAAGGCGACGGGGCGGCGCGCGTGGGCCTGGTGCTGCGCGCGGCCGCTGCCGAGGCCCCCGACGACCGCGTGCTGGCGCCGCTGCGCGCCGCCTTCGGCCTGGACGCCGCGGGGGTGCTGAGCTACCACGATGCGCGGCGCGGGCAGCAGCGCGCACTGTGCGTCCGGCGCGAGGCGGGCCCCGAGGGCGCCACCGTCGAACGCCTGCAGGCCGTGTGGCTGGCCGGCGACGCCAGCGGCGAGGCCTGGCTGCGCGGCCTGCTGGAAGGCGACCAGCCGCTGCCCGGGCCGGCCCGCCAGCTGCTGGTGCCCGGCGCGCTGGCCGGCCGCGGCGGGGCGCCGCGCAGCCCGCAGGTCTGCACCTGCTTCAACGTGGACGAGGCGGCCGTCCGGGCCGAGCTGGCCGCCACGCCCGGCAGCGCCGACGCGCGCCTGGCCTGCGCCCAGGCCCGCCTGCACTGCGGCACGAACTGTGGCTCCTGCCTGCCCACGCTGCGGCGGCTCGCCCAGGCCGCCGCCGTGCCGGCCACAATGCCGCCCTGATGACATCGCCCCCCGCACCGACTGCCGCGCCACTCGCCGCCTCGGCGGCCCTGGCCCCGCCCGGCACCATCGCGCCCTACCTGAAGGAGATCGGCCGCGGCAAGGACGGCGCACGCTCGCTGTCGCGCGCGCAGGCGGCCGACCTCATGGCCCGGCTGCTGGACGGCCAGCTGAGCGACCTGGAACGCGGCGGCTTCGCGCTGGCCATGCGCATCAAGGGCGAGACGCCGGAGGAACTGGCCGGCTTCATGGATGCCGTGGTGCCGCGCACGCTGCCCCTGCAATCGCCCACGACTGCGGTGGTGCTGCCCAGCTACAACGGCGCGCGCAAGCTGCCCAACCTGACGCCGCTGCTGGCCATGCTGCTGGCCCGCGAAGGCGTGCCGGTGCTGGTGCACGGCCCGCTGCGCGACCCGGCCCGCGTGACCAGCGCCGAGGTGTTCAGCGCGCTGGGCCTGCCGCCCGTGGCCAGCGCCGACGAGGCGCATGCGCGCTGGGCCGCCGGGCAGCCGGTGTTCATGGCGGTGGACGTGCTGCACCCCTCGCTGGCGGCCCTGCTGGCGCTGCGCGCCGTGCTGGGCGTGCGCAACTCGGGCCACACGCTGGCCAAGCTGCTGCCGGGCGTGCCGGGGGCCGTGCGGGTGGTGAACCATACCCACCCGGAGTACGCCACCAGCCTGGCCGATTTCCTGGCCTGCACCAGCGCCACGGCCCTGCTGCTGCGCGGCACCGAGGGCGAGCCGGTGGCCGATGCACGCCGGCTGCCTGCGCTGCGGTGGTTTGTGGCTGGCCAGCTGTCGCAGGCGCTGTCGGTGGACGCCCAGGGCGGCAGCCTGGCACCCACGCCGCCCTGGCCGGGTGGCATCGACGCGGACGGCACGGCCCGTACGCTGCGCGCCATGCTGGACGGCACCTTGCCGGTGCCGGCCCCCATCGCGCGCCAGGTGGCCTGCCTGCTGGCGCTGCGCGCGCAAGCCTGAGGCGGGCCGGCCCGACGGCCAGCCGCCCGGCCGGACGGCGGCCTCAGTGGCCGGCGGAGAGCTTCTCGCCGGCCTTCAGGCGGTACACCGTGCCGCAGTACGGGCACTTGCCCTGGCCGTCCTGCGCCAGGTCGATGAAGACGCGCGGGTGGTTGCTCCACAGCGTCATCTTCGGGTTGGGGCAGAAGACGACGCCCTGGCCGTGCAGGTCCTGGGCGGTGACTTCGACGACGGCGGTGCTCGGGGTGGCGGTGCTCATGGCGGGCGGGTGTCAGTGCGGACAGGCGGTGGCGGACGGGCGCGTCAGACGCGCGTGAGCCACTCGGCGTACTTGGCGTTGCGGCCGTTGACGATGTCGAAGAAGGCCGACTGGATCTTCTCGGTGATGGGGCCGCGCATGCCCGCGCCCAGCTCCACGCGGTCCAGCTCACGGATGGGCGTCACCTCGGCGGCGGTGCCCGTGAAGAAGGCCTCGTCGCAGATGTAGACCTCGTCGCGCGTGATGCGCTTTTCCACCAGCTTCAGGCCCAGGTCCTGGCAGATGGCGAAGATGGTGTTGCGGGTGATGCCGTTGAGCGCGCCGGCCGACAGATCGGGCGTGTAGACCACGCCGTTCTTGATGACGAACAGGTTCTCGCCCGCGCCCTCGGAGACGAACCCCTGCGGGTCGAGCAGCAGCGCCTCGTCGTAGCCGTCGTCCGTGGCCTCCATGTTGGCCAGGATCGAGTTGGTGTAGTTGCTCACCGTCTTGGCCTGCGTCATCGTGATGTTGACGTGGTGGCGGGTGTAGCTGCTGGTCTTGACGCGGATGCCGCGCTTCATGCCCTCTTCGCCGAGGTAGGCGCCCCAGGGCCAGGCTGCGACCATCAGGTGCACCGTGTTGCCCTTGGGGCTCACGCCCAGCTTCTCGGAGCCCAGCCAGATCAGCGGGCGCAGGTAGCCGCTCTTCAGGCCGTTGGCGCGCACGACCTCGCATTGGGCGTCCATCACCTGCTGCAGGCTGAACGGGATCTTCATGCGCAGGATCTTGGCCGAGTTGAACAGGCGCTCGGTGTGCTCGCGCAGGCGGAAGATCGCGGTGCCGCCCTCGGCGTCGTAGGCGCGCACGCCCTCGAAGGCGCCGCAGCCGTAGTGCAGCGTGTGGGTCAGCACGTGGATCTTGGCGTCGCGCCACTCCACCAGCTGCCCGTCCATCCAGATCTTGCCGTCGCGGTCGTCCATGCCCATGGCGATGAGTCCTGCTCGTGAATATGGCCTGCCGGGTGGGCAGGCGGGGCGCCGATTTTAAGGCCGCACCCCAGGGCGTCCGGCGCGGCGCCCGCGCCGCGCCGAGGGGGGTTCCGTTCGTGACGAATGTCACAAAGCGGCCGCGTCGGCGTGGCGCCACTGTGGTGCGCCCCCTAGGACAAGCGGTGCTTACAGTTGTTCACAGTTGGTGCTTTGGCGGACACTGACCTGAACGCTTGACCACCCTCAGCTGGCCTTCGCTGCCCCGGCGCTTGACGCATGGGGGACGGGCCGAAGTCGGCGGTCGGCGTGACAGACGGAAAAAGAGAAGACGAAACACCGTGGAGGGTGTGACACCATGACGGCCCATCGACGATTTGCTGCCTGCCTGCTGAGCGCCCTGCTCGCAGTCGGCGTGGCCGTCCCGGCCGCGGCGGGAGCCACTGCAGCCGCCAACGCGGGCCCGGCCGGCCGCGGCGCCGTGGCCATGGCACCTGCGGGCCACGACGCGGCCGCGACGGGCGGCACCATGACCGCCACCACGCCGGCCGATGCCGACCAGCGCGCCGAGCCGGCCCCATCCAGCGCCCTGGGCCTGGACGAGCCCAGCGCCTACGCCATGTGCCTGGCGGGCCTGGCGGTGCTGGCCATGGCCGCACTGCGCCGGCGCCCGCGGCGCTGAGCGAGCCGGTACCGCCCCGTCAGGGCGCGGCGGGCTCGTCGGGGCGCCGCAATGCCCACTGCGTCACGCGGCCCCCCTCCAGCGCCACCTCCACCCACGCGCCCGACGCATCGCGCCACGCATAGGTCTCGGGCTGCCCGGCCAGCCGCTCACCCAGGCTGCCGGTGAGCGGCAGGATCTGCGGCAGTGTCATGCCGGGCTTCAGCCGCGCATGCAGCATCACCGCGCTCGCCACGGTGCCCATGGGTGCCCCGGCGGCCGCGCGCATGGCCCGCAGCGCTCGGCTGAACTGCAGCAGCAGCCAGAACACCACCACGGTGAGCGCCAGCACCACGCCGCGCCAGCCCCACTGCACATAGCCCACGGCCACCGCGGCGGCACCCAGCAGCCAGCCGCCGAGCAGGCGGACATCGGCCTTCACCGCGCCGCTCCCCGGCCGGGCGGCACGGCCATCGGGTCCTGCGGTCCGTCGGCGGCGTCCCAGCCATAGGCGCGCTCCACGCGGGCCACCCGCAGCTCGTAGTGGCTGTACCAGCCGCCGCGGCCACGGTCGCGCGCCGCCTGGTGCGCCAGCACGGCCCGCCAGGCGGCGATGTCGTCCAGCGACCGCCAGTACGACACCGTGATGCCCAGGCCGTCGGCCCCGCGCGCGCTTTCCACGCCCAGGTAGCCCGGCTGGGCGGCGGCCAGCGCCACCATCTCGTCGGCCATGGCGCCGTAGCCGGCGTCGCCGTCGGTGCGCTGGCTGGTGAAGATGACGGCGTAGTACGGCGGCGCGGGCCGGGGGGCGAAGGGTGTGGCGGAGCTCATGGCCTCAGCTTAAGCCACGCAGCACGTCGATGGCCTGCTCGATGCGCTCCACGGGGTGGATCGCCAGGCCCTCGATCGCCTTCTTCGGCGCATTCGCCTTGGGCACCAGCGCCACCGAGAAGCCCAGCTTGGCGGCTTCCTTCAGCCGCTCCTGGCCGCGTGGCGCAGGCCGCACCTCGCCCGCCAGGCCCACCTCGCCGAAAGCGACGAAGCCGCGCGGCAGGGCCCGGCCAGCCAGGCTGCTGCGGATGGCCAGCATCACCGCGAGGTCGGCGGCCGGCTCGCTGATGCGCACGCCGCCCACGGCGTTGACGAACACGTCCTGGTCCAGGCAGGCAATGCCGGCATGGCGGTGCAGCACGGCCAGCAACATGGCCAGCCGGTCACGCTCCAGGCCCACCGACAGGCGCCGTGGGCTGGGCCCGCCCGAATCCACCAGCGCCTGGATCTCCACCAGCATCGGGCGCGTGCCTTCGAGCGTGACCATCACGCATGAGCCCGGCACCGGCTCGCTGGCCTGGGTGGACAGGAAGATGGCGCTGGGGTTGCTCACGCCCTTCAGGCCCTTGTCCGTCATGGCGAACACGCCGATCTCGTTGACGGCGCCGAAGCGGTTCTTGATCGCGCGCACCAGCCGGAAGCTCGAGTGCGTGTCGCCCTCGAAGTACAGCACCGTGTCCACGATGTGCTCCAGCACGCGCGGGCCCGCCAGCGCGCCCTCCTTGGTGACGTGGCCCACCAGCACGATGGTGCAGCCCGCCGCCTTGGCGGTGCGGGTGAGCTGGGCGGCGCACTCACGCACCTGGGCCACGGAGCCCGGCGCGCTGGCCAGCTGCTCGGAATACAGCGTCTGGATGGAATCGATGACGCAGAAGTCGGGCTGCTCGATCTCGATGGTGGCCAGGATGCGCTCGAGCTGGATCTCCGCCAGCACCCGCAGCGCCTTGCCCGGCAGGCCCAGGCGGCGTGCCCGCAGGGCCACTTGCGCGCCCGACTCCTCGCCGGTCACGTAGAGCACCTTCATCTGCGTGGACAGCGCATCGGCCGCCTGCAGCAGCAGCGTGCTCTTGCCGATGCCGGGGTCGCCGCCGATGAGCACCACGCCGCCCTCCACGATGCCGCCGCCGAGCACGCGGTCGAGCTCCTCCAGGCCGGTGGGCGTGCGCGCCACGTCGGCGGCCTCGATCTCGCTGAGCGTGGCCACGGGTTGCGACTTGGCGAGCGCCTGGAAGCGGTTCTTGCCGCTGCCCGCCGGCGCCTCGGCGAGCGACTCCTCCAGCGTGTTCCAACCCTTGCAGTGGGGGCACTGGCCCAGCCAGCGCGGCGACGTGCCACCGCACTGGCTGCACACGTAGATCGATTTGGTCTTGCTCATGGCAGCGACACCGGCAGCGAGCGCCGTTCGTGAAATAGGAGACGCCGGGCAGGGCCGGCACGGGCTTGATTGTCGGCCTGGGCCGCCGAAGTCCCGTTCCTGACCCACCCCAACCCACCCAGGCGCCGCGCCACCCGCGCCGCAACGCCCCCCCGACACCATGACCACTGCCGTCGTCCTTGCCCCGTCCATCGTGCTCGTCGATGCGCGCCCCGCCTGCCGCACCCACACCGCGTGCCTGATCCGCAACCGCTGGCCGGACGCCCGGGTGCACGAGGCGGCCGACCTCGCCGGCGCGCTGGCCGAGGCCGCCGAGCTGGCCCAGGACGACCACCCCGCCGAGCTGTTCATCGTGGACGGCGCCAGCGCGGCGGACACGGCGGCGGCGCTCCACGAGCGGCACCCCGCTGCGCAGGTGGCGGTGGTGGGCACGACGGCGGCCCCCGGCTGCCTGCGCGTGGAGGCCCCGCTGAGCGCCGAAGGCGCGGAGCAGTTGCTGGCCCTGGTGGGCTGGGAAGCCTGACCGGCGGCTCACCCCTGCGGGCGGCCGGGTCGCCCGGCGCGCCTACACTGGCCGGCCCGCACTGCCCGGAGCACGGCCCGTGGATCTCGCCACCTGGATCACTTTCTGCATCGCCACCGTGGCGATCAGCCTGTCGCCGGGCCCCGGCGCCATCGCCGCCATGGGCGCGGGGCTGAACCACGGTTTCCGCCGTGGCCAGGCCATCGCCTTCGGCCTGGCGCTGGGGGTGTGGACGCAGCTCATCGTCATCGGCCTGGGGATGGGCGCGCTGCTGGCCACGTCCACCCATGCGTTCTCGGTCATCAAGTGGGCCGGGGTGGCCTACCTGGTCTGGCTCGGCATCCAGCAGTGGCGCGCGCCGGGCAAGCCGCTGGTCGCGCGCGACGACACGCCCGACACCGTGCCGCGCCGCCAGCTCGTGCTGCGCGGCTGGGGCGTGAACGCGCTGAACCCCAAGGGCACGGTGTTCCTGGTGGCCCTGCTGCCGCAGTTCGTCGACCCGACCCAGCCGCTGCTGGCCCAGTACTTCGTCATCGGCGCCACCTTCGGCACCGTGGAGCTGTGCGTGATGACCGGCTACGCCGCGCTCGCGTCGCGCGTGCTGGGCCTGCTGCGCACGCCCGCGCAGATGAAGGCACTCAACCGCCTGTTCGGCAGCCTGTTCGTGCTGGCCGGCGTGCTGCTCGCGAGCTTCAAGCGCGCGGCCTGATCACGCCGCGGGCGGCGCCGCGACGGCGCGCACCGCCTGCTGGCGCTGCTCCATCTCGGCGCGCAGCTGGCGCCGCGCCTTGGCGTTCTCCCAGCGGCGCTGCTCGTCCGGCCCCGTGGTCTGCAGCGGCGGCACGGCCACCGGCCGGCCGTCGTCACCCAGCGCCACCATGGTGAAGAAGCAGCTGTTGGCATGGCGCCGCGCCTGGGTGCGGATGTCCTCGGCCACCACCTTGATGCCCACCTCCATGGACGAGGTGCCGGTGTGGTTCACCGCCGCGAGGAAGGTGACCAGCTCACCCACCTGGATGGCCTGGCGGAACATGACCTGGTCCACGCTCAGCGTGACCACGTAGCGGCCGGCGTAGCGGCTCGCACAGGCGTAGGCCACCTGGTCGAGCAGCCGCAGGATGGCCCCGCCGTGCACCTTGCCGGCGAAATTGGCCATGTCGGGCGTCATGAGCACCGTCATGGTGAGCTGGTGGCGCGGCAGATCCATCGTCGTCTCCGGTTGGCTGCCCGAGGGCAGCAAGCTTCAGGCCACGGGCCAGGCGCCCTCAGCCGAACAGCAGCCGCAGCGCCTGCGGCCAGGTGCGGGCCTCGGGCAGCCAGGTCTGCACCAGCAGGCCAGCCACGGCCATGCCGGCCAGCAGCCCCGCCATGGGCCAGGCGGTGCGCCGCAGCGCGTGAGCCAGCCAGCCCTCCCGGCGGCCGCGCCAGGCCAGCGCGCCGCCGAACGAGGCGAACGCCACCTCCACCGCCACGCCGGTGAGCACCTCCACGCCGAACAGGCCGAAGACGGCGAAGCCGAGCGCGGCGGCCAGCGCCACGGCCACGCCGATCACCACCACCAGCGGCACGACCACGGCACCCGCCTCGTCGCTGTCGCCCACCGCGCCCGCGGCACCGCCCACGGCATCGGCCACGGCGCTGCCGGCGTCCGACAGGGCGCCGCCCGCCTCGCCCGCGAGGTCGAAGCGGCCGGTGGCCCCCGCACCGGCGAAATCGCCCCCGCCGCCCGACAGCGGCGGGGACCGACGCGGCAGCAGGCGCGCCAGGCCGTCGGCAAGCTCCATCCCCGCGTCGACGGCATCGCCCGCATCGAGGGCGTCGCCGGCTTCTTCCCGCGAGACCAGCCAGCGCCCCCACAGCCACAGCAGCGCCAGGTACAGGGGGTAGGTCAGGGCCAGTGCCAGCAAGGGGCGCCACAGCACCGAGTCGACGCCGAGGCGCCGCAGCGAGCCTGACACCGCCAGGCACAGCATGAGCGTGGTGGCGCCCAGCAGCAGCGCATGCCAGCGCAGCCAGCGGCGCTCGTGCAGGTCGGCGCGCGTCGCGCGCTCGAAGTCGCCCACCGGATCGCGCCGCCGCATGGCCCGGGTCGGGTCAGGCCACGTGCACCGGCACGCGCGGCGCCAGGGCGCACATGAGCTCGTAGCCGATGGTGCCCGCCGAGCGCGCCACCTCGTCGATGGGCAGCCGCGTGCCGCGCGGGCCCTCGCCCCACAGCGTGACCTCGCTGCCCACCTGGGCCGCCGGCACGGGCGTCAGGTCCACCGCCAGCATGTCCATGGACACCCGGCCCACGGTGGTGCTGCGCACGCCCTCCACCAGCACCGGCGTACCAGTGGGCGCGTGGCGCGGGTAGCCGTCGGCATAACCGCAGGCCACCACGCCGATGCGCATGGGCCGCTGGGCCACGTAGCTGCTGCCGTAGCCGACGGAATCGCCCGGCTCCAGCGACTGGGTGGCGATCAGGCGCGAGCGCAGCGTCATGGCCGGGCGCAGGTCCCAGTGGGCGGCGTCGTGCTCGGGGAAGTCGGGCACGCCGCCATAGCTCATGATGCCGGCGCGCACCCAATCGGCCCGCACACGCGGGCCATGCGGCACATCGGCCAGGTGCCGCAGCGTGGCCGCGCTGTTGGCCAGGCTGCGCTCGCCGGGCAGGTCGCGCGTGGCCTCCTCGAAGGCCGCCACCTGGTGGGCGATGCCGTCGCGGCCGAAGCGGTCGGCGTCGGCATCCGAGAAGTGCGTCACCAGGCTGATCTCGTCCACCTGGGGCAGCGCGTTCAGCCGCACCCAGGCCTGGCGGAACGCCGCCGGCCGGAAGCCCAGGCGGTTCATGCCGCTGTTCAGCTTGAGCATCACATGGTGCGGCTGGTGGGTCTTGTGCGCGGCCAGCCAGTCGATCTGCTGCTCGCAGTGCACCACGTGCCAGAGGTTCAGGCGCGAACACAGCTCCAGGTCGCGCGGCTCGAACACGCCCTCGAGCAGCAGGATGGGGCCGCGCCAGTCGAGCGCGCGCAGCCGCTCGGCCTCGGCCAGGTCCAGCAGCGCGAAGCCGTCGGCGCCGCGCAGCCCCTCGTAGGCGCGCTCGATGCCGGGGCCGTAGGCATTGGCCTTGACCACCGCCCACACCCGCGCATCCGGCGCGCAGGCGCGTGCACGGGCCAGGTTGTGGGCCAGGGCATCGGTGTGGATCAGGGCTTCGATCGGGCGCGGCATGGGCTGTGGTCCTTCCAGGGGCGCGAGGATTCTGCCAGCGCCGCACGCCCCGGCCCGGTGCGCACGCGCCGGGGTGGCGCACCCCCCATGCTATAAACCGCGACGCTTTTTGCCCCCGCTCACGAACCGACTGACGAACCCGCGCAGACGCCCCCCTGGTCACCCCCAGGCCATGCCCGCTGTGCCCGCCGCATGAAAAAAGGCTTCTACACCATCATGTCGGCGCAGTTCTTCAGCTCGATGGCCGACAACGCGCTGCTGGTGGGGGCCATCGAACTGCTGCGCACGACCGGTGCACCCGGCTGGCAGATCCCGGCGCTGACACCGATGTTCGCGCTGTTCTATGTGGTGCTGGCGCCCCTGGTGGGTGCGTTCGCCGACGCCGTGCCCAAGGGCCAGGTGATGTTCTATTCGAACAGCATCAAGGTGGTGGGCTGCCTGCTCATGCTCTTCGGCGGCCACCCGCTGCTGGCCTATGCGGTGGTGGGCCTGGGGGCGGCGGCGTACTCGCCGGCCAAGTACGGCATCCTCACCGAGCTGCTGCCGCCGTCGCAGCTGGTCAAGGCCAACGGCTGGATCGAGGGCCTGACCATCGCGTCCATCATCCTGGGCGTGCTGCTGGGCGGCCAGCTGGTGGGCCCGCGCCTGGCCCCGTGGCTGCTCGGCTTCGACCTGCCCTTGCTGGACACGGGCATCGACACCGGCCCCGAGGCCGCCATCTCGGTGATGGTGGCGCTGTACATCATCGCCGCGCTGTTCAACCTGAAGATCCCGCGCACCGACGCCCCGCTGCAGCCACTCACCCTGCACGTGGTGGATCTCGTGCGCGACTTCGGCCAGTGCAACGCGCGGCTGTGGAGCGACAAGCTGGGCCAGATCTCGCTGGCCACCACCACCTTGTTCTGGGGCGTCTCGGGCAACCTGCGCGTGATCGTCTTCGCCTGGGCGGCCGCCGCGCTGGGCTACACCACCACCCAGGCCTCGTCGCTGGTGGGCGTGGTGGCCATCGGCACGGCCGCGGGCGCCATCGTGGCCTCGCTGTACATGCGGCTGGACAAGGCCACCCGCGTGATCCCCCTGGGCATCGGCATGGGCGTGCTGGTGATCGGCCTGAACGTGATCAACAACGCCTGGGTGGCCGCCCCGTTCCTGGTGCTGCTGGGCGCCATCGGCGGCTACCTGGTGGTGCCCATGAACGCGCTGCTGCAGCACCGCGGCCACAACCTCATGGGCGCAGGCCGCTCCATCGCCGTGCAGAACTTCAACGAGCAGGCCTGCATCCTCGGCCTGGGCGCGTTCTACACCGGCATGACGCGCGTGGGCCTCACCGCCTTCACCGCCATCGCGGTGTTCGGCGTGGGCGTGGCGGGCACCATGTGGCTCATCAAGCGCTGGCACGAGCGCAACCTGCGCGAGCATCCCGCCGAGGTCGAGCGCCTGCTGGCCATCGCGCGGTCCGACCGCCACTGATGGGGCCGCGCTCGAACGCGGCGGCGCTCTGGCCGGCGCTGGCGCTGGTCGCCAACGCCTTCGTCTGGGGCGTGTCGTGGTGGCCGTTCCGGCAGCTGCACGAGGGCGCCGGCTGGCACCCGCTGTGGACGACCGCGGCGGTGTACGCGCTGGCGGTGCTCATCATCGGGGGCAGCCGCCCCGCCGCGTGGCGCGAGCTGGTGCGCACGCCCGCGCTGTGGGCCATCCTGCTCGCCTCGGGCACCACGAATGCGGCGTTCAACTGGGGCGTCACCGTGGGCGACGTGGTGCGGGTGGTGCTGCTGTTCTACCTGATGCCGCTGTGGGCCGTGCTGCTGGCGCGCTGGCTGCTGCACGAGCCGTTGACGCGGGCCGCTGCATTGCGCGTGGCGCTTGCCCTGGCCGGTGCGCTCATCGTGCTGTGGCCGGAGGGCGACGCGGGCCTGGGGCCCTTGCGCCTGACCGACGCGCTGGGGCTGGTGGGCGGCTTCAGCTTCGCGCTGAACAACGTCATGCTGCGTCGCGAGTCGCACCGCAGCGAGCCCGCCCGGGCGCTGGCCATGTTCGTCGGCGGCGTGGGGGTGGCCACGGCGCTGGCGCTCGCGCTGGGCGGTGAGCGCGTGCCCCCGCCGGCCTGGCCGGGCGCCGGCTGGGCGCTGTTCGGCGGGCTGCTCGCCGGCGCCTTCCTGCTCAGCAACCTGGCGCTGCAGTACGGCGCCGCCCGGCTGCCGGCCAACGCGACCGCCGTGATCATGCTCACCGAGGTGGTGTTCGCCACCGCCTCGGCGCTGTGGCTCGGCGCCGGTGCGCTCACGCCCGCGCTGGCGGTGGGCGGCGCGCTCATCCTCGGGGCCGCCGTGCTGGCATCCGTGCGGCCCTGAGCAAGCCACGTGGCCTCGCGCTAGGATCGCCGCCACGCCCTCTCGGGCGGGTCACGGACGCACTGCCATGAGCCCTGTTCCCACCGCCTACGACTTCGAGGCCGTCACCATCGACGGCCAGCCCGTGTCCCTGTCGCAGTACCGCGGCCAGGTGATGCTCATCGTCAACACCGCCAGCGCCTGCGGCTTCACGCCGCAGTTCAAGGGCCTGCAGGCCCTGTGGGAGCGCTACCGCGCCCGCGGCCTGGTGGTCGTGGGTTTCCCCAGCAACGAGTTCGGCGGCCAGGACCCGGCCAGCAACCAGGAGATCGCCTCCTTCTGCGAGCTGAACTACGGCGTGGACTTTCCCATGATGGCCAAGGTGGAGGTCAACGGCGGCGGCGCCCATCCCCTGTGGCAGTGGCTCAAGGGCGAGAAGCCGGGGTTCCTGGGCACCGAGGCCATCAAGTGGAACTTCACCAAGTTCCTCGTCGGCCGCGACGGTCGGGTGGTCAAGCGCTACGCGCCGCAGGACGACCCCGAGAAGATCAGCCAGGACATCGAAGCCGCGCTGGCGCGCTGACCGCCATGGACGCGGCCTCGCTCGTGCCCGGCTTCCGCGCCTTTGCGCGCGAGCACACTGCCGAGCCGGTGTACGCGCAGCTGGCCGCGCACATGGCCGAGCAACCGGCGCTCGGCGCGCTGCTCGAGGCTGCACCGCCCACGCAGCGCAAGCCGGTGCTGCTGTTCGCGGCGGTGCATGACCGGCTGCTGGCCCTGGCGGAAGCCGACGAACCACTGCCGGCCTTGGCCGAGTACTTCGCCAGCGTGGGCGGCCAGCGCGCCGCGGACGAGGGCCTGACCGCCGCCTGGCAGGCCTTCGTGGCCGAGCAGGCCGCGCCACTGCGCGACACAGTGTCCAACCGCGCCACGCAGACCAACGAGGTGGGCCGCTGCGCTGTGCTGTGGCCGGCGCTGTCGGCCATCTCCCTGGCCCATGGCGGGCAGCCGCTGGCGCTGTTCGACTTCGGCTGCAGCGCAGGGCTCAATCTCTGCGTGGACGAGATGCCCGTCGACTGGCTGGACCCCACCGGCCAGCGTGTGCTCGCCAGTGCCGGCCCGCCGCCGCCCGCCGGGCCCCGGCTGAGCTGCCGCCTGGTGGACGACCGCCTGCCGCCCGTGCAGCCGTGGCGGCTGGCGGCGCGCCTGGGCGCCGACCCGCAGCCGGTGGACATCGACGATGCGCGTGAAGTGCGCTGGCTGCGCGCCTGCCTGTGGCCCAGCGAAACCGAGCGTGCCGCCCGCTTCGACGCCGCGCTCGCGCTGGCACGGCGCGCCCGGCACCCGGTGCAGCAGTCCGACGACGGCCTGGCGGTGCTGGAGGCCTGGCTGGACACGCTGCCCGCGGGCACCGTGCCGGTGCTCTTCCACAGCTGGGTGCTGTTCTATTTCGACGCCGCCGCGCTGGCCCGCCACGTCGAGCGCGTGCGCACGCTGGTGCGCGAGCGCGGGCTGGTGTGGCTGTCGGCGGAGGACGCCGCGGCCAGCCGGGCCATCGCTGGCGAGCCCGCCCCGCCGCGCCCCGAGGGCGCCGCCGGCACACCCACCTGGTGGACCTGCACCGCGCGCGACGACCGCGGCGAGGCAGCCACCCGCTGGCTCGCCTGCAGCCACCCGCACGGCCGCTGGATGGCCTGGCGCGGCTGAACGGCCCGCATCGGCGGTCCGCCGCCACACCCCGGGCGCGGGATAATCCGCGGTTCCTGTCGCCTCTTGCCGGCCGCCCCCGCGGCCGCTGCCGCCCGCCGCCATGTTCGCCCACATCACGCCCTACCCCGGTGACCCCATCCTGTCGCTGAACGAGGACTTCCAGAAGGACCCGCGCACCGACAAGATCAACCTGTCGATCGGCATCTACTTCGACGACGCGGGCCGCATCCCGGTGATGGGCTCGGTGCAGCGGGCCGAGGCCATCCTCGCCGCCCAGGTGGGCCCCAAGCCCTACCTGCCGATGGAAGGCCTGCCCGCCTTCCGCAGCGCCGTGCAGGCCCTGCTGTGGGGCGAGTCGCACACGGCCGTCACCGGCGGGAGCATCGCCACCATCCAGTCGGTGGGCTCCAGCGGCGGCCTCAAGGTGGGCGCCGATTTCATCCACACCTGGTTCCCCGGCAGCGCCATCTGCGTGAGCGAGCCCACCTGGGACAACCACAAGGCCGTGTTCGAAGGCGCCGGCCTGTCGGTGCAGACCTATCCCTACTACGACCCGGCCACCGGCGGCCTGCGCTTCGAGGCCATGTGCGAGACGCTGCGCGCGCTGCCCGGGCGCACCGTGGTGCTGCTGCACGCCTGCTGCCACAACCCCACCGGGGTGGACCTCACCACCGCGCAATGGGACGCGCTGGTGCCGGTGCTCAAGGAGCGCGGGCTCATCGCCTTCCTCGACCTGGCCTACCAGGGCTTCGGCGACGGCATCGAGGCCGACGCCTACGCGGTGCGCGCGCTCACCGATGCCGGGCTGTCGTTCTTCGTCGCCAACTCGTTCTCCAAGAACATGAGCGTGTACGGCGAGCGCTGCGGTGCGCTCAGCGTGGTCTGCCCCGATGCGGCGCAGGCCGCCTGCGTGCTGGGCCAGCTGAAGTTCACGGTGCGCCGCAATTACTCCAACCCGCCGCTGCATGCCGGCCAGCTGGTGGCCACGGTGCTGGGCACGCCCGAGCTGCGCACGCAGTGGGCCGCCGAGGTGGACGCGATGCGCGCGCGCATCCTCGCCATGCGCCAGCGCCTGCATGACGTGCTGCAGGCCAAGCTGCCCGGGCGCGACTTCGGCTATTTCCTCACCCAGCGCGGCATGTTCAGCTACACCGGCCTGACGCCCGCCCAGGTGGACCGCCTGCGCGAGGAGTTCGGCGTGTACCTGGTGCGCTCCGGCCGCATGTGCGTGGCCGGCCTGAACGAGCGCAACGTCGAGCGCACCGCCGCCGCCATGGCGGCCGTGCTGGCCGGCTGACGCCCCAGGCGCGCGGGGGCGCTCAGGCGCCCCAGTCCGCCGCCTCGATCAGCCCCCGCAGCCAGCGGTGCGCGGGGTCGTTGTCGCGGCGCAGGTGCCACAGCATCTCCACGTGGATGCGGCCCAGCTCGAAGGGCAGCTCGCGCGTCACCAGCTCGGTCTGGAAGCCGGTGGCCGCCACGAAGCTCTCGGGCAGCACGGTGAGCAGGTCCGAGCGGGTCACCACCCGGCCGGCCGTGAAGAACTGGTTCACCGTCAGCACGATGCGGCGCTGTCGGCCCAGCCCGGCCAGCGCCTGGTCCACGAAGCCGTGCGGGCGGCCGGAAAAGCTCACCAGCAGGTGCAGGGCGGCGCAGTAGGCGTCCAGATCCAGCGCGCCCGGCGCGGCCAGCGGGTGGTCGCGCCGCATCACGCACACGTAGCGCGTGTCCGACAGCCGCTGGTGGTGCAGCGACGCGTCGCCGCCCTGCGCCTCGATATGCGCCACCGCCTCCGGAAAGTAGCCCACGGCGAGGTCGGACTCGCCGCGCTCCAGCAGGCCGCGCGGGTCGCGCGTGGCCAGCGGCTGCACACGCAGGTTGGCCAGCGCGCGCTGCGCCTCGATGGCCGCCACGAGCGAGGGCAGCAGCAGCGCGGCGGTGGAGTCGGCCATCGCCAGCCGCATGTTCACGGCGTCGCGCTCGGGTACGAACGCCTGCGGCGCCAGCGCCTGCTGCAGGCCTGACAGCGCCGCGCGCACCTGCGGCCACAGGGCCTGCGCCCGCGCGGTGGGGCGCATGCCGCCCGCACTGCGCTCGAACAGCGATTCCCCCACGGCGTCGTGCAGGCGCTTGATGGCGTGGCTCACCGCCGGCTGCGTCATGGCCAGCACCTGGGCGGCGCGTGTCAGGCTGCCCTCGGCCATGACCGCGTCGAAGACGCGCAGCAGGTTCAGATCCAGCGTGCGGAAGTTCACGGGCCGCCCTCCATATCAATGACGTTTATATCCTACGTGAACAACATTCAGTAGACCCATGTACGTGAAAACCCTAGGATGCGAACCATCCCACCCTGAGAAGCGCCCTCACCCACGGGGCGACACGCCAAATGACCACGCTCAGCCACCCCTCCCGCCTGTACCTGCCGCGCCGCCGTGCCGCGTCGCTGCGTCAGGTGCTGATGCAACGCGCAGAACGCACGCTGCGGGGGCTGTGGCAGGCGCTGGAAGCCGCCGGCCAACGTCGTGCGGCCCCCGAGCTGCTGGCGCAAGCCGACATCCTGCAGTCTTCCCACCCGGCGCTGGCCGAGTCGTTGCGCGAGCTGGCCTCGCGCCACGCCGCCCGACCCCTGACGCCCGCCGCCACTGCGGCGCGGACGCGCTGACCGGCCGCCACCCGCGGCCTCACCCTGACACCTGTACCCCAGGAGAAACACCATGAGCACCATCACCTCCAAGACCTTCACCTACGAGCCTGCGATCAGCGTGCCGCGTGGCGCGCGCGCCCTGGCCGAGGTCTTCCTCGCCGCCGGCCGCCTGATCGCCGGCCTGTTCACCTACCAGGCCCCGCGCAGCCAGGACATGAGCGCCGAGGACGTGCGCCGCCTGGCCCAGTCGGTGCAGCACAGCGACCCCGGCTTCGCCGCCGACCTGTACGCGGCGCTGGCCCGCTACGACGGCGAGCGCGACCGCTGAGCGTCCCTTTCCCGGCCCGCGTGGCCGGTCCCCTGCCGGCGGTCGCGCCGGCACACACGGCCCCGTCCGGCATCGCCCGGCACGGGGCCGTTTCACGTGGCGGCCCCGTCCGGCATCCCCCGGCACGGGGCCCTTTCACATGGCCGGCAGCGTGGGCGGCTATGCTCGCGCCGGCCTGCCCCCTGATGTGCGCAAAGGAGCCACATGCCGGTCTTCATCGTCGGATTCGCCCGTTCGGGCACCACCCTGTGCCAGCGCCTGGTGTCCGAGCACCTGGGCCTGCCCACGCTGCCCGAGACCCACTTCTTCGAGCGGCTCGAAGGCCATGGCCCCCATGGCCGCAACCTGCCCGTGGCCGGCGCCCGCGGGCTGCTGAAGGAGCTGGCGGACCTGCTGCCCCTGGATCCGGCGGCCTTCGATGACCTGCTGGCCGGCGACACCGTGCGCATCCGCGACCTGTTCCTGCGCCTGGTGGCCGAGCAGCTGGGCAGCCGATCGCTGGCCGCACGCGGCCGCTGGCTGGAGAAGACCCCCCTGCATGCGCTGCACCTCAAGCGCATCGCGGGCATGTTCTCGGGCGCGCGCTTCATCTGCATGGTGCGCCACCCCGAGCTGGCGTTCGCCTCGCGGCGCGAGCTCAACGAGCCGGGCAAGGGCTGGGGAGAGGCCTGGCGGCCCATCGAATCGCTGTGCAGCGAATGGCGCGGCCTGATGGCCAGCGTGCGCGAGTTCGACCAGCAGCAGCCCGGCAAGCTGCTCTACGTGCGGCTGGAGGACCTGTCCGCCCGGCCGAAGCGTGAAGTCAACCGCATCGCGCGCTTCCTCGAGATGGAAACCGACGACGCCACCGGCGAGGTGGACGAAGGGGCGCTGCTGCAGCCGTTCGAGACCTGGAAGGCCGATGCGCTCAAGCCCGCCGACCGCGACATCGCCACGCGCGCGGGGCGGTCGCAGCTGGACGCCTACGACCGCTGGCGGGTGCAGACGCTGCTCGCGCCGGAGCTCAAGACCTTCCGCTACCTTGACCCCAGCGTGCAGCCGCCGGCCCTGGACCCGCTGCACCGCAAGCTGGTGGAGTCGATCGACTGGTTCCTGTCGCCGCGCTATTGAGCGCGTGCGCCGTGGCCGCCCTGGGGGCGGGGCGTCAGTGCGCGCCGGCGACGCTCGATCGCGTGTCGCCCGGCACCGCCCGCGCCTCGTGCGCCGGCGACCAGGTGCCCGTGTTCACCAGCCGGCCGTCGTTGCTGCGGTAGACCTGCCAGGTGCGGTTGGCATTGATGACCCAGGTGAACTCCTCACCATAGGGCGCGCCATTGCCGTACGAACCCAGCACGTAGGCGCCCTTGCCCTGTGACGTGATGCGGGCCGGGCCGCCCAGCAGGGCGTCGGTGCCCACGCAATCGGAGTTGACCCACACGCCCTTCATGCCGGTGCGGCCCACCGGGGTGAGGCCGCGGATGCTGTCGCAGTAGCCGCCATCGAGCACGATGTCGGCCGGGATGGCGGCAGGTGGCGTGGCCTGGGCGGGCCCCACGACCAGGAGGGCGCAGAGGGCGGCGACCACCGCACCGGGACGCAGACAGGAAGACTTCTTGGACATCGCTGCAACTCCGTTGAAGCGCGCATTGTCCGGAAATGCGGCGCCCGGCGCCTGCACACTTCCATGAGAGGATGGCCCGATGTCCACGCCGCTGCATGCCCTGAGCGCCATCGAACTTGGCACCGCCTATGCCGCCAGCGAGCTCTCGCCGCGTGAGGTGGCGCAAGCGCTGATCGATCACATCGCCCGCTGGGAGCCGCACATCGCCGCCCTGTGGCACCACCAGCCCGACCAGGCCCTGGCCGACGCCCACGCTTCCGAGCAGCGCTGGCGGCGTGGCGAGGCACTGGGGCCGCTGGACGGCGTGCCCGTGACGCTGAAGGAGAACATCGCCACGCGCGGTGTGCCGGTGCCCCTGGGCTGCGCCGCCACCGAGCTGGTGCCGGCTGCCGCCGACGCCCCGCCCGCCGCACGCCTGCGCGAGGCCGGCTGCGTGCTGCTGGGCAAGACCACCATGCCGGACTGGGGCATGCTGTCGTCCGGCCTGTCGAGCTTCCACCGGCTGAGCCGGAACCCCTGGGACACGCGGCTGAACCCCGGTGGCTCCAGCGCCGGCGCCGCGGCCGCCGCGGCCGCCGGCTACGGCCCGCTGCACCTGGGCACCGACATCGGCGGCTCCATCCGCCTGCCGGCCCACTGGTGCGGCATCGTCGGCTTCAAGCCCAGCTGGGGGCGCGTGCCCATCGCCCCCACCTACGCCGGCCGCGTCGCCGGCCCCATGACGCGCACCGTGGCGGACGCCGCGCTGGCCATGTCGGCGCTGAGCCGGCCCGACCCGCGGGACGCCACCGCGCTGCCCGCGCAGCCCATCGACTGGCTGGCGCTGCCGCGGCCCGACGCGCGCGGCCTGCGCCTGGGCGTGTGGCTGGACGCCGGCTGGGGCAGCCCGCTGCAGCCTGATGTGCGCGACGCCGTGCTCGCCGCGGCACGCGCCTTCGAGGCCGCCGGGGCGACCGTGGTGCCGGTGGGCCCCTTCACCACCCGCGCCATGATCGACGGCCTGGACCGCTTCTGGCGCATGCGCTCGTGGCTCGATTTCCGCCCCTTGCCGCCCGAGCGCCAGGCCCGCGTGCTGCCCTACATCCGCCAATGGATCGCGCGCGGCGAGCACCTGAGCGGCGAAGAGGTTTTCACCGGCTACAGCCAGATGCTGGCCCTGCGCGAGGCCGGGCAGGCGGTGATGCAGGGCCTGGACGGCCTGCTCTCGCCGGTGAGCCCGGATGTGGCCTTCCCGGCCACCCAGGCCAGCCCGCTCGACGACCCCGAGCGCCCCTTCGAGCACATCGCCTACACGGTGCCCTTCAACTTCAGCGAGCAGCCGGCCATTGCCGTGCCGGCGGGCGTGTCGCCGCAGGGCCTGCCCATCGGGCTGCAGATCGCCGGCCACCGCCACGACGACCTGGGTGTGCTGCGCCTGGCCCATCTGTGGGAACGCCTGCGCCCCGCCCTGCCGCCCTGGCCCGAGCCGCCAGCCGGCGCCGGGGCATCCGCTACATTGGGCGCATGACGTCGCCGACGGAATCGACCCGGCTCGTGGACCCCCGGGGCAACCGCCTGGGCACCGCCTCGCACGAGGCGGCCGACCGCGTCGAGGCCGCGCTGTGGCGCATGATGAGCTTCTACGACGCGCCCACGGCCGACCTGGCCGCGGCGCGCGAGGCGGACCCAGCCTGGGCCATGCCCGCCATCCTGCTGGCCGGCCACCTGCTCGCCCAGGGCGAACCCGGCCATGCGCAGGCGGCGCGCGCGCTGCTCGATGAAGCCGGGCCCCTGCTGCACGGCGCGCCGGAGCGCGAAGCGGCGCACCACGCCGCGCTGGCCGCCCTGGCCGATGGCCGCTGGCAGCAGGCGGCCCGTGCCTGGGGCGAGCTGCTGCTCGAGCACCCACGCGACGCGCTGGCGCTGCACTGGGCCCACGCCTGCGACCTCGCGCTGGGCGAGACCGCCGCGCTGCGGCTGCGACCCGCCCGCGTGCTGCCCGAGTGGGACGACACCGACCCGCTCTACCCTTGCGTGCTGGGCCTGTACGCCTTCGGCCTGGCCGAGTCCCACCTCTACCCCCAGGCCGAGGAAGCCGGCCGCCGCGCCCTGGCGGGCGACGCCCGCGTGCCCTGGGCCGTGCTCGCCGTGGCCCAGGTGATGGACCGGCTCGGCCGCTTCGAGGACGGCGCCGCCTGGCTGCGCCAGCACCAGCCGGGCTGGGCCGACGGCAACGACTTCGCCACTCACCTGTGGTGGCAGATGGCGCTGTTCCGCCTGGAGGCGCTGGACATGCCGGGCGTACACCGCCTGGTCGACGCACACCTCAGCGGCCCCGCGCTGCGCACCGCCCGCGAGCGCCTCGACGCCGTCTCGCTGCTGTGGCGCATGCACCTGCTGCAGGAGGACGTGGGCGCGCGCTTCACCGAGCTGCTGCGCGACTGGCCGCTGGACGCGGCGCACGCCGGCCACCATGCGCTGGTGGACCTGCACGTGCTGCTCGCCCTGCTGGGCGCCAGCGAGCTGGTGCGTGCCGAGACCTGGGTGGCCCGCTGCGCCGAACGCGCCATGTCGCCCGAGGACGCGCGCCGCAGCAACCACGCCGTGGCGCGGGAGGTGGGCCTGCCCCTTATGCGCGGCCTGCTCGCCCTGGCCCGCGGCGATGCCGACGCCGCCGTGACCGCCCTGCATGGCGCCCGCCCCCAGGCCTGGCGCCTGGGCGGCAGCCACGCCCAGCGCGAGCTCATCGACCACACCCTGCTCGCCGCCAGCGCCATCGCCCCCCACCGCAGCGTGGGCCGCGCCCTGCTCAACGAACGCCGCATGGCCAAACCCATGTCGCCGCTCACGCGACACTGGGTCGAGAAAATGGCCTCCTAGGCAGCGCAGCGGCACCGCGCCCCGGCGCTGCCCCCACCACCGCCGAGGAGGGCCGCCATGCTGCTCGAAGGATCCTGCCACTGCCAGGCCGTGCGCTTCAGCGTCGAGTCGCACGAGCCCGTGCCCTTCCTGCGCTGCTACTGATCGATCTGCCGCAAGACCGCCGGCACCGGCGGCTTCGCCATCAACCTCGGCGCCGACCACACGACGCTGAAGGTGGAGGGCATGGACCACGTCGCGGTCTACCGCGCGACGATGGAAGACGGCCAGCAGAGCACCGGCCACCGCCACTTCTGCCGGCAATGCGGCACCGCGCTGTGGCTGTGGGACCCCACCTGGCCCGATCTCGTGCACCCCCACGCCGGCGCCATCGACACCCCGCTGCCCACGCCGCCCTCGGTGACGCACATGATGCTGGGCTCCAAGGCGGGCTGGGTGCAGGTACACCGCCAGGCGGGCGACGTCTGCGTCGATGCCTATCCAGAGGAGTCGCTCGCGCAGTGGCACCAGCGGCACGGCCTCAGCCGCTAGCCCACACGCGAAGCGGCATCGGCGCGCGGGCGCAAAAAAGCCCGCTCGGTGGCGGGCTCTTTCACGGCGCCAGGTGCTTGTCGCACTTGGCTTTTATCTTGGTGGCCTGGGGCGGAATCGAACCACCGACACGCGGATTTTCAATCCGCTGCTCTACCAACTGAGCTACCAGGCCGTAAAGCGCGAGAGTATAGCACGCGCTGGTGGGGTGTCACGCGCCGTTTCCGCGGCGGTTGCGGGTGAGGTCCACGCCGAGCTGCTTGAGCTTGCGGTACAGGTGGGTGCGCTCCAGGCCGGTCTTCTCGGCCACGCGGGTCATGCTGCCGTTCTCGCGCGCCAGATGGAACTCGAAGTAGCTCTTCTCGAAGGCGTCGCGCGCCTCGCGCAGCGGGCGGTCGAGGTCGAAGCTCTGCTCGGCGCGCGGGCCCATGTCCACCGCCAGGGTGGACACGCCGTAGGCGTGGCCGAGGCCGTGGTCGACCGTGACCACCGTCTCGCTCAGGCCCACCATCACGGGGGCACCATGCGGTGCGTGCACGGGCGCATGGCCATTGGGGTAGGCCGGCGCGTACGCCGGCGGGTAGGTGGCGGCGCCATGGCCCGCATGCAGCGGGGTCATGGCCGGGGCCGGCGCGGCCGGGGTGCGGGCCGGGGGCGTGCGGGCGAGGGACTGCTCCACCGCGCGCAGCAGCTTCTGCAGGGTGATGGGCTTTTCCAGGAAGGCGATGGCGCCGTACTTGGTGGCTTCCACCGCCGTGTCGATGGTGCCGTGGCCGCTCATCATGATGACGGGCATGCTGAGCTGGCCGCTGGCACCCCACTCCTTGAGCAGGGTGATGCCGTCCACGTCGGGCATCCAGATGTCGAGCAGCACCAGGTCGGGACGCAGGCGCTCGCGCACCGCGCGCGCCTGCGCGGCGTTCTCGGCCAGCTCGATGGTGTGGCCTTCGTCGGTGAGGATCTCCGACAAGAGGGCACGGATGCCCATCTCGTCGTCCACTACAAGAATCGTTGCCATGGGTGTTCGCGGATGGCCGGGCCGGGCTCGTCAGGCCGCTGCCGTGGGGGCGTCCGCGCGGGGTCCCTGTTCGCTGAAGCTGGAAAATGATAGCGAAACCTGCGCACCGCCCGGCGTGTCGGTGCCGGGGCGTGCAGGCAGGTTGACGATGCGCACATGGGCACCGTGCTCGTCGGCGATCTTCTTCACGACCGCCAGGCCCAGGCCGGTGCCCTTGCTCTTGGTGGTCACGTAGGGTTCGAAGGCCCGCTTGACCACCTTGTCGGCAAAGCCGGGCCCATTGTCCGCCACCTTCAGGCGCACCACGCGCGGGCGGCCGTCGGGGTGGCGTTCCAGCTCGGTGGCCAGCAGCACCTGCGCGCCGTCGCGTCCGGCGCACGCGTCGAGCGCGTTCTGCACCAGGTTGTGGATGACCTGGCGCAGCTGGGTGGGATCGCCGCGCAGCGCGGGCAGGCCGGGCTCGCAGCGCGACTTGAGGCAGCCGCTTTCCTGCGCGTCGCCGTACAGCGCCAGCACCTCGGCCACCAGCGCGTTCAGGTCCACCGGCTGCATCTGCGCGGCAGGCAGGCGCGCGTAGTCGCGGAATTCGTTGACCAGCTGCTTCATGGCCTGCACCTGCGCCACGATGGTGGCCACCGAGCGCGCCAGCATGGCCTGGTCGGCGGGCTCGGCGAGCTTGGCCTCGAGCTTGTGCTGCAGCCGCTCGGCCGAGAGCTGGATGGGCGTGAGCGGGTTCTTGATCTCGTGCGCCAGGCGGCGGGCCACCTCGCCCCAGGCCGCCGTGCGCTGGGCCGACACCACCTCGGTGATGTCGTCGAACACCATCAGGCGGGCGCGCCCGGGCAGGCCGGCGCCGCGCACCAGCAGCGTGGTGGGGCTGTCGTCGCGGTCGTTCAGGCGCAGCTCGAACGCGTCCTGCCAGTGGTCGCGTTCGCCCTCCTCCGGCGCGTCGCGGTGCTGGTCGTAGCGCTGCCACACCGACTCGGCGAACTCGGCCAGCCCCGGCACGTCGCCCAGCGGCCGGCCCACGTAGGCCGACATGGGCGCGCGCAGGATGCGCGTGGCCCCGGGGTTCACGGTGTCGATGCGCCGCTCGCGGTCGAAGACGATGACGCCGGCGGTGAGGTTGTCCAGGATGGTCTGCAGCCGGGTGCGGGCGCTGTCGAGCTGGCGCAGGCTCGCCTCGGCCTGGCCGCGGGCGCTGCTGAGCTGGTCGGTCATGTCGGCGAAGCTGCGCGTGAGGCCGCCGATCTCGTCGCGCGAGGCGAACACGGGCTTGGCGGTCAGGTCGCCCGCGGCCACCTGGCGCACGCCCTCGGCCAGCATCAGCAGCGGCCGCGCCAGCTGGTTGCCCAGCACCACCGCCAGCAGCACCGCGCCGAACACCGAGAGCACCAGCGACAGCGTGAGCGTGCCGATGTACATGCGCCGCAGGCCTTCGCGCGCGAGCATGCGCTGCTGGTAGTCGCGGTAGGCGGCCTGCACGATGAGCGCATTGCCCGTCAGCGCCACGGGCAGCGGCTGCACCACCATGAGCAGGCGTTCAGGGTCCGCCAGCGACAGGCTGGCCGAGGGGATGGTGGCCAGCGCCCGCACCCGCGCCGCCGCGCCCGCCCCCTGTGGCGTCTCGTCCTCCAGCCCCTCGATGCGGCTGGCCACGCGCTCGGTGCGCACGGTGCGCAGCAGCGCGGCATCCGGCCGCTCGGTGTCCAGCAGGGGCCGGGCCGCGGCCGTCACCTGCACCCGGCCGTCGGCCGCCAGCACGGCCACCTCCTGCGCGCCCAGCTGCTCGCGCAGGCGCTCCAGCGCCAAGGTGTTCACGCCCCCCGGCACGGCCAGGCGCTCGGCGGCGGTGCGTGTCTTCAGCTCCAGGTCGCTGGCCAGCGCCGCCAGCGTGTCGCGGCCGAGGATGAGGCCCGCATCCAGCGCGCGCTCCACCCGGGTGTCGAACCAGGCCTCGATGCTGCGCGAGACGAACTGGTAGCTCACGGTGTAGATCAGCGCCCCGGGCAGCACGCCCACCAGCGCGAAGATCCCCGCGAGCTTCAGCAGCAGCCGGCTGCCGAACTTTCGCTGGCGCAGCCGCAGCAGCAGCCGGGCCCCGGCGACGCCGATGAACAGCACCAGCACGCTGGCCACGGCGGCGTTCAGCCAGAACAGCCACACGAAATGCTGCTCGAAGCGGCTGGGGCCCTGCGCCAGCAGCGACAGCACGAAGGCCAGCACCAGGCCCAGCCCGGCGGCCACGAACAGCGCCAGGCCCCAACCCCAGCGGGACAGCGGCTTCACTCGATGCGCAGCCGGCGTTGCACCGACAGCTGCCAGTCGGCCTGGGCGGCCAGGTCGAGCTGCATGGGCCGCGGCAGCTGGTTGTCGTCCAGCCGGTAGCTGAACTCCAGGTAGTAGCGCTCGTCGGGGTCGAGCTGGTCCAGGTCGGCCACCTTCCAGCGCGCCGCGCGCGAGGCGACGGCCAGCGCCTCCTCGGCCGTGGCATAGCTCTGGCTCAAGGTGCCGAAGCCCACGCGCCAGCTCGAGGTGAGCGGCTGGTAGGACAGCCGCCAGGTGCGCGTGACGCGCGCCACCCGCTCGTCGCGCCAGTACCAGCGTGACCGGTACAGCGTGGCCTGGGCGACGAAGTAGATGGGCACGCCACGCTGCATGGCGTCTTCCACCGCCTTGCTCAGGCCCGGGCGCGCCACGAAGTCGAGCAGCAGCTCACCGTCGGCACGCACGACATCGAGCGTGGTGAGATCCACCCCCTGCGCCCGCACCGGGGCGGGGGTGCCGATGCCCGCCAGCGCGGCCAGCAGCGTCAGCGCGGCCAGCAGCCACACCCCCCAGCGCCGGGCCGCCGCGCAGGCGGCAGCGGGTGCCACCAGGGCGAAGGACAGGTCAGCGCGGCTCACGGTGGGCGGGGTCAGGGCTTGTGCAGCAAGGCGTAGAAGAACCCGTCGGCCAGCGCGGCGTCGGGGTTCTGTCGGGCATTGTCGGCCAGGGGCAGCAGGTGCCCGGGCGAGTCCTTGGCGACCCGGGGCCCATCGGGCGTGGCGCGTTGCAAAAATGCGTCGATCTGCCCGCGGCCTTCGGCCTGGAACAGCGAACACGTGGCGTAGAGCAGACGGCCGCCCGGCTTGAGCAGGGGCCACAGGGCCTCCAGCAGCTCGGCCTGGGTGCGCGCCAGGGCGCTCACGTCCTCGGGCCGGCGCAGCCAGCGGATGTCGGGGTGCCGGCGCACGATGCCGGACGCCGTGCAGGGGGCATCCAGCAGGATCGCGTCGAAGGGCTCGCCGTCCCACCAGATGGCGGTCTGGCGGGCATCGGCGGCGCGCGTGGCCACCTGCGGGCCGGCCAGGCCGAGCCGGCGCAGGGTGTCGTCCACCTTGGCCAGGCGGGCGGGGTCGGCGTCCAGGGCCAGCAGGTGCAGGTCGGGTCGGCGCTCCAGCAGGTGGGCCGTCTTGCCGCCCGGGGCGGCGCAGGCGTCCAGCACGCGGGCGCCCTCGGGCAAGGGCGGCGCATCGTCCAGCAGCAGGGGCGCGGCCAACTGGGCCGCCAGGTCCTGCACCGAGACCTCGCCCGCGCTGAAGCCCGGCAGGCGGTCCACCGGGCAGGGCTCGGCCAGGATCACCGCCTGTTCCCAGCCGGGGCCGGCCACCGGCCGGGCGCGCAGGCCGGCCGCGGCCAGGCGCTCCAGGTAGAGCTCGCGGCTCACCCGGCGGGTGTTCACCCGCAGCACCATGGGCGGGCGCTGCTGGGCCTGGGCGAGCAGCGCCTGCCACTGGGTGGGCCAGTCGTGGCGCAGGCGCTGCACCCACCAGTCGGGGTGGTTCCAGGCGCCCAGCGGCTGGCGCACGGCCTGGGCCACCACCGCCTCGCGCTCGCGGATGAAGCGCCGCAGCACCGCGTTGATGAAGCCGGCGGCCGCGGGCACCTTGTGGCGCGCGGCGGTGACCGCCTGGTCCACCAGCGTGTGGTCGGGGTAGGGCGGCGCCTCGTCGGGCCACAGCAGGGCCAGCGCGCTGGTCAGCAGCGCGTCCACCACCGGCGGCGGTGTGCGCGGCGCGAGGTGCTCGCGCGCCGCCGCGGCCGAGCCCCAGCGGCGCAGCACGGCGAAGGCCAGCGCCTGCGTGCCCGGTCGCGCGGGCGGCGGGCAGGCCGCGAGGGCGTCGGTGAGCGAGCGGCCGGCGCGCACGGCGGCCACGACGTCGGCGGTCAGCTCCAGCAGGCGGGACAGCGGCGGCGAGCCGGGCGAGCCGGCGCCCGGCGAGGAAGAGGTGTTCACCCGGGGCAGTCTAGGCCACCCGTCAAGCCGCCAGCAGGATCGGCCGCGGCGCCCCACAATGCGGGTTCTTCGGCAGCGTCTGTCCTGGACAAGCCGCACTTGACCTGAGAGGCACCCCCGATGCCCCCGACCGCTCCGCCCCCTTCCGCCGCCACTGCGCCTTCTTCGGTGGACCCCGGCCGCACCGGCGCGCTCATCCTGCGCGAGGCCGATCTCGAGCGCCTGCCGGCGTCCGAGCGCATCCGCTACCGGCTGGTGGGCGCGGACCGGCGCTACCACGCCAACGACAACATCTCGGCCTTCATCCGCGAGGGCGAGCTCGAGGAGCTCAAGGCCGAGGTGGCGGAGAAGATGGGCGAAGTGCTGAAGGCGCTGGTGATCGACACCGACAGCGACCACAACACCCAGAACACCGCCCGCCGCGTGGCCAAGATGTTCATCGACGAGGTGTTCCGCGGCCGCTACCAGCCCATGCCGGCGGTGACCGAGTTCCCCAACATCTCGCGCCTGAACGAGCTGATGATCGTGGGGCCCATCACCGTGCGCAGCGCCTGCTCGCACCACATGTGCCCCATCCTGGGCCGGCTGTGGATCGGCGTGCTGCCCAACGAGCACTCCAACCTCATCGGCCTGAGCAAGTACGCCCGCATCGCCGACTGGATCATGACCCGCCCGCAGATCCAGGAGGAAGCGGTGATCATGCTGGCCGATGCGCTGCAGGACCGCGTGAAGCCCGACGGCCTGGCCATCGTGATGGAGGCCGACCACTTCTGCATGCAGTGGCGCGGCGTGAAGGACAACGACTCGGCCATGACCAACAGCGTGATGCGCGGCGCCTTCCTCAAGGACGCCAACCTGCGCCGCGAGTTCCTGGCGCTGCTGACCAAGAAGACCTGAAGGACCGCGACATGCTCGTGCGACTCACCTACGCCAGCCGCGCCGCCCAGCCGCTGGACCCGGAGGAGCTGGCCCACATCGCCCGCCAGTCCCGCGCGCACAACCAGCAATACGGCGTGACGGGCGTGCTGTGCCAGTCGGGTGACCTCTTCCTGCAGGTGCTCGAAGGCGGGCGCGACGCCGTCAACCGGCTGTACAACCGCATCGCCCGCGACAGCCGCCACACCGAGGTGACGCTGCTGGCCTACGAGGAGATCACCGAGCGCCGCTTTGCGGGCTGGGCAATGGGCCAGGTGAACCTGGCGCGCCTGAACCCGGGCCTGCTGCTGAAGTATTCCGAGAAGCCCACGCTCGACCCCTACGCCATCACCGGCCGCGCCGCCACGGCGCTGTTCGAGGAACTGGTGGCCACCGCGGCCATCGTCTGCCCCGGCGGCTGAGCGCGCCGGCCGGCTACAGCCCCGGCGCCGGGCGCATGTTGAACAGCCGCGCCACGATGCGCGTGGGGAACTCCTGCACCGCCGTGCTGTAGGCCCGGGCCGCGTCGCTGAACAGGGTGCGCGCATAGGCCAGGCGCGGCGCCAGCTCGGCCAGCTCGCGCAGCAGGGGCCGCACATCCTCGCTGTCGCGCAGCTCCGCGCGCTGCTCCACCAGCGCCTGCAGCCGCGCCAGGGGCGAGGCCAGCGCGGCCTCGGCCACCACCCACTCCATCAGCGCGCTGGCCAGCGACGGCCGGGCGCGCACCGCCTGCGCCGCCTCACGCTGCCGGGCATCGGCCGCGGCCAGCGCGGCCAGCGTGCCGGCCTCGTCGGCCAGCGGGCCCTGCAGCGCGGCCAGCAGCGGCTCGATCAACGCGCTGCGGCGGGTGAGCAGCTCGTCGATCTGGGCCCAGGCGGCCCCCACCGCGCCGCGCAGCCGCACCAGCCGGTTGTAGGCGCCCACCACCCAGAACAGCGCCACCAGCACGAGGCCGACCCGCAGCAGCCAGGGCCCCCAGCCGCGCCACGCCGCGTCGTCGGCACCGAAGGCCGCGGCCGAGGCCGCCATCGCCGCCGAGGCCGCCAGGTCGATCTCGTTCATGCGGCGCCGCCGCCCGCGGCGACCCAGGCCGCATGGCCGGCCGCGCGCAGCTCGCAGGCCGGGCAGTGGCCGCAGCCATGGCCCCAGGCGTGGCGCTGGCCGCGTTCGCCGAGGTAGCAGGTGTGGGTGTGCTCGGCCACCAGCGCGTTCAGCGCCGACCCGCCCAGCTCATCGGCCAGGGCCCAGGTCTGCGCCTTGGTCAGGAACATCAGCGGCGTGTCCAGCGTCATGGGCGTGTCCAGGCCCAGCGACAGGGCCACCTGCAGCGCCTTGAGCGTGTTGTCGCGACAGTCGGGGTAGCCGGAGTAGTCGGTCTCGCACATGCCACCCACCAGCACCGACAGGCCGCGCCGGTAGGCCAGCGCCGCGGCGGCGGTGAGGAACAGCAGGTTGCGGCCGGGCACGAAGGTGTTGGGCAGGCCGTTGGCCTGCATCTCGATGGCACGCTCGGTGGTGAGCGCGCTGTCGCCCAGGCGGGCCAGCAGCGGCAGCTCCAGCACGTGGTCGTCGCCCAGGCGCCCGCCCCAGGCGGGGAACTGCGCGGCGAGTTCGCGCCGCACCGTCTGCCGGCAGTCCAGCTCGATGCGGTGGCGCTGGCCGTAGTCGAAGCCCAGCGTCTCCACCCGCGCGTAGCGTTGCAGCGCCCAGGCCAGGCAGACGGTGGAATCCTGCCCGCCGGAGAACAGCACCAGGGCCCCACGGGGGTCGTTGCGGTCATGCGCCATGGGGCGCTCCTTCCTTGTCGTGGTCATCGGCGCCCGGGCCACCACCCCACCCGGCCGCCAGCCGCGCCACCACGGGCGGCGCCGGCAGCGGCTCGGGCGGCGCCGCCTGCTCACGCGGGGCGCCCGGCTGCAGCGAACGCTGCACCCAGGCCACGTCGTGCCAGCGGCCGAGCTTGTGGCCGGCCTCGCGGTAGGTGCCCACGGGCTCGAAGCCCAGGGCGCGGTGCAGCCCTTCACTGGCCGGGTGCGGCAGGGTGATGCCGGCGTACGCGCTGCGGAAACCCTGCGCCGCCAGCACCTGCAGCAGCGCCGTGTAGAGGCACCGGCCCAGGCCCTGCCCCCAGTGCGCCCGGTGCAGGTAGATGCTGGTGGCCACCGACCAGCGGTAGCAGGGCCGCTGGGCGAAGGCGCCGGCGTAGGCATAGCCGGCCACCTCGCCGGCCCGCTCGATCACCAGCCAGGGGTAGGCGGGCAGCGTGCGCGCCAGGCGGGCGGCCATCTCGGCCGCATCGGGCGGCTGCAGCTCGAAGGTCACGGCCGTGCCGGTCACGCAGGGCGCATACACCGCGGCCAGCGCGGGCGCGTCTTCGGGCCGCGCCAGGCGGATCACGCCCGGATCTCCCCCTGGCCGAGCACGACCCACTTCATGGAGGTCAGACCCTCCAGGCCCACCGGGCCGCGGGCATGGAACTTGTCGGTGGAGATGCCGATCTCGGCGCCCAGGCCGGACTCGAAGCCGTCGGCGAAGCGGGTGCTGGCGTTCACCCTGACGCTCGCCGAAGCCACCTCGCGCAGGAAGCGCATGGCGCTCGGGTGGTGGGTGGTGAGGATGGCGTCGGTGTGGTGCGAGCCGTACCGGTTGATGTGCGCGATGGCCTCGTCCAGGCTGGCCACCACCTTGATGCTGATGATGGGCGCCAGGTACTCGGTGGACCAGTCGGCCTCGGTGGCCGGCACCACGCGGGCACCGGGCACGGCCTGCAGCAGCGCCGCCGCCGCCTCGTCGCAGCGCATCTCCACCCCCTTGGCGGCGAACACCGCGCCGATGCGGGGCAGGAACTCGGCTGCGCTGGCGGCATGCACCAGCAGCGATTCGGTGGCGTTGCAGGGGCTGTACTTCTGCGTCTTGGCGTTCTCCGTCACCACCAGCGCCTGCGCGATGTCCACCTCGGCGTCCACATAGGTGTGGCAGTTGCCGTCCAGGTGCTTGATGACGGGCACCCTGGCCTCGGCGCTGATGCGCTCGATCAGGCCCTTGCCGCCACGCGGGATGATGACGTCGACGAACTCCGGCATGGCGATGAGGCGGCCGACTGCCGCGCGGTCGGTGGTCTCCACCAGCTGCACGGCCTGGGCGGGCAGGCCGGCTTCGGCCAGCGCCTGCTGCACCAGGCGCCACAGCGCCAGATTGGAGTGGATGGCCTCGGAGCCACCGCGCAGGATGCAGGCGTTGCCGCTCTTGATGGCCAGCGACGCGGCCTCGATGGTCACGTT
>JACRBA010000073.1 GCA_016213265.1 Burkholderiales bacterium | reverse complement strand
GTGCGGTTCTTCGGGCACCAACCCGGTCGCCGCCATCGCCGCTGGCGTGGCGTGCCTGTGGGGTCCCGCCCACGGCGGCGCCAACGAGGCCTGCCTGAACATGCTCTACGACATCCAGAAGCAGGGTGGCGTGGCGCGCATCGGCGAGTTCATCGGCAAGGTCAAGGACAAGAACTCCGGCGTGCGCCTGATGGGCTTCGGTCACCGGGTCTACAAGAACTACGACCCCCGCGCCAAGCTGATGCGCGAGACCTGCCACGAGGTGCTCAACGAGCTGGGCTTGCAGAACGACCCGCTGTTCAAGCTGGCCATGGAGCTCGAGCGCATCGCGCTGGAGGATGACTACTTCGTCGCGCGCAAGCTGTATCCGAACGTCGACTTCTACTCGGGCATCGTGCAGCGCGCCATCGGCATCCCGGTGCCGCTGTTCACCGCCATCTTCGCGCTCGCCCGCACCGTGGGCTGGATCGCCCAGCTCAACGAGATGATCGGCGACCCCGAGTACAAGATCGGCCGTCCGCGCCAGCTGTACGTGGGCGCGGCCCAGCGCGACGTGAAGCCTCTGAACCAGCGCTGACCTGCGGCGCCACGGCGCCGACAGACGACACAGGCCACCTCCGGGTGGCCTTTTTCATGGCCTCAGCGCACGCCGGCCTCTTCCGAGCGCCACGCGGTCCAGGTGAGCGTGACGGCGAAGGTGGGGTCCACACTGCGGCCGACGACCGGGCTGTCCTCGTTGGCGGCGCCCCGCACGGATTCGACGCTGGCATGCAGGCCGAGCCGCAAGGTGGGCAGCAGCAGCCGCGACCACGACGTGCCCACGCGGCTGGCGACCAGGCCCCCCTGCGCCTCGTAGGCGGGGCGCGTGGGGGTGGCGTACTGGGGCGCCACCTCGTAGTACAGGCTGTTCAAGCGCTGGCTGCCGAACAGCAGGCCCGCGTGCACGCTGGGTGTCCACCCCATGACCGGCCCCATGCGGTACGACACACGGGGTTCGAAGGAGGCGCCGGCCGGCTCGAAGTCGCGGTCGGCATCGAACACGAAACGAAGCGGCAGGTCCAGACGCCAGGCGGTGGGCCGGCCGTCCTCAGGCAGGGCACCGAGGTTGACCCGCAGACTGGGGCCGATCTCCACCAGGGTGCCGATGGCCGGCATGCCGGCCCGCGCACCCTTGTCCACGCCGTCCGAGCCGAAGGCGGCGGCGGCGCTGAAGTCGAGCTCCGCCCGGGGGCGGCGCAAGGCGCGCACGCCCGCGGTGCCACCTTCCAGTCGCAGCACCGGGCCGCGGTAGGTGAGAAACGGCAGCACGGTGGCATTGCGGGCGCGGCGGGCGGCGCCCGGGTAGACCGCATGGTCCGCCGCGACGCCGAACAGGCCCACGGTCCACAGCGGAGGGGGCTCTCGGCCCCACTCCTCCGGGTCGCCGGCGGCTTCGGACGCGGAGGTCGGCGGCTCGGCCGCCGTGGCGGCGGCGTCGGCGGCGGCCCCCGGCGCCGCGAACGCGAGCAGCAGGCACGCGGTGGCCCAGCAGGCTGCCGGCGACAGGCGGGGAACGGACAGGCCGGGGCGGTGGGGCGGTCGTGGCGGCATGGGCATGGCAAGGGAAGGCATGGAGTCAGGTCAATCCGATCTGGCGCGGGTCCGGCCCCGGCACGGGGTGCCAGGCGGGCAGGCGGGCGTGTGGAAGCAGGGCCTGCACGGCGCGTGCCGCCTGGTCGATGGCGCCGTGGGCGTAGGCGTAAGCGCCTGCAACGCTGTTGGCGATGGCCACGCGGCCCCAGCCACGGCGGGCCTGCTCGCACGGCAGCGGCCCGCGAGGCCAGAACGTGTCCCAGGGGCGCATGTACTCGTAGGCGTAGCCATGCGCCCACCGGTTGAGCGTGATGGCCTCGATGTCCCGGCGGCCGTCGAAGCCGAAGGCGCCGAGTGCCGACGACAGCAGCTCGCGGATGTGCGCCTCCACCTCGGCGAACGACCAGGACATGAGCATCGCACGCCCCTGCGCTGCCTGCTGGCGGGCCGGCTGGCCGTTGCCTGGCACGACCACCTTGCCCAGGTGCAGCAGGATGGGCGCATCGGGCGATTCCGGGGGGCGTTGGCGGCCCATGCGCATGGGGAAGTCCAGCGCCACGTCGTCCCAGAAGCCGTCGACCACCGACAGGCTGCGCACGCTGGCCCGGTGCCAGGCGCGCCAGTTGGACAACAGCACCGTGGCATAGACCAGAGGCACTTTCACCTGGTCGTCGAGCGCATGCACCTGCGCGGCAGGCAGCTCATCGGTCAGCCGCGCCACCACGCGGTGCCAGCAGGCCAGCAGCACCTGCCGGGCGCGCACACGGCGCCGCCGGCCGGACGCGTCCGCATAGTCGATCTCCACCCACTCGGCACTGGCCGGCGGGCCGCGGTGGCGCACGCGCAGCGCCGTGGCGCCCATGCGCAGCCGCACCGGCGCCGCGGGGTTGTCCAATGCCGCCGGCACCAGCGGCGCATCCACGAGCCCGGCCATGCCCTCTCCGGGCAGCGCCTCGGGCACCAGGGAGCGCACCAACGCCCGTGCCACGCCCGCATTGCCGTCCGGGAAGTGGTAGACGTAGGCGTCGGTGCCTGCCTTGAGCTGCCGGCCGCTGGGTGACAGGCGGGGGTCCACCGCCTCACCCAGCCCCAGGCCGTCGAAGCCCGGCAGCCCGGCGGCCCAGGCGTCGAGCGCGGTGGTCGCATCGATGCCGACGCCGAAGTAGCCCCGTGTCTCTCCGGCAAGGAAACGCACCCCGCCGTCATCCAGGCCCCAGTGCGCACGCACGAACCGCTCGTACGTGACGCGTGCCAGGTGCGCGCGGCGCGCCTGGCGCGTGTGCAGGTGGGGCAGCACGTCCCTTGGGCCCCCCCACAGCGCCGCCAGGCCGGCCTGGGCGGCCGGCGACAGGGGCGTGCGCGGCAGCCACTCGGACGGCGCCGCATCGGCCGCATGCCGCACCAGCGCATCGCGGCCCCAACGCGCGCGCCCGAAGAACAGCGCGCGCTGCGTGAGGCCATGGCGCGTGGCCCACGTGCCATCGTGGAACTCGGCGGGAAATCGGTGCAGCTCGATGCCCAGGTCGCGCAGCAGGGCGTGCGTCGCTGCCGAGAACAGCGAAGGGCTGTCCAGCGACTGCGAGCCGCCGTAGCCGATCAGCCGCGTGCCGTCGCGGGCCGTGAACTCATTTCGCTGGGCATGCCCGCCCGGCACCTGCAGCGGATCGAGCAGCAGCATGCGCACAGGCCGGCCGGCATGCTGGCGAAACCAGTGCGCCCCCGCCAGGCCCGACAGCCCCGCGCCCACCACCACGAGGTCTTCCATCTCCGGGTCGAGCTCGACCACACCGTCGCGCATGGCCGGCGCATCGCGGGCGGCGTGGGAGACGGCGAGGGCGGCGTCGGACTGACCCTGCCAGGTGGCCGCGGGAGGCGCTGCGGGCTCCGCGGCCATCGCCGTCGGCAGGCACCAGGCGGCGCCCAGCCCGTGGACCAGGTCGCGTCGAGTGATGCCGTCGGGGGCGTGACCGGGGAGGGGCAGGGGCATGCGAGGCGGGCCGGCGCGCGGCGATGGGCCAGCGGGTCTGGCCACCGTCGCCATCATGGCACGCCGCGCCCGGCCGGCGCCGGCGGCGCCGCGCTCAGTGCAGCTCGGTGCTGGTGAAGGCGGACACGGCGCGCACCAGGCGTTCGGCCTGGTGGTGCAGGGCCTGGGCAGCCGCCGCGGATTGCTCCACCAGGGCCGCGTTCTGCTGCGTGTGGTGGTCCAGCTGCGAGACGGCAGTGTTCACCTGGTCGATGCCGATGGACTGCTCACGCGAGGCCAGGCTGATGCGGTCGATGAGCTCGCGCATCTGGTTGACCTGCAGCAGCATGCCTTCCATGGCGGAGCCGGCGGCGGCCGTTTCGCGCGCACCTTCCTGCACACGCTCGCTGCTGTCGGAGATGAGCTTGGCGATCTGGCGGGCGGCTTCGGCGCTGCGCTGCGCCAGACCGCGCACCTCGCCGGCCACCACCGCGAAGCCGCGACCCTGCTCGCCCGCGCGGGCGGCTTCCACCGCCGCGTTGAGCGCCAGCAGGTTCGTCTGGAAGGCGATGCCGTCGATCACCCCGATGATGTCGGTGATCCGCTGCGACGAGGAGGTGATGCCGCGCATGGTGGTGTCCACCCGCTCCACGGCCTGCTTGCTCTGCTCCGCCGCGGCGGTGGCGTCAGACGCCAGCTGGGCGGCCTGGCCCGAGGTGTCGCTGTTGCGCTGCACCGTCTCGCTCATCTGCTCCATGGAAGACGCCGTCTGCTGCAGGTTGGCCGCGGGCTGCTCGGTGCGCACGCTCAGGTCGTTGCTGCCCTGGGAGATCTCGCGGCTGGCCTGCATGAAGGTGGCCACCTGCTCGGTGACGTCGGCCATGATCCAGCGCAGCATGAGCCCGAGCTGGTTGACCGAGCGGAAGGCCATGCCGATCTCGTCGACGCGGTCGACCCGCTGGGCCTCGGGTTCGCCGTTGGCCACCCGTTGGGCATGGCGCTGCAGCGCCTGCAGTGGCGCCACCACCTGATGGTGGATCCACCATCCGGCCAGTGCGGTGGACGTCACCAACGCGCCGCCCACGGCGCCCAGCGCCGCACCGGACAGGCCCGTCGCCGCCGCCGCCGCCGTGCCGCCGGCCACCACACCGGCCAGGCCCAGGGCCACCCGCGAGCGCACGGACGCGGTCTTCAGCCATGTCCCCGGCGCCCAGCGGTGGCGGCTGACCAGCACCCCCTTGTGCAAGCGCAGGTGCGCGGCGCCGCCGTCGCGCATCCGGGCGTACAGGGCTTCGGCCTGCGCAACCTCTTGCTGGGACGGCGTGGTCCGCACCGACAGGTAGCCGGTGGTCTGTCCCCCGCGCTGCAACGGGGTGGCGTTGGCGCGCACCCAGTAGTGGTCGCCGTTCTTGCGCCGGTTCTTCACCAGGGCGGTCCACGACTCGCCGCCCTTGAGCGTGGCCCACATGTCGGCGAAGGCGGCCGGGGGCATGTCCGGGTGCCGCACGATGTTGTGCGGCTGTCCTTCCAGCTCGGCGGCCTCGAACCCGCTGGCGGCGATGAACGCCGCGTTGGCATACGTGACGCGGCCCGCTGGGTCGGTGGTCGACATCAGCGTGGCATCGGCGGGCAACGGGTGATCGCGTTGGGTGACGGGCAGGTTCTGGCGCATGGCGGCGGCTGGGCGACGGTCCAGGGCCATGAAAGACCCCACCACCGAAGAATGCGCGTATTTACCCTGCCCCGGACGCGGGAAATGCGGAGTAACCGGCCCGTAATTTGTTGCTACGCCCCAAATCGGGGCGCACTGGCCGACTGTTCAGCGCCCCGCGGGTTTGCCCCAGCTGTCCTTGAGCCCCGTGATGCGGTTGAACACCGGGCGCTCGGCGCGGTGGTCGATCCGGTCGGTGATGAAGTAGCCGTGCCGCTCGAACTGCAGGCGCGTTTCCGGGGCGGCGCCGGCGAGCGAGGGCTCCACATAGCCTTGCACCACCTGCTTGCTCGCGGGGTTGAGCACGCTCAGGAAGTCGCGGCCGCCCGCATCGGGCTGCGGCTCGGTGAACAAGCGGTCGAACAGACGCAGTTCCGTGGCCAGGCCATCGTGGGCCCCCACCCAGGTGATCACGCCCTTGACCTTCACCGCGTCGGCGCCGGGCGTGCCGCTCTTGGTGTCGGGAACGACCGTGGCCGTCACCGCGGTCACCCGGCCGTCGGCGTCCTTCTCGCAGCCGGTGCATTCCACGACGACGCCATATTTCAAGCGCACCTTGTTGCCGGGAAAGAGGCGGAAGAAGCCCTTGGGCGGCGTCTCGGCGAAGTCGTCACGCTCGATCCACAGCTCCGGGCCGAGGCTGAACTGGCGCTGCCCGCGCTCCGGGTGGTGCGGATGCACGGGCGCCTGGCAGGGCTCGCGGTGGTCGGGCGAACCGAAGACGTCGGCCCAGTTGGTGAGCTTCAGACGCAGCGGGTCCAGCACCGCCATCGCCCGGCCGACCTGCGGGTCGAGGTCGTCGCGCAGGGCAATGTCGAGCACCGAGTAGTCGAGCCAGATGTTGGTCTTGCTGGCGCCGGAGTCGTCGGCCATCTTGCGGATCGCGGCCGGGGTGTAGCCGCGGCGTCGCATGCCGGCCAGGGTGGGCATGCGCGGATCGTCCCAGCCTTGCACATGCTTCTCGTCGACCAGCTGCTTGAGCTTGCGCTTGCTGGTGATCACGTAGCTGAGGTTGAGCCGGCCGAACTCGTACTGCTTGGGCAGCGGGTGGGCGAGCAGGCCGCCCTCGGCCAGGCGCTCCAGCAGCCAGTCGTAGAACGGGCGCTGGTCCTCGAACTCGAGCGTGCAGATCGAATGGGTGATGCGCTCCAGCGCGTCCTCGATGGGGTGCGCGTAGGTGTACATCGGGTAGATGCACCAGCGGTCGCCCGTGTTGTGGTGGGTGGCACGGCGGATGCGGTAGATGGCCGGGTCGCGCAGGTTGATGTTGGGCGAGGCCATGTCGATCTTGGCGCGCAGCACCATGCTGCCGTCGGCGTGCAGGCCATCGCGCATCTCGCGGAAACGCGCCAGGTTCTCAGCCGGCGTGCGGCCACGGAACGGGCTGTCGGTGCCGGGGGTGGTGAAGTCGCCCCGGTTGGCGCGCATCTGCTCGGGGGTCTGCTCGTCCACGTAGGCGAGGCCGCGCTCGATCAGGTGCTCGGCCGCCCGGTACATGAAGTCGAAGTAGTTGCTGGCGTAGTACAGGTGCGAGGTGCCGAAGGCCTCCCAGCTCCAGCCCAGCCACTGCACCATCTCGGCGATGGCGTCGACGTACTCCTGCTCCTCCTTCTCGGGGTTGGTGTCGTCGAACCGCAGGTGGCACACGCCGCCATAGTCGCGCGCCAGGCCGAAGTTCAGGCAGATGCTCTTGGCGTGGCCGACGTGCAGGTAGCCGTTGGGCTCGGGGGGGAAACGCAGGCGCACGCGGGCCGGGTCAGGCTGGCCGGCGGCGTGGTGCGCCGCGTCGCCAGGGCTGCCGCCGAACGCACGTGCGTCGTAGGTGCCGGCCGACAGGTCGCGCTCGATGACGGTGCGCAGGAAGTTGCCGGCGCGGGCCGGCTCGGAAGGGGCGGGGGAAGAGGGCTTGTCGCTCATGACAGGGGGAGTGTAGCCAGCGGCCCGGGCACGACGAGCGGTTACACCTGCGCCGTGCGATTCGTCAACGTCGGCCGGCGACGCGGCGTTGGACCGGCATCCCCTCGGGAAACCCACAAGGAGAAGGCCATGTTCACTCGCTTCATGCACACCGCCCGTCGCGCCGCGTCCGTGGCCGTCCCGCTGGCTGCCTGCCTGGGGGCGGGCGGTCTCGCCCTGCCGGCGCATGCCGGCGTCAACTGGTCCATCGGCATCAGTGCGCCGATCGCCCCGGGGGTGCAGATCGGCACGGTCATCGATGGCGGCCACCGCCACCACCATCACCGCCCGCCCGTGGCCTACGTGCCGGCGCCGGTGGTCTACGCGCCCCCGCCCCCTGTCGTCTACGCCCCGCCGGTGTACGCCGCGCCGGTGGTCTATGCGCCGCCCCGGGTGGTGTACCGGCCCGCGGTGGTCGTGCCGCGCTACCCCGTGTACCGGGCACCCGTGGTGGTGCGGCCGGGCTACCACGGGGGCGGGTACCACGGTGGTCGCCCCGAGCCAGTGCGTGTGAGCGACCGCCAGGTGCGCTGAGCCAAGTGCGCTGAGCCCGGGGGCGGCTGGGGCCCTGAGCGTCCGTTCTGTTGACACGAGGCCGTGCGCCGCGGCTACAGTGCCGCTTCGCCCGGCGCGGTGCCGGTCGCATGCCCCTGCTGTTGACGGAGACCGCATGAGTGACCGCATGAGTGCGAAGAGGTTCACCCTGCTGTGCCTGGCCACCGGCCTGATGGCTCTGGGCCTGGGCCTGCCCGTAGCGGCCGCCGAGGTGGCCGGGGTCAAGCTCGACGACACCGCCGCGGTGGCCGGCAAGGAGCTCAAGCTCAACGGCGCCGGCCTGCGCACGCGCTTTGGTTTCAAGGTCTACGTGATGGGCCTGTACCTGCCGCAGAAGAAGGCCACCACCGCCGATGTCCTGGCGTCCGAGGGGCCGCGCCGCTTCACGGTCGTGACGATGCGCGACATCAGCGGCGAGGATTTCGGCGAGGCCTTCATGGCCGGCATCAACAAGAACACCGACAAGGCCGAGAAGACCAGGCTCGCCAGCCAGATGGCCCGCTTCGGCGAGATCTTCGTGGCCCAGGGCCAGCTGAAGAAGGGCGACGTGCTGGTCTCCGACTGGGTGCCCGGCACCGGCATGGTGATGACGCTCAATGGCCGGCCATTGTCGGAGCCGATTCCCGACGTGGCGTTCTACAACGCCGTGCTCAAGATCTGGCTGGGCGACAAGCCGGCCGATTCCTCGCTGAAGTCGGCGCTGCTCGGCGAGACCGGCTGATCAGCGGCGTTGGCGCAGGCGCGCCACCTCGTCGGCCAGCATGCGTTCGCGCACGCCTTCGCCGCGCAGGCCGATGAAGGTGACGATGCCGTGGATGGTGAGCCCCAGGCCCCAGCCCCACAGCGGGAAGTGGCTCCAGCGGTGGCCGCCCTGGAAGGCATTGAGCGCATACAACCCCAGGTTCACCAGCACGAACACCAGGGCGTGGGTGTAGAAGCCGAGCTTCATGCCGACGCGCTTGCGGGCGCGCTCCATCAGTTCGTCTTCGGTGGTCGGCGTCGTGGTGGTCGGGTGGGGGTGCATGGCGGCTCCTCGTGGGGCTGGGTGATATCGATGGCGTGATCGTGCCGGCCGACGTCGCTGCGCGCCAGCGCCTCGCGACGACCGGCAAGCCGACGTCGCCAGTCGCGGCCAGGCGACGCGAACGGTGGCTGCCGGCGCCCGCTCGCCTGCCCTCCCGCTCGTGGGCCTTCCCGCTCACATGCCCTTGAAGCGCCCCGCGTACAGCCGGCTCACGGCCAACCGCTCGGGCCGCTGGCGCAACACCAGCTGCACGCGGCCCGCCTCGTCGCGCAGGGCCCGCTCCACCGCCTGCACCTGCACCACCGTGCCCCGGTGCACCTGCCAGAAGCGCGCGGGGTCCAGGCGCGGCAGCAGCTCGCGCAAGGACGTGCGGATCAGGTGCTCCGCCTCGGCGGTGAGCACGCGCACGTACTTGTCGGCGGCCTCGAAGTAGACAACGTCCTGCACGGGCACCATCTGCACCACGGCGCCCCCGGCCGATGAGGCGGCGATGACCTGCAGGGGCTCGGCCGGGGCCGCCTGCGTCAGCCCCGCGGGGCCCAGCAGGGCGCGCAGCCGCTCCATGAGCGGGTCGCCGCCCGCGGCGGCCAAGGGCGCGTCCGCTACCGGTGAGCGTGCCCTCAGCATCGCCTGCAGCCGCTGGCAGGTGGCGGCCAGGCGGGCAGGTGCCACGGGTTTGAGCACGTAGTCCACCGCGGCCGCCTCGAAGGCCTGCAGTGCGTACTGGTCGTAGGCCGTGACGAAGACGATGAGCGGCAGCGGCCGCACCGCCGGCCAGTCTTCGACGATGGCCTGTGCCGCCTCCAGCCCGCTGCAGCCCGGCATCCGGATGTCCAGGAACAGCAGGTCAGGCAGGTGCGCCAGGGCCTGCTCCACGGCCCCGGGGCCGTCTTCGGCGCGGGCCACCACCTGCAGGCCGGGCCAGGCGCGTGCGAGTTCGGCGGCCAGCGCCTGGGCGAGCAGCGGCTCGTCCTCGGCGAGCAGGGCCCGCGCAGGCAGGGGGGTGTCGTGCGAGGTGTCGGCGGGGACTGTCGGCATGGCGTCGGTTCAGGCAGAGGGGGGCAGTGGCGGGGCGTGCGCGTCGGCGGCGGCCTGGTCGGCCGGACGGGCCGGCCACCTGAGCGTGACCACCGTGCCGCCCTGGCCGTCCGGGCCGGGGGAGAGGGTCAGCCGGCCCGCGCTGCCGTGCCACACCTGCAGACGTTCACGCACCTGGGTGAGACCGAAGCCGCCCGCGGGGCGCTCGCCGGACGCGGCACGCGTGGCGGCGGCCGCCGGGCCGATGCCGGTGTCCGCCACGCGCACGACGATCTCCTCGCCGTCCTGCCAGGCGTCCACCCGCAGTTGGCCGCCGCCGCGTTGCGGCTCCAGACCGTGCTGGATGGCGTTTTCCACCAGCGGCTGCAGCAGCAGTGGCGGCACCGGTGCGGACGCCAGCGCCGGCGGCAGCACCAGCTCCACCTGCAGGCGGGGCCCCATGCGCACCTGCATCAGCGCGAGGTAGTCGGCCAGCCGCTCGAACTCGGCCGACAGGGGGTGGAAAGGCCGGCGGCTGGCCTGCAGGGTGGCGCGCAGGAACGCGATCAGCCGGTCCAGCATGTCCTGCGCACGCACCGCGTCCACCCCGATGAGGGCGCGCAGGTTGGCCAGCGTGTTGAACAGCATGTGGGGCTCGAGCTGCGACTCCAGCAGCTTCAGCCGCGTCTCCGCGGCCAGACGGGCGGCGGCCTCGGCCTGGGTCTGTGCGGCGCGCAGGTCGGCCTTGGCGCGGAAATAGAAGGTCGCGGTGACGCCAGGCACCAGCGAGATGATCAACATGGCCAGCGTGGTGCCATGGCGCCCCTGGAACAGACGCCAGCCGGTCTGGCCCAGCCACAGGTTCACCACCTCGGCGCCCACCACCAGGCCGAGCAGGGTGCCCACGGGCAGCACCAGGGCCATCCAGCCCCACCCGGGCCAGTCGCGGGGCGTGTCGGTGCCGTCGCGGGGGCCGTGCCGGTGCACCCAGGCCGCCGCGGCGTGGCGCAGGCCGTCGATGAACAGGCTGCAGGCCAGCGCGATGCTCCAGGAGTACAGCAGGGTGTAGCCGACATGCTGCCGGTACAGCAGGCTGAGCAGCACGGCGATCACCGTGCCGATCGCCAGCGCGTAGAGCACGTCGCGCAGGATGCGCAACGCACGGTCGGCCGCGGGGTGGCGTGCCGATGCCGCGGCCGGGGCGGCGGGCGGGTGGGGGCCGGAAGCGTCGCGGGTCATCGCCCGATTGTGGGCGCCGGCGCGCAGCAGGGCGGCCTGCCATGCGATGGCCGGCCGGGCAGGGGCGCCAACGGAGCGCTCAACGGCGCCGGCTGCGGCTGGTGCCGCCCAGGATGGACCCGAGCACGCCGCGCACGATCTCCCGGCCCACGGCCGAACCCACGGAGCGCATGGCGCTCTTGGCGGCGGCCTCGGCCAGGCCTTCACGCCGCCCGCCGCGGGGCCCGGTGGAGCCGAAGAGCAGGTCGGACAGGCCGCCCAGCAGGCCGCCGCCGGCGTCCTGCGCCGCATCGGTGGCAGCGTCCTTGGCTGCGTCGCCGGCCCGGCGCGCCATCTCGCCGGCCACCTCGCCGCTGGCCACAGCGCGACCCTTGAGCTGCTCGTAGGCGGAATCGCGGTCCACGACCTTCTCGTAGACGCCCGCCACCAGCGAGCCCTGGATCAGCGCCTGGCGCTGGGCCGGCGTGATGGGGCCGATCTGGCTGCCCGGCGGCAGCACGTACACGCGCTCGGTCACCGAGGGGCGGCCCTTGGTGTCGAGGAAGCTCACCAGCGCCTCGCCCACGCCCAGCTCGGTGATGGCCGCAGCGATGTCCAGGCCGGGGTTCGGCCGCATGGTGTCGGCCGCCGTCTTCACCGCCTTCTGGTCGCGGGGGGTGAAGGCGCGCAGCGCGTGCTGCACGCGGTTGCCCAGCAGGCCCAGCACGCTGTCGGGAATGTCCAGCGGGTTCTGCGTCACGAAGTACACGCCCACGCCCTTGGAGCGCACCAGCCGCACCACCAGCTCGATGCGCTCCACCAGCGCGGCGGGCGCGTCCTTGAACAGCAGGTGCGCCTCGTCGAAGAAGAACACCAGCTTGGGCTTGTCCAGGTCACCCACCTCGGGCAGGGTCTCGAACAGCTCCGACAGCATCCACAGCAGGAAGGTGGCGTACAGCCGGGGCGATGCCATCAGCTGGTCGGCGGCCAGGATGTTGACCACCCCGCGGCCGTCCACCGTCTGCATGAAGTCGGCGATGTCCAGCATGGGTTCGCCGAAGAAGCGGTCGCCGCCCTGCTGCTCGATCTGCAGCAGGCCGCGCTGGATGGCGCCCACCGAGGCAGCGCTCACGTTGCCGTATTCGGTGGTGAATTCGCTGGCGTTCTCGCCCACGTGCTGCAGCATGGCGCGCAGGTCCTTCAGGTCCAACAGGGCCAGGCCGCGGTCGTCGGCGATCTTGAACACCAGGTTGAGCACGCCCGCCTGCGTCTCGTTCAGCGCCAGCATGCGGCCCAGCAGCAGCGGGCCCATGTCGCTCACGGTCGCCCGCACGGGGTGACCCGCCTGGCCGAACACGTCCCACAAGGTGGTGGGGCAGGCCACGGGCGCCGGGGGCTCCAGGCCGCGCTCCTGCAGCACGGCCGCCAGCTTGGGGCCCACCGTGCCGGCCTGGCTGATGCCCGTGAGGTCGCCCTTCACGTCGGCCATGAACACCGGCACGCCGAGCGCCGAGAAGCTCTCGGCCAGCTTCTGCAGGGTGATGGTCTTGCCGGTGCCGGTGGCGCCGGTGATCAGGCCGTGGCGGTTGGCCAGGGCGGGCAGCAGGTGGCAGGCGGTGTCGCCATGGCAGGCGACGAGGATCGGTTCGGCCATCGGAGGGTGCGCAGCGGCAGGCGGTGGAGGGGCGGCGCCGAGTCTAGCGCCGCGCGCTGGGCCGGCTGGGCCACCGCGCCCGGCGGCTAGAATGCCCGGTTCCCTTCGTCCCCGACGAGGCCACCCGCCTCCCCTGGGCGCACATCGCGCCCAGGCACCGGCGGACCACTTCCCAGGATTCCCCAGGAGCACCCATGGCCGGTCATTCCAAATGGGCCAACATCCAGCACCGCAAGGGCCGCCAGGACGAGAAGCGCGGCAAGGTCTGGACCCGCCTCACCCGAGAGATCATCGTGGCGGCCCGCCAGGGCGGCGGTGACATCGCCATGAACCCGCGCCTGCGGCTGGCGATCGACAAGGCCAAGGCGGCCAACATGCCGGCCGACAACATCAAGCGCAATGTCGACAAGGCCACGGGCAACCTCGAGGGCGTGCAGTACGAGGAAATCCGCTACGAGGGCTACGGCATCGGCGGCGCGGCCATCATCGTCGACTGCATGACCGACAACCGCGTGCGCACGGTGGCCGAGGTGCGGCATGCCTTCAGCAAGCACGGCGGCAACCTGGGCTCCGAAGGCTCGGTGGCGTTCCAGTTCAAGCACTGCGGCCAGCTGGTCTTCGCGCCGGGCACGTCCGAAGACCAGGTGATGGAAGTCGCCCTGGAAGCCGGTGCCGAGGACGTGGTCACCGGCGACGACGGCTCCATCGAGGTGCTCACCGCGCCCGCCGACTTCGAGGCCGTGAAGAACGCGCTCGAGGCCAAGGGCCTGAAGCCCGAGATCGCCGAGGTGACCATGCGTGCCGAGAACACCATCGAGCTGGCCGGCGACGACGCCGCGCGCATGCAGAAGCTGCTCGACGTCCTGGAAGACCTGGACGACGTGCAGGAAGTCTTCCACAACGCCGAGATCAACGAGTAAGGCCTTCGACCATGAACGTCCTGGTGATCGGCGGCGGCGGCCGCGAACATGCCCTGGCATGGAAGCTCGCGGCCAGCGAGAAGGTGCAGCGTGTCTTCGTGGCCCCCGGCAACGGCGGCACGGCGCTCGACAAGCGCCTGACCAACGTCGCCGTCACCGACCCGCAGGCCCTGGCCGATTTCGCCCAGGCGGAGAAGGTGCAGCTCACCGTGGTGGGCCCCGAGGCGCCGCTGTCGCAGGGCGTCGTGGACGTGTTCCGCGCGCGTGGCCTGCGCATCTTCGGGCCCACGCAATCGGCCGCCCGGCTGGAGAGCTCCAAGGCCTTCGCCAAGGACTTCATGAAGCGCCACGGCATCCCGACCGCGGCCTACGAAACCTTCACCGACCCGGCGGCGGCCCACGCCTTCGTGGACAAGCTGGGTGCGCCCATCGTCATCAAGGCCGACGGCCTGGCGGCGGGCAAGGGCGTGGTGGTGGCCATGACGCTGGAGGAGGCGCACGAGGCCGTGCGCTTCATGCTCGAGGACAACACGCTGGGCGTGGTGCACAACGAGGGCGGCGCGCGCGTGGTCATCGAGGAATTCCTGCAGGGCGAGGAAGCCAGCTTCATCGTGCTGGTGGACGGCAAGAACGTGCTGCCGCTGGCCACCAGCCAGGACCACAAGCGCATCGGCGACGGCGACACGGGCCCCAACACCGGCGGCATGGGTGCGTACTCCCCGGCGCCCGTGGTGACGCCCAATGTGCACGCCCGCGCCATGCACGAGATCATCCTGCCCACCGTGGCGGGCATGGCGCGCGACGGCGTGCCCTTCACCGGCTTCCTTTACGCCGGGCTGATGATCGACGCGAACGGCCAGCCCAAGACGCTGGAGTTCAACACCCGCATGGGCGACCCGGAGACCCAGCCCATCCTCATGCGCCTGAAGAGCGACCTGGTCGACGTGCTGGTGCACGCCTGCGACGGCACGCTGGACCAGGTCGAGCTGCAGTGGGACCGCCGCTTCGCGCTCGGTGTGGTGATGGCCGCCGCCGGCTACCCGGCCAGCCCGCGCAAGGGCGATGTCATCACCGGCCTGCCCGCCGACCCGGCCGGCAGCGACGACGTGATGGTGTTCCACGCCGGCACCGCGCTGCAGGACGGCCGCCTGGTCACCACCGGCGGCCGTGTGCTGTGCGTCACCGCGCTGGGGGACTCGGCGCGCACGGCCCAGCAGCGCGCCTACGAGGCGGTGCAGCCCATCCGCTTCGACGGCGCGCAGTTCCGCTCCGACATCGGACACCGTGCCATCAAGCGTTGAGCTCGTCACCCAGCGGCTGCCCGCCCCGCGCGGCAGCCGGCTGGCCCGGTGGGCACTGCGCCTGGCCGGCTGGCGCCTGCAGTTCGACGGCCTGCCCGGCCCGCAGGGCGTGCTCATCGCCTACCCGCACACCTCCAACTGGGATTTCATCGTCGGTATCCTGGCCAAGTGGGCCATGGGGCTGGACGTGGCCTTCTGGGGCAAGGACAGCCTGTTCCGGGTGCCCGTGTTCGGCCGCTGGCTGCGCTGGGTGGGCGGCATTCCGGTGGACCGCACCGGTGCGCGTGGCATCGTGGGCGGCATGGTCGCCCGCTTCGACGCCGCGCGCCAGGCCGGCCAGGCGCTGTGGCTGGCGCTGGCGCCCGAGGGCACGCGCAGCTTCACCCCGCACTGGCGCAGCGGCTTCTACCAGGTCGCCCTGCAGGCAGGCGTGCCGCTGGGCCTGGCGTTCTTCGATTACCGCCAGCGGCGCGTCGGCGTGCTGGCCTACCTGCGGCTGAGCGGCGACGCGGCGGCCGATCTCGCCGCCATCGCTGCCGCGTACGCGCCTGTCCAGGGCTGCCGGCCCGCGCTGGCCGCGCCCATCAGCTTGCGAGAGGACCGTCCCGCATGAGTGCCCCCCTGGCCCCGGCCACCTCGGATTCGGCTTTCGACGCGACGGCCGCGCGCGCCTACTTCCTCGGCCTGCAGGAGCGCATCGTCGACGCGCTCGCCGCGCTCGACGGCCAGCCCTTCCTGCGCGACGCCTGGGTGCGGCCCGAGGGCGAGCGGCTGCAGGGCGACGGCGTCTCGCGGCTCATCGAGGAGGGCCACCTCTTCGAGCGCGGAGGCTGCAACTTCAGCCACGTGCGTGGCGCCGCCATGCCGGCGTCCGCCACCGCCCACCGGCCCGCGCTGGCCGGGGCGCCGTTCGAGGCCATGGGCGTGTCACTGGTGCTGCACCCGCGCAACCCGCATGTGCCCACGGTGCACATGAACGTGCGCCTGTTCGCCGCGCAGCCGGCCGGCCAGGCGCCCGTGGTCTGGTTCGGTGGCGGCATGGACCTCACGCCCTACTACGGCGTGGAAGAGGACGCGGTGCACTTCCACCGCACCTGCCGCGACGCGCTGGCGCCCTTTGGGGACGACCTGCACCCGCGCTTCAAGCGCTGGTGCGACGAGTACTTCTTCCTGAAGCACCGCCAGGAGCCGCGCGGCGTGGGCGGCGTGTTCTTCGACGACTTCAACGAGCTGGGCTTCGAGCGCAGCTTCGCCATGACACGCAGCGTGGGCGACGCCTTCCTGGCGGCCTACACGCCCATCGTGGGACGGCGCCGCGACACGCCCTATGGCGAGCGCGAGCGCGACTTCCAGGCCTACCGCCGCGGCCGCTACGTGGAGTTCAACCTCGTGTTCGACCGCGGCACGCTCTTCGGCCTGCAGTCGGGCGGGCGCACCGAGGCCATCCTCATGTCCATGCCGCCCATCGTGCGCTGGCGCTACGCGTGGCAGCCGGAGCCGGGCACGCCCGAGGCCCGGCTGTACGACGATTTCCTGCGCCCGCGCGACTGGGTGAACGGCGGCTGATGCAGCCTCACGCGCCAGCGTCTGCACGGCCGCGCCGCCTTGGCGTCTTCGGCGGCAGCTTCGACCCGCCGCACCTCGCCCACCTGGCACTCGCCTGCACGGCACGCGATGCGCTCGGACTGGACGAGCTGCGCCTGGTGCCGGCGGGCCAGCCCTGGCAGAAGGCCCACCGGACGCTGGCGCCCGGCGCGCAGCGCGCCGCGATGCTCGAGCGCCTGATCGGCGGGGCGCCGCGCCTGGTGGTGGACCGCCGCGAGCTGCACCGCACCGGCCCCAGCTACACCGTGGACACCTTGCGCGAGCTGGCTGCCGAGTGCCCGGGCGCCCAGCTCTTCCTCGTCCTCGGTGCCGACCCCTTCGCGCGCCTGGACACCTGGCACCAGGCCGACGCCCTGCCTGGGCTGGCCACGCTGGCCGTGGCGGCGCGTGCCGGGCAGCCGCCCCAGCCGCCGGCGGCCTGGGCCGGCCGTTCCATCGCCTGGCAGGCGATTCCCTTGCCCCGGATGGACATCTCGTCCTCCGACGTGCGTGCCCGCGTGGCCGCTGGCGAACCCGTTTCCCCGCTGGTGGGGGAGGCGGTCGCGGGCTATATTGATCAACACCAGCTCTACCGCGCCGACCCCGGCCGCCCCTGAATGGACATCCGCAAACTGCAACGCGCCATCGTCGATGGCCTCGAGGACGTGAAGGCCCAGCACATCGTGGTCTTCAACACCGAGCACCTGTCGCCGCTGTTCGAGCGCGTCATCGTCGCCTCCGGCACCAGCAACCGCCAGACCAAGGCGCTGGCGGCCAGCGTGCGCGACGCGGTGAAGGCCAGCGGCATGCAGGTGCTGCGCACCGAGGGCGAGGACAACGGCGAATGGATCATCGTGGACTGCGGCGCCGCCGTGGCCCACATCATGCAGCCGGCCATCCGCGACTACTACCGCCTGGAGGAGATCTGGGGCGAGAAGCCGGTGAAGCTCAAGCTGGCGGGTGCCAAGACCGCGCTGCCCAAGGCCAGCGAGGTGAGTGACGACGACGAAGACGAGGCACCCACCAAGCCGGCGCGCAAGTCGGCGGCCAAGGTGCCGGCGAAGAAGGCCGCCGCGACGGCCAGCTCCGGCGCCGGGCAGGCGGCGCTCGCCAAGCCGGCGCCCAAGGCGCGCAAGGTGAGCAGTGGTGGCCTGGCCCCGGCGGCCAAGAAAGCGCCGGCCAAGACCGCCCCGGCCAAGAAGGCGCCGGCCAAGGCGCCTGCCCGCCAGGCGGCCGCCAGCCCGGCGGCCCCGGCCAAGCGTGCTGCGCCCGCGAAGAAGGCCGCCCCGGTGAAGGCCGTGGCGGCGAAGAAGGCGGCGCCTGCCAAGCGGGCCGCGCCCGCGAAGAAGGTGGCACCGGCCAAGAAGGCTGCGCCCGCCCGCAAGACCCGCGGCGCCTGAGCCGGCAGCGCTGACAGGCCTGCCCGGTGCGCCTGCTGATCGCCGCCGTCGGCCAGCGCCAGCCGGCCTGGGCCGACGCGGCCTACGACGATTTCGCCAAGCGCTTCCCGCCCGAGATGCGGCTGGAGCTCAAGGCGGTGAAGGCCGAGCCGCGCAGTGGTGGCAAGACCGCCGCCCAGCTCATGGCCGCCGAGGCGCAGCGGCTGGAGGCCGCCTGCCCCAAGGGCGCGCGCCGCGTGCTGCTGGACGAGCGCGGCACGCGCCTGACGACCACCCAGCTGGCCGAGCGCCTCGCGGCCTGGCGCGGGGAGGGCAGGGACGTGGTGTTCCTCATCGGCGGCCCGGACGGCCTGGACCCGACCTTGAAGGCCAGCGCCGACGAAAGCCTGCGCCTGTCCGACCTGACGCTGCCGCACGCGTTCGTGCGCGTGCTGCTGGCCGAGGCCCTGTACCGCGCCTGGTCGCTCGCCATCGGCCACCCCTACCACCGCGAATGAACGACACCGTGTTGCCGCCCGGCGGCATCTGGCTCGCCTCGCAGAGCCCGCGCCGCCGCCAGCTGCTGGACCAGATCGGCGTGCGCCATGCGCTGCTGCTGCCCGGCGACGACGAGGACGCCGAGGCGCTCGAGGCCACGCGGGCCGGCGAGCCGCCGCGCGAGTACGTGGAGCGCGTCACCCGCGCCAAGCTGGCGGCGGCCCGCGCACGGCTCACGGCACGCGCCTGGCCCGCCGCGCCCATCCTCTGCGCCGACACCACCGTGGCACTCGGCCGCCGCATCCTCGGCAAGCCGGCCGACAGCGCCGAGGCGGCCGACACGCTGCGTCGGCTGTCCGGCCGCAGCCACCGCGTGATGACGGCGGTGGCGGTCTGGGACGGCCGGCGCTCCCACGTGGCGGTGAGCCTGTCCACCGTGCGCTTCGCGCCGCTGCCCGACGAGGTGGTCGCGGCCTACGTGGCCAGCGGTGAGCCCTTTGGCAAGGCCGGCGCCTATGCCATCCAGAGTGCGCTGGCCGGCTGGATCGAGCGCATCGCCGGAAGCTACTCCGGTATCATGGGTTTGCCCCTCTACGAGACCACCCAGCTGCTGCGCCGCGCCGGTTGGCGCGCCTGACCGGCAGCCCACCCCCCGATGGCGCAGGGGCGCTGCACCGCCCCATGCACGACATCCTGATCACCTGGTCCCCGCAGGAGACGCGGGTGGCCCTCATCGAGAACGGCGCCGTCCAGGAGCTGCACATCGAGCGCACGCTGGAGCGTGGCTTGGTGGGCAACATCTACCTCGGCAAGGTGGCCCGCGTGCTGCCCGGCATGCAGAGCGCCTTCATCGACATCGGCCTGGAGCGCGCCGCGTTCCTGCACGTGGCCGACCTGCACACCGCCGGCCAGCACCCGCGCAACCCCGGCCATGACCACGGCCCGCTGCTGCCCATCGAGACGCAGGTGTTCGAAGGCCAGACGCTCACCGTGCAGGTGGTGAAGGACCCGATCGGCACCAAGGGCGCGCGGCTGTCCACGCAGGTGAGCATCGCCGGCCGCATGCTGGTGTTCCTGCCGCAGGACAACCACATCGGCATCTCGCAGAAGATCGGCTCGGTCGAGGCCCGCGAGCAGCTGCGCCAGCGCATGCAGGTGCTCGTCGGCCGGCCAGAGGACGGCGGCGGGGGCGGCTTCATCCTGCGCACCAATGCCGAGGAGGCCACCGACGCCGAGCTGGCCGACGACATCGACTACCTGCGCAAGACCTGGACGCAGATCCGCCAGCGCGCGCTGGCGCAGCCTGCCGGCACGCTGCTGCACCAGGACCTCAGCCTCACCGAGCGCGTGCTGCGCGACATGGCCACCGAGGCCACGCAGTCCATCCGCATCGATTCGCGCCTGCAGTACGACCGGCTCAAGGCCTTCGGCGCGGTGTACACGCCCACCTCGGCCGCCAAGCTCGAGCACTACCGCGGCGAGCGCCCCATCTTCGACCTGTACGGCGTGGAAGAGGAGATCGCCCGCGCGCTGGCCCGCCGGGTCGAGCTCAAGAGCGGCGGCTACCTCATCGTCGACCAGACCGAGGCGCTGACCACCATCGACGTGAACACCGGCGGCTACGTCGGCGCGCGCAACTTCGACGACACCATCTTCAAGACCAACCTGGAGGCCGCGCAAGCCATCGCTCGCCAGCTGCGCCTGCGCAACCTGGGCGGCATCATCATCATCGACTTCATCGACATGCTGCGCGAGGACCACCGCGACAACGTGCTCGCCGAGTTCCGCAAGCAGCTCGGGCGCGACCGCACCAAGGTCACGGTCAGCGGTTTCTCGCCGCTGGGCCTGGTCGAGATGACGCGCAAGCGCACCCGTGAGTCGCTGGCGCACATGCTGTGCGAGCCGTGCCCAACCTGCGAGGGCCGGGGCCAGGTCAAGACCGCCCGCACCGTCTGCTACAACATCCTGCGCGAGATCCTTCGCGAGGCGCGGCAGTTCAACCCCAAGGAGTTCCGAGTCGTGGCCAGCGCCGCCGTGGTCGAGATGCTGCTCGACGAAGAGAGCGCGCACCTGGCCGGCTTGAGCGACTTCATCGGCAAGCCTGTGTCCTTGCGCACCGAACCCTCGATGTCGCCCGAGCAGTACGACATCGTGCTGCTGTGACGCCAGCCGTGGCGGGCGGGCTTTACAGAAGTTGACCCGAAACGCATCCGCTCACCTGGCCAACCGGGCGAAGACACCGCCAAGCCACGGCACAATCGGGGGGAGACCCACATCGGTGATCCCCAGGATCCGTTTTGCCGTTTTGATTCGACCCATGACCTTTTCCGATTCGACTGATTTGCCAGGTTCACGACGTTCGGCCTGTCTGCGTCTGCTCGGAGGCTCGGCCCTGCTGGCCATGGGCGCCGGTGCGCCGGTGGCCTCGGCCCTGGCCCAGTTCCGCGTCGAGATATCGGGTGTGGGTGCGACCCAGATCCCGATCGCCATTTCGCGCTTTCGCGATGAAGGGCGTTGCCCCGTCGCGCTGTCCGCCGTGGTCCAGGCCGACCTGGATCGCAGCGGCCTGTTCAAGTCCACCGATGCTGGCTCCACCCCGTTGGACGACGCCAGCAAGCCTGCCCTGCCAGAGTGGAAGTCGCGTGGGGTCGATGCCCTGGTGGCGGGCTCTGTGACCCAACTGGCCGATGGTCGCTGGGACGTGCGCTACCGCCTCTGGGATGCCCTCAAGGGCAAGGACCTCGGCGGCTTGTCGCAAGCCGTGCACCCAGGCGACCTGCGCCTGATGGCCCACCGCATCGCCGACGACATCTTCGAGAAGCTCACCGGCGACCGCGGCGCTTTCGCCACCCGCATCGCCTACGTCAGCAAAGTGGGCAAGCAACACCAGCTCATCGTGGCCGATGCCGACGGCGAGGGCGCACAGGTGCCGCTGGCCAGCAGCCAACCCATCATCTCGCCGGCCTGGTCCCCCGATGGCCGCAACCTGGCCTACGTCTCGTTCGAGACCGGCAAGCCCGTGGTCATCGTGCACGACGTGGCCTCGGGCCGCCGCCGCGTGGTGGCCGGCTTCAAAGGCAGCAACAGCGCGCCAGCGTGGTCGCCGGATGGCCGCCAGCTCGCCGTCACGCTCAGCCGCGACGGCGGCTCGCAGATCCACATCCTCGATGTCGAGGGCGGCGGCACGCGGCGCCTGACGCAAAGCAGCGCCATCGACACCGAGGCCACCTGGTCGCCCGATGGTGCCACGCTGTACTTCGTCAGCGACCGTGGCGGCAGCCCCCAGATCTACCGCGTGCCGGTGGCCGGTGGCGGCGCACAGCGCGTGACCTTCTCGGGCGCCTACAACATCAGCCCGGCCATCAGCCCCGATGGGCGCTGGCTGGCCTACGTGGGCCAAGTCGAGCGTGGCTACAAGGTCCACGTGATGGACCTCTCCAGCGGCCAGGTCAAAGCCATCACCGAGACCCGTGATGACGAAAGCCCCGGCTTCGCGCCCAACAGCAGGCAACTGATTTACGCCACCCGGCTGCAAGGCCGAGAGGTCCTCATGACCAGCACGCTCGATGGCCGCATCAAGGCCAAGCTGACCACCCAGGTCGCCGATGTGCGCGAGCCGGTCTGGGGGCCTTACCTCACCCAGCGACGCTGACCCCCGTCTTTCCAGGAGAAACCCATGCAACACACCGCTCGCCCCTTCCTCTCTCGCTTTGCCCTGCTGGGCACCGCCCTCGCTGCCGCAGCCCTGCTTGGCGCCTGCGGCTCCAACGTCAAGCTCGATGAGAACGCCGGCAAGGCCGCCCCCATCGAAGACGCCAGCAAGGGCCTGAACGACGGCCGCGGCGCCGCCGCCAGCAACATCACCCCGGTGGTGGTCGACCCGACGGCCAACGACTCGGCGTTCGGCAACCTGCCCAAGGTCGTCTACTTCGACTTCGACAGCTTCATCGTCAAGGACGAGTTCCGCGACGGCATCGCCGGTCATGCCAAGCGCCTGAACGCCAACAAGGGCAAGAAGATCATCGTCGAAGGCCACACCGACGAGCGCGGTGGCCGCGAGTACAACCTGGCCCTGGGCCAAAAGCGCGCCGAGGCCGTGCAGAAGTCCCTGACCCTGCTGGGCGTGTCTGCCGACCAGATCGAAGCCGTGAGCTTCGGTGAAGAGCGCCCGGCCGCCCAAGGTGGCACCGAAGAAGCGTGGGCACAGAACCGCCGCGCCGAAATCAAGGACCGCTGATGCGAGCCGCGCCCCTGACCTCCCGTGCGGGGCGCTGGCGCGGCCTGGCCCTGTGCCAGGCCGTGTGCCTGGCCGCCCTGTTCGCGCCCCTGACGTCGCACGCGGGCATCTTCGATGACGACGAAGCCCGTCGCGCCATCCTGGAGATGCGCCAGCAGCGCAAGCAGGATGCCGAGTCTGCTGACGCCCGCTTGCAGGCCCTGTCTGCGCAGGTTGAGCAACTGCGTCGCAGCCTTCTGGACATGAACGCCCAGATCGAGTTGCTGCGCGGCGAGGTGGCAATTCAGCGTGGCAGCGTCGAGCTGCTGCAGCGCGACGCCTCCGAGTTGCAGCGCAAGCAGAAAGACGCGCAGTCCGCCTTCGACGAGCGCGTGCGCAAGCTCGAGCCGCAATCGATGACCGTCGACGGCAAGACCTTCCTGGCCGACGCCGATGAAAAACGCGCCTTCGATGACGCGATCGCGCGCTTGCGTGCCGCCGATTTCGCTGGCGGTGCGACGGCCCTCAACGCGTTCCTCAAGCGCTACCCTCAGACCGGCTATTTCGAGTCGGCCCAATACTGGCTGGGCAACGCTCATTACGGCCTGCGCGACCACAAGGAAGCCATCAAGGCCTTCCGATCCCTGGTGGAGCGCGCCCCGGACCACCAGCGCACCCCGGAGGCCATGCTGTCCATCGCCAACTGCCAGTCCGAGCTCAAGGACAACGAGGCGGCCCGCCGCACGCTTGAGCAACTGGTTCGTCAGCATTCCCAGACCGAAGCCGCCCAGGCCGCCCGCGATCGTTTGCTGCTGCTGACGCCCGCCAAGGCGCCGGCACGCAAGGGCAAATGAGCGAGCTGCTGGCCCGGGCCAGCCGGCCTGATCCGGATCGTCGCTTCGGCGGTCTGCGGCGCCTGCACGGACCTGCCGGGTACGAGCGACTGCGCGGTGCGCGCATCGCCGTGGTGGGCGTTGGTGGCGTGGGCTCGTGGACGGCAGAAGCCCTGGCTCGCAGTGGCGTGGCCGAACTTACCTTGATCGACCTCGATCAGGTGGCCGAGTCCAACATCAACCGCCAGGTGCACGCGCTCGAGGGCACGCTGGGGCAGGCCAAGGTGCATGCGCTGCGCGAGCGCATCGCGCAGATCCACCCCGATTGTGTGGTGCATGCCGTCGAGGAGTTCATCGACGAGGACAACGTGTCGCTGCTGCTGCAGGCCGATCGCCTCGACGGCGTCATCGACTGTTGCGACCAGGTGCGAGCCAAGGCCGCCATCGCTGCGTGGGCGCTGGCTCATGGCTGTGCCACCGTGTGCGTGGGGGCCGCGGGCGGCAAGGTGCAGCCGCACCAGGTGGAGGTCGCCGACCTGGCCGATGTCACGCACGACCCTCTGCTGGCCAGCCTGCGCCAGCGCCTGAGGCAGCGCCATGGTGCGGCGCGCAAGGGACGCATGGGCGTGACATGCGTGTTCTCGCGTGAGGCCGTGCGCCCCCCGCAGGACCGCTGCGAACTCGGTGGCGGCGATGGGGCCGCAGCAGGGGACGGCTCGCTGAACTGCGCGGGTTATGGATCGAGCGTCACGGTGACGGCCACTTTTGGCATGGTGGCTGCAGCCTGCTTGATGGAGCGACTCGTGGCCGCAACGCCTCAGCGTTGAGTGCGCCGCAGGGGCTGGACTTGCCTCAAAGATCTGGGCTACAATCTCAGGCTTTGCCGGGGGTCGGTAGCTCAGTCGGTAGAGCAGCGGACTTTTAATCCGTTGGTCGCGAGTTCGAGTCTCGCCCGACCCACCAAAGCAAAAAGAGGCATGACAAAAAGCGATGAGCTTTTTCGAGAGCCGAAGCCGTTTGGGCTCATCAGGCCCAGCAGCGCGGGGAGTGTTGAAAAACATTCACAGAGCTGGACAGAGGCTCAAAAAACTGTCTATAATCTGAGTCTTCGCTGATTGCTGAGAACAGCATGGAAGCGATGAAATCGGGCTCTTAGCTCAGTTGGTAGAGCAGCGGACTCTTAATCCGTTGGTCGAGTGTTCGAGTCACTCAGGGCCCACCAACATTTTCCGGGTGCGACAGCACCTGGTTCAAAAGCCACCTCAGGTCACTGAAGGTGGCTTTTTCTTTTGGCCAAGCCGGGGTGTGTGCTGTGCGCGACACCCGCGCATCACCCAAGGGTGCATGGCCATGGCCCATCTGGATCAGGGCGCCATCCCCAGTTTCGGCACTTTGACGCGATCTGCCCCCCGCTGGAGCCCTGTGTTCATCGGAGTTTCGGTCGGGCATGGCCTTGGATGCCCGATGAACAGTGGCTTTCAGGGCAATCGATTGATCTGGGGCCGTGCCAAATGGGCTTCTTGGTTGCACAATACCTTTGCCCGTCATTTGCGGGAGCCTTCCAGAAATTCATTCATGAACAAGACTGACCTCATCCAGCGTCTGGCTGACCAGCACGCCCTGTCCAAGGCCGAAGCAGGCCGCGTTCTGGACACGCTGCTCGACACCATCGTCACCGCCGTGAAGAAGGGTGACTCCGTCACGGTGCCGGGCTTCGGCACGTTCAAGCAGCACGCACGTGCCGCTCGCAATGGCGTGAACCCCAGCACCGGCGAGAAGATCAAGATCGCTGCGGCCAAGCTGCCCAAGTTCACCCCTGGCGCCACCTTCAAGGCCGCCGTGGACCCCAAGGCCGCCGCTCGCAAGGCTGGCGCCGCCGCTCCGGCCAAGAAGGCCGCTGCCAAGAAGGCCAAGAAGTGATGTAAGGGCCCCGGGCTCTGGCCGGGGTCTGCTCATCGCTGCAACGCGCCGCGCTCCCTTCACGGGAGGCGGCGCGTTTCTCTTTGTGGGGCACAGCGCCAGGGCTTGGCGCGCGAGCCCGGCGCACGCTGGCTCAGGGCGTGGCGTGTTCGGCCTGTGGCGGAGTCGGCGTGGCGTGGCCGCGCTGCTTGCGCCGCTGGGCCATCTCTCGGCCCATGCCCTGGAGGTCCCACTCGTTGATGCGAGCGCGGGCCTCGGGGTAGATCAGGGACTCCTCCAGCGCAATGTGGTCCTGATAAAGCGCTTGAAAAACCGGCACGGCCAGGCGCAGTTGCTCCAGGTTGAACCAGTGGTAGCCCGCTGCGATCGACTCGAACTGAGGCGCCAGCTCCAACCAGTCTTCTTCGATCCAGCCGTGGTCTTGTTGCAGGCGAAGCGTCGCGTCGATCAGGTCGGCGCGACCGCTGCGCAACAGGGCAGGGAAGACATGCCGCTCTTCGTCCAGGTGGTGCTCGCGTGCGGTGTTCATGAAGAACATGAAGATCGAGCGGGCGACTTCCTGGGCGTGCCCATCCACGCCTTTGTCGGCCAGGTGTTCAATCAGCTGGTCCATCTGCTGCAGCGCCGTCACGACCTGGCGATGGCAGCTGTCCAGGACGTCGAAAGGTTGCACGGTGCGGCCACGGGGGACTGCGGTGTCTTGGCTTTGGAGGATGGCGGACATGGCGGGCTCCTTTTTCGGATTTCCTTGCAGGGACTGCATCCGATTCTGGGCGCCCGCCCGGGCAAGGGCTTGCGCCACATCAAGGGCCGGGCCACATCCCGGCCTGTCCGTTGATCAAGGTCAGGGCTTGTAAGGCTTGGTCGAGACGGGCTTTTTGCGAAGCTTGACGTCCACCGCGATGCGGATCTCGCCAAAGTCGATGATCTCAAGTGGCGCGGACATCACCTCATTGAGCTGAAGGCCATCGGTGAAGATGGCCCTGGCGGGCAGGGTCAGGAAAAGTTGATCCAGTGTCTGGTGGGCCCGGATGCTCAGAGGGAACTGGTACTTGATGGCCAGCGCCGTCTGTTCGCGGAACTGGAAGATGGGGGCGTCGATCTTTGGCGCGCCGCTTCGAGGGAAGGCGTCGGCGTGGATGACGTGGGATTTGAAGTCGATGCGGAAGTTGGCCAGTGTCACCACCTCGGTGACACTGGTCTCCTCGTTCAAGCGCTCGAAACGCAAGCCTGCGCCGGTGGCTTTGCCGCCGATCACCTTGAGTCCGTCGATGGTGATGTTGGTCACCGGCAAGGTGAAGGCGCCTGTCAGGCCGGCCGTCGCGCTGGCCTGACCCACGGGTTTGATGCCGATCTCGGCCAGCTCGAATGCGCCAAGTGCGTCGCCGGAAAAGGCCTGCACCGCGTCGGCCTGCAGCGCGTTGGTGGGGATGGTGAGGGTGGGCCAGGCCAGCGCCGTCAGGGGTGTTGCCGCGAGCGAGAGCGGCAGGATCAGCGAACGGAGCGAGGGAAGCAGTCGGTTCTTGTTCATCTCGGGTCTCCTGTCAGGTTGAGTGACCCCACCCGAATGGGTAGGTCAGTTCAGCGTAGGAGTCCGAAACCGCCAGGGTGAAAGGGAGAAACGCCCGCAGGAGGTCGTCAAGCGGGGGCACCCAAGGGGAAGCACTGAGGCTTGACGTGGGTCAAACGAACAGGGTTGCCCCCAGGTCTTGACCCATCGAGTCAATCGTCATGCAGGATGACGATTGTTGGCTTCAAAAGGCGATTTCAAGAACGCAGTTTGACGATTTTGCAGTCAGTTGACGCAACTGATGTTTCCGTCAGTCAGAGGAAGCGTTCCAGCAGCTTGCGCGAATGCCTGTCCAGGTCAGCGGTCTGCGCGATGCCGAATTGCAGCCCCTGGGCCGTCGAGATCAGCAGGCGGCCGTTGCCCAGCCGGCGGATGTCGTCCTCGCTCTTGAGCACGAGTTGCGTCAGCCCTCGATCCGTCTCCACGGTCCAGGTGCTCGGTGTCGAAAACGTCGATACATCGTTGATGCGGCGGATCATCGGCGTGAACTCGCGAATGGCCAACTCGGCCTGGATCAGGTCGCGGATGGGGCTCGGCAGGTCGGCCAGCCGATCGATCCAGCGCAACTCGTGGCCATCGGCGCTGACCAGCGACAGGCCGCCATCGGGCGCGCTGATGGGGAAGGCGCGCACGGGCATGACGCCTTCGTGCAAGGTGCCATCGGACGTGCTCAGGTTCAGGCGGCCGTGGGCGTCGCGGGTGAGGGTGAAGTCAAGCGTGCTCATGTGGGGTCCCGGGTTCAGCCTTCCAGCAGGGCGTCCTGCTCGGCCTTGCGCGCCTGGGCCTCGTACAGGCGCCAGTAGGCGCCACGGCGCTCCATCAACTCGTCGTGCGGGCCGACCTCGACGACCTGGCCCTTGTCCATCACCACCAGGCGGTCGGCCTTGCGCAGGGTGGACAGGCGGTGGGCGATGGCGATGGTGGTGCGGCCTTGCACGAGGTTGTCCAGCGCCTTCTGGATTTCCTTTTCGGTCTCGGTGTCGACCGCCGACGTGGCCTCGTCCATGATCAGGATGCGCGGGTTGATGAGCAGCGCGCGGGCGATGCTGATGCGCTGGCGCTCGCCACCCGAGAGGCCCTGGCCGCGCTCGCCGACCAGCGAGTCGTAGCCGTGCGGCAGTCGCAGGATGAAGTCGTGCGCGTGGGCGGCGCGGGCCGCGGCGACGATCTCTTCTCGCGTGGCCTCGTGCTTGCCGTAGGCGATGTTCTCGGCAATCGTCCCGAAGAACAGGAAGGGCTCCTGCAGCACCAGGCCGATGTGGCGCCGGAAGTCCGCCACGGCGATGCGGCGGATGTCCACCCCGTCGACGCGGATGGCGCCGTCGGTCACGTCGTAGAAGCGGCAGATCAGGTTGACCAGCGTCGATTTGCCCGAGCCCGAATGGCCCACCAGGCCGATCATCTCGCCGGGTC
>JACRBA010000070.1 GCA_016213265.1 Burkholderiales bacterium | reverse complement strand
CGGCCACGATGCCGGTGCGGATGCCCTTGCGGGCCGCGTACACGGCGGCGGCGGCGCCGGCGGGGCCGCCGCCCACGATGAGCACGTCGAAGGGCGGCTTGGCGCCCAGCTTGGCCGCGTCACGCGCGGCCGCATTGGTGTCCACCTTGGCCAGGATCTCGGCCAGCTCCATGCGGCCCGAGCCGAAGGGCTGGCCGTTGAGGAACACGGTGGGCACGCCCATGATCTGCCGTGCCTCGACCTCGTCCTGGTACAGCCCGCCGTCGATGGCCACGTGGCGCACCTTGGGGTTGAGCACGGCCATCAGGTTCAGCGCCTGCACCACGTCCGGGCAGTTGTGGCAGGTCAGGGACATGTAGGTCTCGAAGACCATCTCGCCATCGAGCGACTTGATCTGCTCGATGACGTCGGCCTCGACCTTGGGTGGGTGGCCGCCGGCCTGCAGCAGCGCCAGCACCAGCGAGGTGAACTCGTGGCCCATGGGGATGGCCGCGAAGCGCACGCCCATGTCGGCGCCCACGGCGCTGATGGAGAAGCTCGGCCGGCGCGCATCCTGGCCGTCGTAGCGCACGGTGATCTTGTCCGGCCCGGCGGACGCGACGGCCTCCAGCAGCTCGCGCATCTCGGCCGAGGCGGGGCGGTCGTCCAGGCTGGCCACCAGCTCGATGGGCTGGCGGATGCGCTCCAGGTAGGCGGCAAGCTGGGTCTTGGTGGCGGCGTCCAACATGGCGGTCTCCTTGGGTCGTCCGGGGGGTCAGTCAGCGAGAGGCAACAGGCCATCCTGCCGGCCGGCGCAAGCCCGGTCGGTGAGGTGGGTCAAAGGGGGGAGGAAGGCATCGCAACGGAAACCGGCCACGACGTGGCGCGATTTCCGTCGCGAGCGCGCCGAGGTCGGAGCCGAGCAGCGCAGCCGTACACCCGTACGGCGAGCAGCACAGGCCCGAGATCGGCGGGCGCAGCAGGAAAGCGCGCTACGTCGTCAGATCTTGCCGACCAGATCGAGAGACGGCGTCAGCGTCTTCGCGCCATCGTTCCACTTGGCCGGGCAGACCTGGCCGGGGTGGCTGGCGACGTACTGGGCGGCCTTCAGCTTGCGCAGCGTTTCCTTCACGTCGCGAGCGATGGCGTTGTCGTGCACTTCCAGGGTCTTGATCACGCCTTGCGGGTCGATCACGAAGGTGCCGCGCAGGGCCAGGCCCTCCTCGGGGATGTGCACGCCGAAGGCGTTGGTCAGCGCGTGGGTGGGGTCGCCCACCAGCGGGAACTGGGCCTTGCCCACGGCCGGCGAGGTCTCGTGCCACACCTTGTGCGAGAAGTGCGTGTCGGTGGTGACGATGTAGACCTCGGCGCCCAGCTTCTGGAACTCGGCGTAGTTGTCGGCCGCGTCTTCCACCTCGGTCGGGCAGTTGAAGGTGAAGGCCGCCGGCATGAAGATCAGCACGGACCACTTGCCCTTCAGGCTCTCTTCCGTGACTTCGATGAACTTGCCGTTGTGGAAGGCCTGGGCCTTGAACGGGGCGACTTGGGTGTTGATCAGCGACATGGGCTCTCCTTGTGGGGGCGGGGTTGAACGAATGGTCAAATCTTAGTGGCCGCCACGCATTTGCGTGATTGATTGCTACGATAAACCAGATTGAAACACGCTATCGACCAACCGCGCGAGCTGCCAGCCACACCGGGCGCCGATGATGCCGCGCCGGCCATCTGCCCACGCTGCCAGCGGGCTTTTCGCTGCGGCGCGGCGTCCGCGGCGCCGTGTGCCTGCACCGGCCTGGTGCTGCCGTCGCCACTGCTGGCCAGCCTGCGGCAGCGCTACCCGGGCTGCCTGTGCCTGGACTGCCTGCGTGCGCTGGGCGGGCAGCCGCCCGCGCCGGACGCCCCCGCCGCGCCCTGACACACCTGCGGCGGCTGCCGCGCTTCAGCCGCGGGGCGGACGGCCGATAACCCTCCGACAGCCGGCGCCTGCGCCGGCCCTCCCGCGCCCATGATGTCCCGCTCCCGCCTTGCTGCCACCGCCCGGCCCACCGGGGATGCCGGCCCGCCCGTGTCCGGGCTGGCGCCGGTGGCCAGCGCACGCGCAGCCATCTGGCTGCGCACGCTGCTGGCGCTGGTGGGCCTGGTGCTGCTGCTGGCCGCCTGGGGCTTCGTGCAGGTGACCACCGAGCTGTCGTCGGCCAGCCAGGGGGACGCCGAGGCGCTCAAGCTCGCCGGCCGGCAGGCGACGCTGGCCGAGCACCTGGCCATCAGCGCGGTGGACGTGGGCTCCGGGCAGGACACCGCCCGGCCGATGGAAGACACGCTGGCCCGCATGCTGGCCGAGGCCACCCGCCTGAACGAGCTGGGCGGCGTGTGGTCGGAGCAGGACGACGACGAACTCACCTGGACCGACCACCGCGAACGCCTGTGGGGCACCGTGCATTCGCTGCTCATGGCGCGTGAGCGCGGGGAGACCGACCTCGGCGCGTACGTGGGCCGCGTGCGCAACGAGGCGCGCCTGTTCATCGAGGAGATGGAGCTGGCCACCGACGCGCTACAGCGCCTGGCCGAGCAGCGCCAGCAGGACGCCCGCACGGCCCATGGCCGCCTGGTGGCGCTGCTGGCCCTGGGCGTGGGCGCGCTGCTGTTCGGCCTGGGCGAGCCCCTGGCCCGGCGCATCCAGCGCCACCACGACCAGCTGCATGCCCAGGCGCAGGAGCTGGAGCGCCTGGCCGCCGTGGCCGACCGCACGCCCAACGGCGTGGCCATCACCGACACCCAGGGCGCCATCGTCTGGACCAACGCCGCGTTCACCGCCATCACCGGCTACACGCCGGACGAGGCCCGCGGGCAGGTGCCCGACCACCTGCTGCAGTTCGACGGCACCAGCGCGGCCACGCGTGCCGCGGTGGCCCGCGCCCTCGACGCGGCCCTGGCGGTGCGGGTGGAGATCCTCCACCGTGGCCGGCACGGCCGCAGCTACTGGGCCGACCTGAGCGTGCAGCCCATGCGCGACGAGACCGGGCGGCTCACCGGCTTCATCCACGTGGAGACCGACATCAGCGCCCAGGTGGAGCGGCGCGAGTACCTCGATGCGGTGCTGCGTGCCCTGCCGGCCGGCCTGATGGTGCGCGACGCCGACGGCCGCGTGGTGGACGTGAACGTGAAGGCCGAGCAGCTCATCGGCGCGCCGCGCGAGCTGCTGCTGGGCCAGCCGGGGCTGCCGCCGGGCTGGTCCGCCACGCGGCCGGACGGCTCGCCGCTGGCGGCCGACGAGCTGCCCGGGCTGGCCACCCTGCACAACGGCCAGCCGCAGGAGGGCCTGCCCATCGCCGTGTGCCTGCCCGACGGCGAGCGCCGCTGGCTGCGCATCAACACCCAGCTGCTGCCCGCGCCCGACGGTGCCATCCAGGGCGTGATCTCCTGCTTCCTGGACGAGACCGAGGTGCGCGCCCAGCGCCACCTGCTGCAGACCACCATCGACGGCGCCGGCGTGGGCACCTGGGACTGGGACATGCCCAGCGGTCGCGTCGAGTTCAACGACCGCTGGCTGCGCATGTTCGGCTTCGGCGCCGGGCAAGAGCCGCCGCGCACGGTGGACGACTGGCTGGCGCTCATGCACCCGGACGACGCCCAGGCCGCCCGCCGCGCGCTGGTGGACCACCTCGCCGACCCGGCCGTGCCGTACCGCACCGAGTTCCGTGTGCGCACGCGCAGCGGCGACTGGATGTGGGTGATGGCCGCCGGCGCGGTGATCGAGCGCACCCCGGACGGCCGCGGCCGCCGCATGGCCGGCGTGCACGTGGACATCGACGCCCGCAAGCGCCTGGAGCAGGCGCTCAGCGACGCCGCCCTCACCGACGCGCTGACCCAGCTGCCCAACCGCGCCGGCATCCAGCATGCGCTGGCGCGCTGCGTGCAGCGGGTGCACGAGAAGCCGGACGACACCTTCGCCGTGCTGTTCATGGACTTCGACCGCTTCAAGCTCGTCAACGACAGCCTGGGGCACGAGGCCGGCGACGAGCTGCTGCGCCAGATCGCCGCCCGGCTGCGCCACGCGCTGCGCCCGGGCGACGACGTGGCGCGCGTCAGCGAGCTGGAGGCGCGCGGCCTGCCCGCGGGCCAGCCGGACGTGGCCGGCCGCCTGGGCGGCGACGAGTTCGTGGTGCTGCTGGAGCACCTGCACATGCCCGCCGACGCCACGCGCGTCGCCCGGCGCCTGCTCGAGGCCTTGGGCGAGCCGTACGAGATCGGCAGCCGCCAGGTGCAGTCCAGCGTCAGCATCGGCATCGTGACCAGCGATGTGTCGTCGGCCAGCGTGGAATCCGTGCTGCGCGATGCCGACACCGCCATGTACGAGGCCAAGCGCCTGGGGCGCGGGCGCTACGCCGTGTTCCAGCCCGAGATGCACCGCCGCATCCGCCACGCGATGGAGCTGGAAGGCGACCTGCGCCAGGCCCTGCAGAGCGACGACCAGATCTTCGTGGCCTACCAGCCCATCGTCTCGCTGCCCCTGGGGCGGCCGGCGGCGCTGGAGGCGCTGGTGCGCTGGCGGCACCCGGCCGACGGCCGGCTGGTGTCGCCCGCGGAGTTCGTGCCGCTGGCCGAGGAGGCCGGCCTGGTGGAGCAGCTGGGCGAGCGCGTGCTGCGCCGCGCCTGCCTGGACCTGGCCGCCTGGCAGCGGCGCCTGGGCGACGCGGCGCCGCGCAATGTCTCGGTCAACCTGAGCCGGGCGCAGCTGCGGCCCGGCCGCCTGGCCGCCACCGTGCGCTCTGCCCTGGCGGAAGCCGGCCTGCCCGCATCCGCGCTGCGCCTGGAGATCACCGAGACGCTGGCGATGAAGGTCGAGGACGCGGAGCAGGTCTTCGGCGAGCTGCGGGGCATGGGCGTGGCCCTGGCGCTGGACGACTTCGGCACCGGCTACTCCTCGCTCGCGTCGCTGGACCAGCTGCCCATCGACACCGTGAAGGTGGACCGCGCCTTCGTGGAGAAGGTGGTGGACAGCCGCTACCAGCGCGCCCTGGTGCAATCCACCGTGCAGGTGGCCGACGCGCTGCGCCTGCGCGTGGTGGCCGAAGGCGTGGAGACCGACGAGCAGGCCGCCGCGCTCGTCGGGCTGGGCTGCCACCTCGCCCAGGGCTACCTCTTCGGACGGCCCATGGTGGCGGCGGACTTCGAGGCCTGGTGGGTCCAGACCTCCCAGCGGACCGGCGTTGCGCCCACGGCCCCGCCACTGGTTGCCCATCCAGTATCCTGACGGGCGTGAGCGCCCCGCCCCTGTCCGTGTCCCCGGCCCTGGCCGACCCGGTCCTCGACCGCCTGAACGACGCCCAGCGCGAAGCCGCCGGCCACGGTGACACGCCGCTGCTGGTCATCGCCGGGGCGGGCACGGGCAAGACCATGACGCTCGCCGCGCGGGTGGCGCGGCTGGTCGCCCAGGGCGCCGACCCGCAGCGCCTGCTGCTGCTGACCTTCTCGCGCCGCGCCGCGGTGGAGATGCAGCAGCGGGTGGCCGCCCTGTTGCGCGAGTCGCTGGGCCTGCCGCCCACGAGTGCCCCGCCCGCCCTGCCCTGGGCCGGCACCTTCCACGCCATCGGCGCGCGGCTGCTGCGCGAGCAGGCCGAGCGCCTGGGCCTGTCGCCCGAGTTCTCCATCCTCGACCGCGGCGACGCCGAGGACCTGATGGGCTGGGTGCGCGACGGCCTGGGCCTGGCCTCGCAGGCCGAGGGCCGCCGCTTTCCGCTCAAGGGCACCTGCTTGGCCATCTACTCGCGCGCAGTGAACAGCCAGGCGCCCCTGGCCGAGGTGCTGCGCGAGGCCTTCCCCTGGTGCGCCGAGCACGAGCCGGCGCTGCGCACGCTGTGCCGCGCCTACGAGGACGCCAAGCGCGAGCAGCAGGCGCTGGACTACGACGACCTGCTGCTGTGGTGGGCCGAGATGCTGCGCGAGCCCGACATCGCCGCCTGGCTGGGCGAGCGCTTCACCCACGTGCTGGTGGACGAGTACCAGGACACCAACCGCCTGCAGTCGGCCATCCTGCATGCGCTCAAGCCCAGCGGCCGCGGCGTCACGGTGGTGGGCGACGACGCCCAGGCGATCTACGCCTTCCGCGCGGCCGAGGTGCGCAACATCCTCGACTTCCCGCGCGCCTTCGATCCGCCCGCCCGGGTGGTGACGCTGGAGCACAACTACCGCGCCACCCAGCCCCTGCTCGACGCGGCCAACGCGGTGATCGGCCTGGCGCCGGAGCGCTTCACCAAGCGGCTGTGGACCGACCGCCCCGGCAGCGAGCGGCCGCAGCTGGTGGCGGTGGAGGACGAGCTGGCCCAGGCCCGCTGGGTGTGCGAGCGCCTGCTCACGCGCCGCGAGGGCGGGCTCAAGCTGAAGTCACAGGCGGTGCTGTTCCGCACCTCCAGCCACAGCGCCGCGCTGGAGCTGGAGCTGGCGCGCCGGCGCATCCCCTTCGTCAAGTACGGCGGCCTGAAATTCCTGGAGGCCGCGCATGTGAAGGACCTGCTGGCCCTGCTGCGCTGGGCCGGCAACCCGCGCCTGCGCCTGGCGGGCTTCCGCGTGGCGCAGCTGGTGCCGGGCATCGGCCCGGCCAGCGCCCGCCGGCTGCAGGACGCCATGGACGCCGCCGCCGACCCGCACGCCGCGTTGCAGGCCTGGCAGCCGCCGGCCGCCGCCGCGGGCGACTGGGCGGCGCTGGCGGCCCTGCTGCGGCGGCTGGCCGAGGCGCCGCAATGGCCGGCCGAGCTGGCCGACGGGGCCGCGTGGTACCTGCCGCACATGGAGCGTCTGCACGACCACCCGGGTCCGCGCCGGGCGGACATCGAGCAGCTGCAGCGCCTGGCCGCCGGGCATGCCACACGCGAGCGTTTCCTCACCGAGCTCACGCTCGACCCGCCGCAGGCCACCAGCGACGAGGCCGGCGACCCGATGCTCGACGAGGACTACTGCATCCTGTCCACCATCCACGCCGCCAAGGGCCAGGAGTGGTCGGCCGTGACGGTGCTCAACGTGGTGGACGGCTGCATCCCGGGCGACCTGGCCACCGCCACGCCGGCGCAGCTGGAAGAGGAGCGCCGCCTGCTCTACGTGGCCATGACACGCGCGCGCCACCACCTGGCGCTGGTGGTGCCGCAGCGCTTCCACGTCACCCAGCAGCGGCGTTTCGGCGACCGCCACCTGTACGCCGGGCTGACGCGCTTCATCCCGCCCGAGGTGGCGCAGCACTTCGACTCCGTGGGCCCCGCCGCGCCCCACTGGGCGCCCGGCCCGCCCACGCCGCCCACCGGGGCCGTGCTGGACCTGGCCCGGCGGCTGCGTGACCGCTGGTGAGCCCGGCTTGAAACGCCCTCGCCGGCCCCCACCTGCGGCCGACCGGCCCGGCGTCACGGGCGCGTGACGAAAGAGGCCCCTTGCCCACCGCACCCGATGCGCTCTCGCTGACGCTGGGGCTCCTGGCGTTCGCCGGCCTGCTGGCCGCGGGCCTGTGGGCGCCCACCGCCTGGCGCGTGTGGCGCCACCGCCGCCTGGCCGCCCAGCCCTTTCCGCCCGCCTGGCGCAGCGTCCTGCGCCGGCGCATGCCGCTGATGCAGGCGCTGCCGCCGGACCTGCAGCTGCAGCTCAAGCGCCGCATCCTGGTGTTCCTGGCCGAGAAGCCCTTCATCGGCTGCCACGGCCTGGAGGTGACGGACGAGATGCGCGTGCTGGTGGCCGCGCAGGCCTGCCTGCTCACGCTGAACCGCCCGGGCGAGCACTTCGCCGGCCTGCGCCAGATCCTGCTGTACCCCAGCGCCTACTGGGTGGACCGCCGCGAGGGCGACGGCAGCGGCGTGCAGCACGAGCGGCGCGAGGTGCGCGCCGGCGAATCGTGGGTGCAAGGCCAGGTGATCCTGTCCTGGCCCGACGTGCTGGCCGGCGCGGCCGACCCGGGCGACGGGGAGAACCTGGTCATCCACGAGTTCGCCCACCAGCTCGACCAGGCGCGCGGCCGGGCCACGGGCGCACCTTACCTGGGCGAGCGGCGCCGCTACGCCCGCTGGGCCGCGGTGATGGGGCGCGAGTTCGCCACGCTGCGTGCCCGGGTGGCCGCCGGCGAGCCGACCCTGCTGTCGCCCTACGCCGCCACCGAGCCTGCGGAGTTCTTTGCCGTGGCCAGCGAGGTCTTCTTCGAGCGCCCCCAGGACATGGCCGCTGCGCACCCGGCGCTCTACACCGAGCTCGCCCGGTACTACGCCGTGCACCCGCTGTCCTGGCACTGACCCCGGGGAAACCCTGGACGCGCGGTACGATCCCGCCGAGGCGGACGGGACGAGGAGCACGGTATGCACCATGACGTGGTGGTGGTGGGCGGTGGCGCGGGCGGTCTGGAACTGGCCGCGCGATTGGGGCGTCGCCTGGGGCGCCGGCAGGGCCCCCGGCGCGTGCTGCTGGTGGACCGCTCGGTGTTCCACATCTGGAAGCCCACGCTGCACGAAGTGGCCGCGGGCACGCTGGACGCGCACCAGGAAGGCCTGAGCTACACCGTGCTGGCGCGCCGCAACCACTTCGGCTTCACGCTGGGTGAGCTGCGCGGGCTGGACACCCAGGCGCGCACGCTGCGGCTGGGCGCCATCCACGACGAGCAGGGCCGCCTGCTCGTGCCCGAGCGCACGCTGAGCTACCGCTGGCTGGTGCTGGCGATGGGCAGCGGCTCCAACTTCTTCGGCACGCCCGGTGCCGAGCACGCCTACGTGCTGGAGCAGGCGGCCGACGCCGAGCGCTTCCGCCGCCATCTGCAGGCCGCGTTCACGCGCAGCGCCTTCGCCGCCGAGAAGCGCCTGGGCATCGCCATCGTGGGCGGCGGCGCCACGGGCGTGGAGCTGGCCGCCGAGCTGATCGAAGCCCACCAGGAGACGCTGGCCAGCCTGGACCCGGAGCAGGCCTTCCGGCTCGACCTCACGCTGGTGGAGGCGGCGCCCCGCATCCTGGCCGGCCTGCCCGAGCGCATCTCGGCCCAGGCCCAGACGGCCCTGCAGCGCAAGCAGGTGCGCGTGCTCACCCGCACGCGCGTGCTGGTCGTGCAGCCCGACCGCCTCGTCACCGAAGCCCAGGGCGACATCGTCGCCGACCTCATCGTCTGGGCCGCCGGCATCCAGGCCGCGCCGCATAACGCGTCATACAGCCTGACCACCAACCGCGCCCACCAGTTCGTCGTCAACGAGCACCTGGCCACCTCGGCGGAAGGCGTCTACGCCCTGGGTGATTGCGCCGCCTGCCCCTGGACAGCGGACAAGACGGTGCCGGCCCGCGCGCAGGCGGCGCACCAGCAGGCCGAATACCTGGAAGCCCGGCTCATGGCGCTGCTGCGCGAGCGGGCGCCCTCCTCCCACCCCTTCACCTACCGCGACTTCGGCTCGCTCGTCTCGCTCGGCGACAACAAGGGCGTGGGCAACCTCATGGGCGGCCTGGCCGGGCGCAACTTCTTCGTCGAGGGCCTCATCGCCAAGTGGATGTACATGTCGCTGCACCTGATGCACCACCGCGCCATCCTCGGCGTGGGCGGCACCTTCGTGCTGGCGATGGCCCGGCTGCTGCAGCGGCGCGTGTCGGGGCGGCTCAAGCTGCATTGACCGGCCCCCAGGGCGGTGCCGTCGGCCGCCCTGGCACCGGCCACGTCGATTCGCCGCCCGCTATCGCGCCGGCAGCCGGCCGGTCGCTGGTTCACCGTAGACCAGGCCGCGGCCGACGGTGCTCATGTAGACCCGGCCCTCGACGTTCATGTCGCCCATCACGAACTGGCCGTTGCCCGGGCCGCCGTACTGGTGGCTCGCGTCGTTGACGCGCACCCAGCTCGCCCCGGCATCGGTGGAGCGGTACACGCCGCGGGGGCCGCCGTTGGCCACGCCCCAGATGAACACCGTGGGGTAGCTCGCGCCGGTGGCCGCCTTGCCGAAGCCCACCGCGCTCGCGTGGCTCACCTTCGCCAAGGTCGAGAAGGTGAGGCCCGAGTCGGTCGAGCGGGCCAGGCCGCCCCCGTTGAGGGCGATCCACACGTCGCCCTGGCGGCCCGGCGCCGCGCGGCCGATGGGCGCGCCCCAGGCGGCCAGCGAGCCCGCCGCCGTGAAGGTCAGGCCCCCGTTGCTGCTCGCGAGCAGCTTGCCGGCGGCCGGGTCGTAGGCGTAGAACTTGTTGGCGTTCACCGGGTCGGCAAAGGGCCGCGTGGCGTTGTTGCCCAGGCCCGAGACGACCGTCCAGGTGGGGTTGGCGCTGGTGAAGTTGGTGGATCGGTAGGTGGTCGTCACCGCATTGCCGTTGGTCCAGACGGTCACCGTGTGCAGCAGCACCCCGCCGTTGGCCGAGAGCGCCACCTGGCCGTGCGTGCCCTGGATGTTGTTCACCGGCGACCAGCTCGAGCCGGCGTTGGTGGTGTAGTACATCTTGTTGCCCACCCGCACGAGCATCTTGGGCTTGGCGGCGGCCATCGCCAGGCCGGGCGTGGTGCCCATGCTCGGCGAGTGCATGGGGGCATAGCCGGTCAGGCGGGTGTGGCGGAAACCATCGTAGTCGCCGATCGCCGAGAGCAGCGGCCCACCCGGCACGCTGGCCAGGTTCAGCGGCACGGTTTCCTCCAGCCCCTTGACGGTGAAGGTCCAGGTCGCGGGCGTGGCGTCGATGTTGGCCGTGCGGAACACCCCGTTGCCGGACGTGACCCACACCGACGCCGTGTTGAACGGGTCGAACTCGATCGTGCCGCTCCAGTGGATGGAGCTGTTGGCGACCCAGGTCACCCCGCCGGTGCCGAGCGCATAGCCGCGCTGCACGACGTTGGTCCAGGTGGCGCCGCCGTCGGTGCTGGTGAAGAACTGGTCGCCCCAGGCACGGCCCTGGGCCATGTAGGTGTTGATGGTGGACGCGACGAGCCGCAACGGGTTGCGCGGGTCCACCGAGATGCCGGAGAACGCGTTCGTGTAGCCCGCGGGGGTGACGTGGGTCCAGGCGCCGGTGGCGAGGGTGTAGCGCCAGATCTGGCCCGAATCCATGGCGTCGGTGCGGATGAGGTTGCCGTTGGCGTCCTTCACCTCCTGCCCATGGGGGCCGGCACCGTTGCCGAAGGTGATGTACAGGTGGCCGTTGCTCGCGTAGGCGGCGCGCTGCGGCATGAGGCTGGCCCCCGCCCCGGAACCGAGGGCGCTGAAGCTCGCGCCGGCATCCGTGCTGAGGTAGAGGTTGGGGCCTTCGCTGGTCGGGCGCGACACACCGACGACGATGCGCTGGGCGACACCGCCCGACACGCTGGAAGGGTCGAGCCAGACGAAGCTGATGCCGTTGCCATTCAGCGTGGTCGTCAGGTTGAGGGCATTGACGCGGGTGAAGCTGGCGCCGCTGTTCGTGCTCTTGAACAGGCCGTTGTTGCGTGAGCCGAGGTAGAGCACCTGGCTGCTGCCCGGGTCGACCTGCAGCCGCTCACCGTTCTGCCGGCCCATGCCGTTGCCGTGCGCGCGCACCTGGCTGGTCACGTCGGTGATCTGCGCGAAGGTGGCACCGTAGTCGGTCGACCGCATGACCACGGTCTTGCCGTTGCTGAAGTACGAGGTGCCGGCCAGCAGGTAGACGACGGCCGAGTTCTTGGGGTCGAGCGCCAGTGACTCGATGCCCAGGAGGCCCACGTCGTCCTCCGACAGCGAGTCGTTCAGCGGTACCCAGCGCGCGTTCGTCTTATCCAAGCGGTAGGCGCCGCCCACGTCCGTGCGCGCGTAGAAGAGGCCCTTCTGTGTGCGGCTCGGAATGATCGCCGACACGAAGCCGCCGCCACCCATGGGCACGTTCTGCCAGCGGTAGCCCTGTGCGATGGCCTGGCCGGCCACGAGCGCGAGCAGTAGGGTCAGCAACGGGCGGAGGAAATGCAATGCCATGGGTGCTTCCTTGGGTGGTGCGGGCGTTCGGCGCACGGGCCGGCGCAGGAATGTAGGTCGGCCACCCTGGACAGGTGTACAGCGGGCACCGACGCCGCGGCACCGACCGACGCGCAGCGTCGGTGCTGTCCGACACACGGCGGCCGGTGGCCGACGCACCATGGATCCCGTCGATGAGGCCCGCAGCGGCCCGACAACCGATCCACCCGACAAGGAGATTCCACATGAACAAGCGCACCCTGCAAGCCGCCCTGGCCGCCGCCCTCGCCGCCGGTACCGTGGGCCTGTACGCCCAGTCGACCACCGACACGTCGACCCCCTCGACCACCACGACGACCCAGTCCGAAATGGACAAGGGCGTGCCCGACGTGGACGTGAACGTGGGCCGCAATGCCGACGGCGCGATCGACGTGAACCGCGCCAACACCGAGCGCGCCCAGGGCGTGCCGGGCGTGGACGTGGACGCCGGCCGCAACGCCAACGGCGCGATGGACGTGACCACCTCGCCGCAGGCCGACCGCGACGCCCCGCTGATGGGCAGCGACGCGAACACCTCGTCCAGCACGGCCACCAGCGCCGACAGCTCGCTGGCCCCGCGCGCCGACCGCAACTGAGTCCCGCGCTGACCCGCCAGGGCCGCCGCCGCCGCGAGGCGCCGGCGGCCCTCGGCACCTAAAATGCGGCGTTTGACCCCCCGGGCCCGCCGCGCCGATGCCGCACGACCTCTCCTCCCGCCTCGGCCGCCTGTGGGCCTGGCTGGACATGCACCTGGTGGACCACGGCTTCGTGCGGGCGGTCTACAACAACTTCCATGCGCTCGGCGGCGGCATGTACCGGCTGTCGCAGCCCAGCCCGGCGCAGATCCGCACCTACCAGCGCGAGCTGGGCATCCGCACCATCGTGAACCTGCGTGGTGACCACGGCTACGGTTCGTACCCGATGGAAGTGCAGGCCTGCCAGGACGCCGGCATCCGCCTCATCGACCACCGCATGTACTCGCGCCAGCCGCCCACCCGGGAGGTGATCGAGGCCACGCGCGAGATCTTCGAGGGCATCCAGTACCCCGCGCTGCTGCACTGCAAGTCGGGCGCCGACCGCGCCGGGCTGGCCAGCGTGCTGTACCGCCATTTCCACCTGGGTGAGCCCATCGCGCAGGCGCGGCGCGAGCTGAGCTGGCGCTACGGCCACTTCCGCATGGGCCAGACCGCCGTGCTCGACTACTTCTTCGACCGCTACGAGCAGGACAACGCACGCGAGCCCATCGCCTTCATCGACTGGGTGAGGACGCGCTACGACAAGGTGCAGCTGCACCACGACTTCCACCGCCAGCGCCGCGAGAACGGCCTGGGCGACTGGCTCATCGACAAGCTGCTGCGCCGCGAATGAAGGCCGCCTGGGGAACCTACCGCCGCCTGCTGGGTTATGCCCGGCCCTACCGCCGCGTGGTGGCGGTGTCGCTGCTGGCCATGGTGGGCGCCGCGGTGCTGGAGCCCATGCTGCCGGCGCTGCTCAAGCGGCTGACCGACGAGGCGCTCATCGGCAAGAACGCCACCGCCGGCTGGCAGGTGCCGCTGCTGATGATGGCCGTCTTCCTGGGCAAGGGCCTGGCGGAGTACGCCGCCAACGTGTCCAGCCAGTGGGTGGCGCAGCGCGCCATCGCCGATCTGCGCCAGCAGGTCTTCGACCACCAGACCGGCCTGCCCCTGGCCACCCACCAGGCGCAGACCCACGGCCGCATGCTCTCGCGGGTGCTGTACGACATCCCGCAGGTGGGCCAGTCCATCTCCAATGCGTGGATCGTGGTGGTGCGCGACTCGCTGTTCGTCGTGGGCCTGGTGGGCTACTTGCTCTACACCGCCTGGCAGCTGGCCGTGATGCTGGTGGTGGTGGGCCCTGTGGTGGCCGTGGTGATCCGCGTGGCCAGCCGCAAGCTGCGCGGCTCCAACCGCGAGATGCAGCAGCTCGCCGGGCTGATGACCGGGCAGGTGGAGTCGTCTCTGGTCGGGGTGAAGGAGATCAAGGTCTTCGGTGCGCGGCGCTACGAGGCCGAGCGCTTCAACGCGATGGCCGAGCGGCTGCGGCGCGCGACCATGCGCACGATCCGCGTGCAGGCGGCCAACGTGCCGCTGGTGCAGGTGCTGGCGGCGGTGGCGGTGTCGGGGATGATCCTGTTCGTCACCACCCTGTCCTCGCGCAACCTGCTGACGCCGGGCGAGTTCTTCGGCTTCGTGACGGCCATGTCCATGCTGTTCGAGCCCATCCGCCGGCTCACCAACGTGAACGCCACCATCCAGGCGGGCCTGGCCTCGGCGGAGAGCATCTTCGCCCTGCTGGACGAACCGCTGGAGGCCGACGGCGCGCCCGCCTCGGCGCCTGCGGCCCCGGCGCCGAACGCGCCCGCTCGCGCGGCCCAGGCGCTGGCCTTCCGCGGCGTGGGCTTCACCTACCCGGGCCAGGAGCGCCCGGCTCTGGCGGGCTTCGACCTCGTCGTGCCGGCCGGTGCCACGGTGGCGCTGGTGGGCGCCTCGGGCAGCGGCAAGACCACCGTCACCCACCTGCTGGCGCGCTTCTACGCGCCCGGCGAGGGCGAGATCCTCTGGGGCGACAGCCGCATCGACGCCCTGCCCCTGGCCGACTGGCGCGCGCACCTGGCCCTGGTGGGGCAGCAGGTGGTGCTGTTCGACGACACGCTGGCCGCCAACATCGCCTACGGCCGGCCCGACGTGCCGCGCGAGGCCATCGAGCGCGCCGCGCGCGCGGCCCACGCCTGGGAGTTCATCGAGCGCGCCCCGCAGGGCCTGGACACGCCCTGCGGCGAGAACGGCGTGTCGCTTTCGGGCGGCCAGCGCCAGCGCATCGCCATCGCGCGCGCCTTCCTGAAGGACGCGCCGCTGCTCCTCCTGGACGAGGCCACCTCCGCGCTGGACAACGAAAGCGAGCGCCATGTGCAGCAGGCGCTGCGCACCCTCGTGCGCGGCCGCACCACGCTGGTCATCGCGCACCGCATGTCCACCATCGAGCATGCCGACCTCATCGTGGTGATGGACCAGGGCCGCATCGTCGAGCAGGGGCGCCATGCCGAGCTGCTGGCGCGCGGCGGCCACTACGCCCGCCTGCACCGCGCGCAGTTCGACGAGGCGGGCTGACGCGGCGGCGCGCCGCGCGGGGCGTGCAGGCATCGGCCTACACGGTGACGCCCCGGTGTCCGATGGCCCCTGGCCGGCCGCTCGGCCAGCATGTCGGCATGGCCCGCCCCCACGGCGGGCATCGAAAGGACCGACCATGCCCCGCAACCGACTGCTCGCGCTGCCCCTCGCCCTGGCCGTGGCGGCGCCCCTGGCCTCCTTGAGCCTGCCCGCCGCCGCCGACGTGGACGTGGACCTGGTGCTGCGTGTGCCCCCGCCCGCGCCGCGCTACGAAGCCGTGCCGCCGCCGCGGCCTGGCTACGTGTGGGCGCCCGGCTACTGGGCCTGGCGCGGCAACCAGCATGTGTGGGTGGCCGGCAGCTTCCAGCCGGTGCGCGCGGGCTATGTCTACCAGCAGCCGCGCTGGGTGCAGCGCAACGGCCAATGGGTCTTCACCGCCGGCCGTTGGGCACGCCACGACAAGGACCACGATGGCGTGGCCAACGCCTGGGACCGTGACCGCGACGGCGATGGCGTGAAGAACCGCCACGACCGCCACCCCAACGTGGGCCGCTGAAGTCGAGGGCGCCACCATGGCACGCCTGAGGCGCGGCGCCGCCTTCGCGCTTGCCGGCCTGGCGCTGCTGGTCGGCGCGGTGGGCGTGGCGGAATGGCGGGGCTGGCCCTTCCTGGCCGGGCCCGCCGAGCGCTGGCTGTCCGGCCGGCTGGCGCGGGCGGTCGAGTTCGGCGCCGGTGAGGCGGGCACGTCGCGCGCCGCCGGCTTTCACCTGCGGCTGCTGGGTGGCCCGCACCTGCGTGTGGATGCCCTGCAGGTGGCCAATGCCGACTGGAGCCGCCTGGGCCCGGTGATGCAGGCGCGCCATGTGGACCTGCGGCTGCGCTGGCGCGACCTGCTGGCGGCGCGGGACGGCCAGCCCCTGCGCGTGGCCTCGCTGCAGGCCGACGGCCTGGCGTTCGAGCTCGAGCGCCGCGCCGACGGGCGCGCGAGCTGGCACTTCGGTGAGGGCAGCCGCGCCGCGGAAAGTGGCGCGCCGGCCATCGCCGGGGTGCAGTTCGAGTCGCTGCAGGTGCGCGACGGCCGCCTGCGCCTGGCCGATGCCGCGGCCGCCGTGCAGCTGGAAGGCCGCTTCGCCTACCTGGCCGACACCTGGCAGGGCCAGCCCGGCTGGCGCGCCAACGCCAAGGGCCGCTACCGCGATGCGCCGCTGCAGGTGCAGCTGACCACGGGCCCGGTGATGGCCGACCTCGACCTGCGCGAGCTGCCCCCGGTGCCGCTGCGGCTGGAGGGCGAGGCCGGCCGGGCCGCGCTGCGCTTCGAGGGCCAGGTGGACCGCCTGCCCTCGCTCGCGGCGCTGGACGGCCGCTACCGGCTCAGCGGGCCGTCGCTGGCCGCGGTGGGCGAGCCGCTGGGCGTGACCCTGCCCACCACCCCCTCTTTCACCATGACCGGGCAACTGGTGCGCCGCGGCGAGCGCTGGACCACGGCCGTGGACAGCGCCCGCATCGGCCGCAGCCAGCTCGCGGGCGAGTTCGTCTTCGAACGTCGCCCCGGCGCGGTGCCCGTGCTCACGGGCGAGCTGCGCGGATCCGCGCTGGTGCTGCAGGACCTGGGCCCGGCGATCGGCACCACGCCCGCGCCGGGCGAGCCCCCTGTGGCCGCCAAGGCCCAGGCGAACGAGCGGTCGGACACGCGCGCCGACGAACGCGGCACCGGCCGCGTGCTGCCCGACCGGCCGCTGGACCTGCCCTCGCTGGCCGCGATGGAGGCCGACGTGCGCATCGCCCTCGGCCGGCTGGAGCTGGGCCACCCGCGCCTGCAGGCGCTGCAGCCCGTGCGCGGCCGGCTGCGCCTGACCGACCGCGTGCTCTCGCTCGACGAGCTGGACGCCACGCTGGCGCGCGGCCGCGTCACCGGCCGCATCACGCTGGACAGCCGCTCGCCCCAGGCCCACTGGGCCATGGACCTGCGCGCCCGCGACCTGCGGCTGGAAGAGTGGATCGCGCAGCCGCGTGAAGGCGGTCAGCCGCCCTACCTGACGGGCGAGCTGGATGCCCGGGTGGCACTGGAAGGCCCGGGGCGCTCCATCGCCCAGCTGCTGTCGCAGGCCCAGGGTGAGGCGCGGCTGCTGTGGACACGCGGCACCCTGTCGCATCTGGTCGTGGAGGGCGCCGGCATCGACGTCGCCCAGGCGGTGGGCGTGGTGCTGCGCGGCGATGAGTCGCTGCCCGTGCGCTGCGGCGCGGCCGACCTGCGCGTGCAGCGCGGCGTGGTGGTGCCTCGGCTGCTGGTGGTGGACGCGTCCGACTCCACGCTCTGGGCCACGGGGCAGCTGTCGCTGGCGCAGGAGTCGCTCGACCTCACCCTGCGCTCGGCACCGCGCGACTTCAGCCCGCTGGCTCTGCGCACGCCCGTGCACGTGCGCGGCACGCTGGCCGACCCCGAGCTCGCGCTCGACAAGGGCCCACTGGCGCGGCGCATCGTGCCGGCCGTGCTGCTGGGCCTGGTGAACCCGCTGGCCGCCCTGCTGCCGCTGGTGGACCCGGGCAGTGACGCCGCCGAAGAGCGGGCGGCCGGTTGCCGCGCGCTCGCCGCCCGGCTGGGCGCCACGCCGGCGGCGTCGGGCGCATCGGCCGCATCGGGCGGCACCCGTGGCCGCCCGGGCGCGTAGGAATCGTCCGACAGCAATCTCACGCTTGCACGCACGCCTCACTTCCGCGCACCATGCCCATAATCGACCGCACCCCCTCGCTGCCGCGACGCCCCGTTCCCATGTCCTCGACACCGCCCGCCCGCGTCGACATCGCCGCCTTCGCGCCACCGCGCGCGGCGACCGCCCTGCGCTGCTTCCTCGTCGAAGACAGCCCGGTGATCCGGCAGAACCTCGTGGCCACGCTGGAGGAGATGCTGGGCGTGGAGGTGGTGGGCACGGCCGAGGACGAGCGCAGCGCCGTGCAGTGGCTGCACGAGGACGCGGCCGCCTGCGACCTGATGATCATCGACATCTTCCTGCGCCAGGGCACGGGCCTGGAGGTGCTGCGCCAGGCGCGCCAGCGCCGGCCTGGCACGCGCCTGGTCGTGCTCACCAACTACGCCACGCCCGACATGCGCAAGCGCTGCGCCGAGCTGGGCGCCGACCGCGTGTTCGACAAGTCGGCCGAGCTGGAAGAGCTGATCGCCTACTGCGAATCGCTGGGCTCGGGCCCGGCGGGCCTCACTGGATGAGGCCGTTCTTCAGCGCGTAGTAGGTCAGGTCGCTGTTGGAGCTGAGCTTCATCTTCTCCATCACCCGCGTGCGGTAGGTGCTCACGGTCTTCACCGACAGGGCCATCGAATCGGCCATGTGGCCGATGGTCTCGCCCTTGGCCAGGCGCAGGAACACCTGGAACTCCCGCTCCGACAGCTGCTCGTGCGGCAGCTTGTCGGGGTTGCCGCCCAGCGTGTCGGCCAGCAGCTCGGCCACGGCCGGGGTGATGTACTTGCGCCCGCGGTAGACGGTGCGGATGGCGCTGACGATCTCCTCCGGGTCGCATTCCTTGTTCAGGTAGCCGCTGGCCCCCTGGCGCAGCAGCGTGGTGGCGTAGTGCGCCTCGGGAAAGCCCGAGAGGATCAACACCGGCAAGTCCGGTTCGCGGGCCTTGATCGCCGCCAGCGCATCCACACCGCTCTGGTCGGGCATGGACAGGTCCATCACCAGCACGTCCACCTCGCCCTTGCGCACGAGGTCGAGCGCCTCGCGCCCGTTGGCCGCCTCGCCGGTGACGCGCAGGTCCACCTGCTCGGAAAGAAACTGACGCAGCCCTGTGCGGACGATGACGTGGTCATCGACGATGCCGACTCTGATCATGGCAAGCCCTGTGCGGTTGGCGAAAAAGCTGGGGGCCCCTCGGCAAGCGTCGTGCCCGACCGGGCGCGCCGTTTGCCCTGCGGCGCCGCCATGGCATCCCGCATCCCCTCCTGGCTCGAGCGCCGCCGCTACAAGGTGCTTGCCCTGCCGCTGGCCGCGCTGGTGGCCGGCCTGCTCATCGCCGTGAGCGAGCTGGCCTACCACGGCGCCAGCTCGCGGCTGGCCCGCCTGTCGTCCATGGACCAGGCCCGCTTCGAGCTGCTGCGCGTGCTGCGCCGCGTGACCGACGCCGAATCGGGCGAACGGGGCTACCTGCTCACCCGCGGCCCGGAGTACCTGGCGCCCTACCAGTCGGCCCGCGCCGACGTGTTCGACGGGCTCACCCGCCTGGAAACGCTGTACCGCGAGAACGGGGACGCCGCCGCCGAGGTGCACCGCCGCCGCATCTCGGCGCTGGTGATGGCCAAGCTCAGCGAGATGGAGGAGGTGCTGCGGCTGGACGCCAGCGGCTCGCGCGAGACCGCGCTGGAGATGGTGCGCACCGGCATCGGCCGTGACCAGATGGACCAGCTGCGGCGCGAGGTGGACGCCCTGCTGCGCGAGCAGACCCTGGCCAGCGCCGAGTCCCAGGCCGGCGTGTATGACACCCTGCTGTGGCACCGCCTCGGCGTGGCGGGCCTCACCGCGCTCGGGCTCATCGTGCTGGCGGCCTTCCTGCGCAAGGAGCGTCAGCTGGACCTGCAGCTGGCCGAGCGCCAGGCCGAGGTGCAGGCGGAGCGTGACCGGCTCGAGCGCGAGGTGAGCGAGCGCACCGCCGACCTCACCGAGCTGGCCCGTCACCTGCAGACCGCCCGCGAGGACGAACGCGCCCGCCTGGCCCGTGAGCTGCACGATGAGCTGGGCGCCCTGCTCACCGCCGCCAAGCTCGACGTGGCACGCATCCGCCCGCGCCTGCTGCAGGCCGCGCCCGACCTGCAGCCCCGCCTCGCGCACCTGGTGGAGGCGCTGAACAGCGGCATCGCGCTCAAGCGCCGGATCATCGAGGACCTGCGCCCGTCCACGCTCAACAGCCTGGGTCTGGTGCCCGCACTGGAGATCCTGTGCAGCGAATCCGCCGAGCGCATGGGCCTGCCGATCCACACCGAGTTCGAGCCGGTGCGGCTGCCCCCGGGGGCCGACCTGGTGGTGTTCCGCCTGGTGCAGGAATCGCTCACCAACATCGCCAAGTACGCGCAGGCGCGGCAGGTGCGGGTGCAGCTCGCGGCCGAGGGCGACGAGGCGCGGGTGCAGGTGAGCGACGACGGCGTGGGCTTTCGCGTGAGCCGCACGCTGCGCGGCAGCCACGGCCTGCTGGGCATGCGCTTTCGCGTCGAGGCCGAGCGGGGGCGGCTGGATGTGGCCTCCACCCCCGGCCAGGGCACCACGCTGACGGCGTGGCTGCCCATGGCCAGTGGCGACACCGCGGACACGGCCGCCGCGTAGGCGGTGTCCTACCCGGCAACGCACGGGCCGACTACATGCGTCCGCGCCCTGCACCGCTGCCCGCCCGCAGCGCGCGTTTCTACAGTGGCTTCCATCGCGGCACGACAGATGCCGTGTCAACCATCAGGAGCACGCCATGCTGCATTACGCCGTCGTCTTTCTCGTCATCGCGCTGATCGCGGCGCTGCTCGGCTTCGGGGGCCTCGCCGCCGGTGCCGCCAGCATCGCCAAGGTCCTGGCTATCGTCTTCGTGGTGATGGCCGTGGCGTCGTTCCTGTGGGGCCGCATGCGCCGTCCCTGACGGCAGCGTCTCCCCGCTCCGCTCGCTCCCAACGACGAAGGAACCACCATGCAAAAGACCGCTTCCGCCCATGACACCGCCCAGGCCGTTGCCGAACGGCTGGCCGAACGCGCCGACCATGCCCGCGACCGCATGCACGCCGCCGTGGATTCGCTGCACCACGGTGCCGACGACCTGCTGCACGCCGCGCCCAACGCCTTCAGCCGGGCCGCGGCACAGATGGAGGCCATCACCCGCCGCGGGGTGGACCGCGCCCGCGAGGCCGGCCACCGCGTCAGCGACAGCGCCCACCTGGCCCGCGACCGCACGCTGGGCTACGTGTCCAACGAGCCGGTGAAGTCGCTGCTGATCGCCGTGGCCGCCGGCGCCGCCGTGGCGCTGCTGGCCGGCTGGCTGTCGCGCTCGCGGCACACCACGCGCTACTGACCACGCGCCACCGAACACCCGCCACCCACCCCCCGCGACCGGCACGGGCCCACCGGCCCGCTCCCCGCGCTTCACACACACGAGAGGACCTGCCATGAACACCACCCACCGCACCACCGCCTGCTGGATGGCCGCCGCGCTCAGCGCCTTCATGATCGTCGGCTGCGACAGCCGCGATGACCGCACCGCCGGCGAGAAGCTCGACGCCGCCGTGGCCGAGACCAAGCAGGAAACGGCCGAAGCCCGCGCCGACGCGTCCGCCGCCATGGACCGCGCGGGCGAGAAGGTGGAGAACGCCGCCGCCGGCATGGGCAACACCATGGACGACGCGGGCATCACCGCCAAGGTCAACGCCGCCTTCGCCGGCGACCCCAAGCTCAGCGCGATGAAGATCGACGTGGACACCGAGCAGGGCCGCGTGGCGCTGAGCGGCACCGCCCCCGACGCCCAGGCGCGCGACCGCGCCACCGAACTCGCCCTCGCCGTGGAAGGCGTCAAGGGCGTGGACAACAACCTGCAGCTGGGCCGCTGAGCGGCTGAGCCCGCCCTGACCCAGCGCCCCGCCGGAGAACCGCCATGCGCCGCCTGCCTGCCACGTTCTATGTCGTCGTCGCGCTGCTGAGCACGGCCATGACCCTGGTGCAGCCGGCCGAGGCCGACGCACTCAATGCCAGCTCGCCCGCCGTGGCCGACGAACTGGTGGGGCCGCTGGTGTCACAGCTGCTTGAAGAAGAAGGTGGTGCCGCAGACGCGGCCATCGGGCAGTAAGGCGTAGCCGGGCACCTCACCCACGCGCTGCCACCCGCAGCGTGCGTAGAGGCGCTCGGCGTCGCCGCCCGTCACCGTGTCGAGCACCAGCAGGTGCCGCCCCGCCTCGCGGGCCACCTGCTCCAGCGCCTGCATCATCCGCTCGGCCACGCCCTGGCGGCGGCCACGCCGATGCACCAGCACCTTGGCCACGTCGGCCCGGTGCGGCTGGTTGTCCGGCATGGCCAGCACCAGCTGCGCCGTGCCCACCGGCGCGCCGGTGGCCCGGTCCACCGCCACCAGCAGGGCGCGCTCGCCGCGTGCCACCCCGCACGCCACACCGTCCCAGAAAGCCAGGGCCTGCTCGCGCGTCAGGCTGGCCATGAAGCTGACCGAGGCGCCGCCGGTCACGCAGTCCAGCAGCACCTCGGCCAGGCCCTCGCGCCAGGCGCGGGCCTGCGCCGCATCGGCGCGGCAGACGTCTATCTCCACGGGGGCAGGGCCGGTCATGCGGAAGCCTTTCGCGCGGTCGCCGGCAGCGTCACCAGCGCCACGAGGTAGCGCGCGGTGCCGGGGCCGGGGTTGTGAAAGACGATGGCGCGGTCCAGCGTCATCGCCAGGCAGTCACCGGGCTGCAGGCGCCACGGCGTGTCGCCCACCCGCACGTCCATGCAGCCATCGATCATCCACACCTGCTGCCGCACGAGCGCGGGCCGCGCCACCTCGTCGTAGGCGATGCGCTGGCCGGCCGGGAACAACACGTCCACCAGCTGCAGCGGCGCGCCCACCGTGGGCGACACGTTGCGCCGCACATAGCCGGTGGCCGGGTCCTGCCACAGGGGCTGGTCCTGCACCCGCAGCAGCGGCGATGGCGGCGCCGGCGGGGTGTCGGCCGGCTCGAACAGCGAGAACACGGTGATGCCGAGTGCGCCCGAGAGCTTGTCCAGCACCACGGCGGTGGGGCTGCTCTGGCCGCGCTCGATGAGCGAGATGTTGCTGCGGCTCACGCCGCTGGCCTCGGCCAGCGACTCCAGCGACAGCCCGGCCGCGTCACGCAGCTGCTTCACGCGCTGGCCGATGCGTTGGTTCAGGTCCATGTCGTCCAGTTTACTGGAACATTCGTCCCGAAAAGTGGATGCACGACGTCACGGGTGAGGGCGGTGCACCGCCCGCCGACCCGAAGTGCGCGTCGCTACCCGTCCCACCGCGTAGGACAACCCGCACGGCCAAACCGCCGCTTGTCGACTCGCCCCGGCGGCAGTGGCCCGGGAAGATGGCCAGCAGTTCCTCTCTTCGAAAGCGCCCTCCATGACTTCCTCGCCCCTGTCCCTGCTGGCGGCATCTCCCGGACGCGCCCGCGCGCCGTCCTGGCTGCTGCTGGGCGCCGAGCCGCTGCGCGCGGCCTGCGAATACGCCAGCGTGCACTGGATGAACCACGACGACCTGCCCGAAGGCGATGGCCACCCGGTGCTGCTGTTCCCTGGCCTCGCGCTCGACGAGCGCACCCTGGCGCCCCTGAAGAACCTGTGCCTGCGCCTGGGCTACGACGCGCACGACTGGGGCCGCGGCACCAACACCGGCCCCGAGGGCGACGTGGACACCTGGCTGCACGCCCTGGCCGACGAGGTGGCCGCGCACGCCGACCGCGCGGGCGAGCCCGTGAGCCTCGTCGGCTGGAGCCTGGGCGGCATCTACGCCCGCGAGGTGGCGCGTGTGCTCGGCCCGGCGCGGGCCCGCCGCGTGATCACCATCGGCACTCCCTTCGCAGGCCGCCCCGAGCACACCAACGCCGGCCTGCTGTACCGCCTGCTCAACGGCGCCCACCCGCGGGTGCCACGCGAACTGCAGCAACGCCTGGCCAAGGCGCCGCCCGTGCCCACCACCTCCATCTACAGCCGCACCGACGGCGTCGTGGCCTGGCAGGCCTGCCTGCAACGCAGCCGCCGGCGCGATGTGGAGAACGTGGAGGTGCAGGGCAGCCACTGCGGCCTGGGCTGGAACCCCGACGTGCTGCGCGTGGTGGCGCGCCACCTGGCCCGCCCGGTGCCGGCACGCCGCACCGCCTGACACCAGCGTCTGCGTCGCCCGCCCGCACCATGCCCCGCCCCCCGTTGCACCCGGCCGAGCTCGCCAGCCTGGTGAAGCAGGCGGTGAACGGCTGGCTGGACGACGCCGCGCCCAGCATGGGCGCGGCGCTCGCCTACTACACGCTGTTCTCCATCGCGCCCATGACGCTGATGGTCATCGCGCTGGCCGGCCTCGTGTTCGGCGAGGAGGCGGCGCGCGGCGAGATCATGGGCCAGCTTGCCGGCCTGGTGGGCATCGAGAGCGCCCAGGCCATCGAGCAGATGCTGGTGAAGGTGCACTTCCAGCGCGACAAGCCCTGGGCCGCGGCCTTCGGGCTGGCGGCGCTGGTGGTGGGCGCCACCAGCGTCTTCGCCGAGCTGCAGAACGCGCTGAACCGCATCTGGCGCGGCCCGGCCGTCACCGAGCCCGTCGCGGGTGGCATGGCCGGCGTGTGGGCCTTCGTGAAAACGCGGCTGCTGTCGCTGGGCATCATCCTGTGCCTGGGCTTCCTGTCCATGGTGTCGCTGGTGTTCAACGCCGCGCTGTCGGCGTTCAGCGCCTGGTGGACGCCCTTCTTCGGCGCGGCCGCGGTGCTGGCCAAGGCGCTGGATTTCGCGCTCGGATTCGGCCTGGTCACCGTGATGTTCGCGATGCTCTACAAGTGGGTGCCCTACGCCAAGGTGCGCTGGCAGGACGTGTGGATTGGCGCCGCCGCCACCGCGCTGCTGTTCAACGTGGGCAAGTGGCTCATCGGCCTGTACATCGGCCACAGCAACGTCACCTCGGGCTTCGGCGCCGCCGCCTCGCTGGTGGTGCTGATGGTGTGGGTGTACTGGTCGGCGCAGGTGTTCCTGCTCGGCGCCGAGCTCACCTGGGCCTACGCCCAGCGCTTCGGCTCCATGCGGGGGGTGGCCACCGCCGAGCGCGGACCGACGGCCCCGGCCTGATCGGCCACGTGCGGCCGCCGGCCGCGCGCCTCAGGCGCGGCAGCGCGCGATGGTGAGCAGCGCCACGTCCGCCAAGCCGGCCTGGCCCTGGAAGTGGCCATGCTCCAGGAAATGGCGGTCCTCGATGGCCTCGCGCAGCGCGGCCGGCTGCACGTCCTGCAGCGGCAGCTCGTCCATGGGGCACGCGGCCAGCGCCTGGCGCAGGCGGCGGGCAAACAGCCGGTAGGCCACCGGGTCCATGCGCTGCTGGCCGCATTCCATGCGGTGCAGTCGCAGCGCGACATCGATGACGTAGAGGAGAGGGCCGGAGGTGGGGCTGATGGGCATGAGGGGCGCCTGGGAAGTGGCATCTCGCAACAGCCCAGAGCATCGGCCGGATCGCCCCTTGGCGATGGCCCGAAAAGCGGCACCATGGCCGTGCTTGTTACTCCCCCTAAGCTGCCCGGCCACGGGCCGGCAGCGCCTGCGTAGCATGCGGCACCCTTTTCCGAGAGAGTCCACATGCCGATCGCCTCTTCGTCGCCCCACGTTCATGTCCTCCACCGGCTGGCGATCCTCGCCACCGCGGCGGTCACACTGGCGTCCGGCGCCATCGCCCAGACCGCCGATCCCGCCGCGGACGACAGGGTGGCCGACAAATACCGCCTGAAGCCCTTCGACCGCCAGGCCGGCATCGAGCCGCGTCGCATGAACGACCACGGCATCGTGGTGGGCCGTTTCGCGAAGCCGCTGCAATCGGTGCAGCCGATGCGCTCCACCCCCAAGGGCCAGTTCCAGGCGCTACCCCTCACGGCACCGGAGTACTACGGCGGTGGCGCCCTGGCCATCAACGAGGCGGGCGATGCCGTGGGCTACCAGGTGCGCACCGGCGACCACAAGGCCCGGGCCACCCTGTGGCCAGCCGCCGGCGGCGCCATCGACCTGGCGGCTTCGCTGCCCTCCCATCCCGACGTGCGCAGCTACGCATGGGACATCAACGACCACGGCCAGGCCGTGGGCTACTACCAGTTCGACCAGTACGGCGACAACGCGCCCGAGTCGGGCCACACGGTCATCTGGGCGCCCGATGGCACACCCGACGTCCTGCCCAACCCGCCATGGGCACGCGGCCTGTGGGGCACGGCCATCAACAACCACGGCCACATCGCCGGCACGGCGCTGCCCACCCGGCCCGCGCCCGACGGGGCGTTCTTCTGGTCACCGGCCACGGGCCTGAAGACCTTCGGCATCGTCTGGTCGGTGCATGACATGAACGACCGCGACGAGGTGGTCGGCGAAGGTGACGTGTTCGGCTATGGCCACGCCTTCTACTGGAACCCCACGATGGGCATGCGCCCCCAGAACCTGCCCCTGGTGAAGGGCTACCGGCATTGCGCGGCCACGGCCATCAGCGAGAACAGCCTCATCGTGGGGCACTGCAACGCGGCCTCGATGCCGGGCAACCGGGGCAAGCGCATCCCGGTGGCGTGGGAGCGCCAGCCCGACGGTGCGTGGCAGGTGACGGAGCTGGAAGACAAGTTCCGCAAGCACTTCTACGAGGCCTACTCGTGGGTGTCCGACATCGACGCCCACGGCCGCCTGCTGTTCCTGACGAACGACTGGCGCGCGGGCGACGTCCTGTCGGGCATCGCCGTGCCGGCGACCGACGGCCTGAGCGGAGTGGCCAGTGACGTGAGCCGCTAGCAGCGGGCCACTGCGCGTCGGCCGACGGCGCTGACCCATTCCGGCAGGAAGCAGCGCCGCTCGCCGTTGGGGAACTCCACGTCCACCGCCAGCGCATCGGCCGCCACCACGCGGCCTCGGCCGTAGCGGCGCACGCGCACCTCGTCGCCCACGGCCAGCGTGGGCCCTTCGGCGTGGCCGTTGGCTGAGTCGCGGCCGGTGGCGCCTGCGCCGCCGCCCTCTTGGCCCGAGGCCTCGTGCTGCTCGGCCTCGTGCACGGCCAAGCGCACGCAGTTGTCGCAGTGCCCGCAGCGGTCGAAGCCGGGCGGCAAGGCGGCCAGGTGCTCCAGCAGCACGCGCCAGCGGCACCAGCCCGATTGGGCATAGAACACCATCTGCTCCAGCTCGGCCTGGTCGTCGGCACGGCGGGCCGCGTAGCGGGCGGCGAACTCGCGCAGCCGCGCGGGCGGCAGGTCGGTGCGGCGCAGGCGCAGCCGGCCCGCGCGGTCCTGCGCCACCACGCGCTGGCTGCGTAGCATGGCCAGCGCCACCTGCAGCTTGGTGCGCGGGCGCTGCAGGGCCTGCTGCAGCGCCGCCAGCGTCCAGGCGCCCGGCTCGGCCGGCGGCTCGGCACGCAGCTGATGCACCACCGCGGCCAGCTCCTCCTCGCCGGGGTAGCGCCCGGCCAGGAAGAACTGCTGCACCGCCTTGTCGGCGCGCAGGTACAGCAGCGTGCACAGCGCGGGCTCGCCGTCGCGCCCGGCGCGGCCCGACACCTGGTAGTACGCGTCCAGCCCGCCCGGCATCTGCCAGTGCAGCACGAAGCGCACGTCGGGCTTGTCGATGCCCAGGCCGAAGGCGTTGGTGGCGACCATCACGCGCAGGCGGCCGTCCATGAAGGCGTCCTGCGCCTCGGCGCGGCGCGCGGCGGCCAGCCGGCCGTGGTAGAGCCCGGCGAGTTCGCCCGCCTGCACCAGCGCCTCGTGCACCGCCTCGGCGGCCTTGACGGTGGCGGTGTAGACGATGCCGCTGCCGGCCTGCGCGCGCACCAGCGCCAGCAGCCGCGGCAGCTTGTCGGCCTCGGCCGAGAGCAGGTCCACCCGGTACTGCAGGTTGGGCCGGTAGCTGCCCTGGCGCAGCACGCCCTCGTCGGGGATGCCCAACTGCGCGGCGCTGACGGCCGCCCCCGCGGGCGTGGCGGTGGCGGTGCGCGCCAGCACGGGCGGCGCGCCCAGGCGCTGGCGGGCGGCGCCGATCTCCAGGAAATCGGGGCGGAAGTCGTGCCCCCACTGCGACACGCAGTGCGCCTCGTCCACCACCAGCAGCGACAGCGGCGCGGCCTGCAGCGCAGCCTGCTCGGCCGGGTCGGCCAGCCGCTCGGGCGTGAGAAACACGATGCGCGCGCTGCCATCGGCCACGGCGGCCTCGGCCTCCTGGCCCTCGGCGGCGCCCTGGGCGCTGTGCAGGGCCACGGCCGGCACGCCCAGCGCCACGAGCGCGTCGGCCTGGTCCTTCATCAGCGCGATGAGCGGCGAGACCACCAGCGTGCGCCCGGGCAGCAGCAGCGCCGGCAGCTGGTAACACAGCGACTTGCCCGCGCCGGTGGGCATCACCGCGAGGGTGGACTGGCCGGCCAGCACGCGATGGATCACTTCCGGCTGGCCGGGCCGCAGCGCCTTCAGGCCGAACACCTCGCGCAGCAGCCGGCGCCCGGCGGCCGGCAGCGGTCGGGGGCGGTCGGAGGGGTGGGGCATGGGGCCGCCTGGGCAAGCCGCGGGCCCAGGCGCGCATCCACAGCTTCTGTGGACAACTCCGTGGATTGGCCGTGGCCGGAGCGAAAAAGACGTTGCGCCACACGGGCTTGCCTCACGCTGCCTCTTCTTGAGGCAGTGGACATCCGGCGTGGGCATGCCAACTGCCCTGATCATCGTTTGCGCCGCGCCGCACTTGACAGCGCGGCTGACCGCCCCCCGATGCCCGACTCCGCCTCCGACGTGTCCGCCTGGCTGTCCCTGGCCGCCGCCTGGGGGCTGGGTGCCGGGCGTGTGGCGGTGGTGGGCGCTCGCTTTCAACCGCCGGCGGATGCCACCTCCCCGCCCGCGCTGCAGGCGGATGCGGTGGAGATCGCCGAGATCCGGCTGCAAGGTGAGCTGCCGCTGAGCGTCGCCTGCGCCGACTGGACGCTGGACCCGCTGGCCACCGCCGCGGGCACGCTGCATGCGCGCATCACCGATGCCCATTGGCTGTTCGATGCCGACGTCACCGTGCCGATCCGCGATGGGGCCGTGGATTTCGACGAGGTGGGCGTGGCCCATGTGGGCCCCGATTCGCGCATGGGCGTGAGCCGCATGGGCATCTACGTGGACGCGCCCAATGGCCGCACCTACCTGTTCCAGTTCGAGCAGCCCACGGTGGCGGGCGTGCAGCTGGAGCAGCGCAGCAGCTGGCTGGGGGCCTGGGTGGCCGACCGCGGGCGGCTGGCGCTGCAGCCCTTCGTGCAGGGCCTGCTGCGGCAGACGGCGGCGCCGCGTGTCGGCCACGGGCCGACCGAGCAGGCGCGCCAGCTGCTGGGGCGCACGGCCGTGCGCGGCGATCTGCAGCTGGGCGACGGTGAGCTCGGCGGCCCAGGCGCGCGCGTGCAGCTGAGCGGCCGCGCGCAGGGCCACAACCAGGTCGCGCTGCAGGCCCAGGCCGTGGGGCAGGGCCTGGGGCTGTCACTGGATCGTCTGCGTGCCGAGGATCTGGTCATCGAGCTGCCTGCCGCCACGCTGCACGCGCAGGCGCTGCACGGTCAGCTCGAGGCGCACCTGCACCTGGCAGCGGGCGGCGCGCCGCAGCTGACGCTGCGCGCCGCGCAGCTGCGGCTCGAGGGCGTGCGGCTCACCGCCGGGTGAGCGAGCATGCCGTCGTCCCGCGCGGCCGCAGGCGGGCGCCCAGGGCGGCGTCACAGCGGCATCACGGCGGCGTGAGGGGCGTGAACAGCAGCATCAGCGTCCGGTCGGCGACGGCGTCGTAGGCGTTGGCCACCACCTGGCCGGCGGCGTTCAGGCGCACCACGCCGGTCGACCGCTCGCTGATGTGCGCGCGCAGCGGGTCGGCGGGGTCGATCAGGTCCAGCAGGTCATGCCAGCCGCTGGCCTCGTCCCAGTAGAACAGGCCCTCGCGCCAGTCGCCGTTGGCGGAGGCCTGCCATGAGCCGACCACCTGGCGCGCGGCGTTCACGCCTTCGGGGAAGCTGTTGTCGCCATGGCTGGTGCGCGGGTCGATCACCACCGCACCGGTGGCCTCTCGCCACAGGTAGGCCTGGAAACGGCCGATGCCGGTGGCCATGGAGCCGGCCACCTCGCCCGCGTCGTTGATCGCTCGCCCCTGCGACTGCACGGCGCCGTTCACCAGGTGGGTGTGGCCGCCGCCCGCCTCCATGCGCACCGCATGCGTGCGGCCGCCGGGCAGCCAGGTGAGGCCGCCGGCGATCTGCCCGGCCTCGTTGATGTCCGCCGACACGAGGCGCCTGTCCCGGCTGGGCTTGGCGTAGACCAGCCCGGTGTCCGCGTGCCAGCGAAACGCCTTCCAGTCGAAGTCGACGTTGTCGCGGCGCGCCGAATGGCCGGCGGCGACCCCGGCGTCGTTCAGGCCGCGCACGCTGAGCCAGCGATCGGCGGGGCCGAAGTAGCGGAAGCCCGACGTGGGGCTCCACACGAAACCACGCGAGGCCGAGGAATCCGGCGAGGTGCGGGTGCCCGCCACCTGTCCGGCCGTGTTGATGGCGGTCGGGTACAGAGAGGCCTGCGGGTGCGCCGGGTCCACCAGGCGCTGCCCCCGGTGGCGGGTGTCCAGACGAAGGCCTCCGGCCCGCACCGGCCGACCACGTGGCCGAGGTCGTTCAGCGCCTCCAGCTGGCAGGGCGGCTGACCGGGTGCGCCCTGCACCAGCGTGAGCCGGAACACCGGCGCGGCGTGGGCGGCGACCGCCGCCCCCAGTGCCAACCCGACGGCCAGCGACACGAGAGTGAGACCGAGGACTCGGCGCACGGGATGGGACATGGACAGCCTCCGGCTGGAACGAGGGCCGCCATCGTCGCCCCCGCGGGCCCGGATGTCAGGCCCCTGAGATGGGGGCCGCCGCGGGCTGCCCCGGGCGCGCCACATGCCCCGGGCGCCGCCCCGCCCCGCCGGTGAAGGCGAAATCCACCTCCGGCGCCAGGCCGCTGACGATGCGCGCGATGCTGCGGCCCGAGCCGCAGGCGTGCGTCCAGCCCAGCGTGCCGTGCCCCGTGTTGAGGAAGAGGTTGGGCAGCGGGGTGCCGCCGATGAGCGGCACGTTGCTGGGCGTGGCCGGCCGCAGGCCGGACCAGAACTGGGCGCGATCCAGGTCACCGGCCCCGGGGAACAGCTCTTCCACGCGGCGCACGATGGCCTCGCAGCGCACACGGTTGAGCTGGCGCTCGAAGCCGTTGAGCTCGGCCGTGCCAGCGATGCGCAGGCGGTCGCCCAGGCGCGAGAACACGAGCTTGTACTCGTCGTCGGTGAGCGAGACCTGGTGCGCGCGTGCGGGGTCGCGCACCGGCATCGTCACCGAGTAGCCCTTGGCCGGGTAGATGGGCAGGCGGATGCCCAGCGGCTGCAGCAGCGCGGGGCTGAACGCGCCCATCGCCACCACCACCGCGTCGGCGTGCAGTCGCTGGTAGCGGCCCTGCGGGTCGATCACCTCCACATGGTCCAGCCGGCCGCCGGCGGCATGCAGCGCGGTGACCTGGTGCGACAGGCGAAAGGCCACGCCGCGCGCGGCGCCGTGGCGCGCCAGCTCGCTGACGAAGCGCTGCGCATCGCCGGATTCGTCCTCCGGCGTGTAGGTGGCACCCGCCAGAAGGTGCTGCGCGCCGCGCAGCGCGGGCTCGATGGCCACCGCCTCGGCGGCCGAGAGCACGCGTCGGTCGCAGCCGAGCTCGCGCATCTGCGCCGCCGGCGCGTGGGCCGCCTCGAACTCGCGCCCGCTGGTGTAGAAGTGCAGGATGCCCTGCGTGCGCTGGTCGTAGTGCAGGCTCAGTTCCTGACGCAGCGCGCGCAGCACGTGGCGGCTGTAGGTGCCCAGTTGCACGATCTGGCGGATGTTGTGGCGCGTGCGCGCCGGGGTGCATTCGCGCAGGAACTGGAGGCCCCAGGCCCACTGCCGCGCGTCGGCGCGCAGGCGGAACAGCAGCGGCGCGTCCTCGCGGCCCAGCCACTTCAGCAGCTTCAGCGGCGCGCCCGGGTTGGCCCAGGGCTCGGCATGGCTCACCGACACCTGCCCGCCGTTGGCGAAGCTGGTCTCGGCCGCGCAGGCGGCCTGGCGGTCGATGACCTCGACCTCGTGGCCCAGCTCGCGCAGGAACCACGCCGAGGTGACGCCGAGCAGGCCGGCGCCCAGAACGATGACTTTCACAGGGGTATCTCCAGAGGGAACGGCACAGTGCAGCCCGGCTCGGGCTGCCTGTGCGATGCCGCTCCCTCTGTCCCGGGAACCTGAGAGATTCAGCGCCAGCCACCCGGCCGTGCGCCTTGCTCCTTCGGTGCCTCACCGCTTGTCGGTGGCCATGGCCCCGGGGCGGTGAAGTCTCTCCAGACGGCGTGTGATGGGGTGCAGTACGGAACCTGAGCGTTCATGGGAGAGTGCGCCTTCGGTGGAAGCGGCCCGCGGGTGGCGGGGCGCTCGCTCTCCTGCACGGCGGCCATCCTAGCCGAGCCGGCGCGAAAACGCACCCCTTGGCCCACCGCTTGACCGCCGTCAAGCGCAAAGGTGCCGCGCAAATGCAGCATCACGCCATGGAAGCCACCGCCTGCCCCCTCGCCTCCCACCCCGCCGCGCCCGTGCGCCCCGCCGCACCGGCCGAGCTCACCGAGGCGCTGCTGCGGCAGTTCGACACGCCCGGCCCGCGCTACACGTCGTACCCCACGGCCGACCGCTTCGGCAGCGCCTTCGGCCCCGACGACGCGTCCGCCGCGCTGGACGCGCTCGCCGCCGCCGACCCCGCCATGGCGCAGCCGGTGTCGGTGTACGTGCACATCCCCTTCTGCGAGCAGCTCTGCTACTACTGCGCCTGCAACAAGATCATCACCAAGCACCACGAGCGCGCCGCCGAGTACCTGGACCACCTGGAGATCGAGCTGGGCCTGGTGGGCGCGCGCATCGGCCATGGCCGCCCGGTGAGCCAGCTGCATTTCGGCGGCGGCTCGCCCACCTTCCTGTTGGACGAGGAACTCACTCGCGTGATGGCGGCGCTGCGCGGCGTGTTCACGCTGCAGCCCGATGCGGAGGTGTCCATCGAGGTGGACCCGCGCACGGTGACGGCCGAGCGCCTGGCGCACTTCCGCACCCTGGGCTTCAACCGCCTGAGCTTCGGCGTGCAGGATTTCGACGCCGACGTGCAGCAGGCCGTGCACCGCGTGCAGTCGCTCGACATGGTGCGCAGCCTGATGGCGCCGGCGCGCGAGCTGGGTTACGTGAGCATCAACGCCGACCTGATCTACGGCCTGCCCCGGCAGACGCCGGAGAGCTTCGCGCGCACCATCGCGCAGATGGTGGAACTGCGGCCGGACCGACTGGCGATGTACGCCTATGCGCACCTGCCCACACGCTTCAAGCCGCAGCGCCGCATCCACGATGCCGACCTGCCGCCGCCACCCGACCGCATCGCCATGCTCGGCGGGGCCCTGGCTGCGCTGCAGACCAGCGGCTACGACTACATCGGCATGGACCACTTCGCCCTGCCCGACGACGCGCTGGCCGAGGCCAAGCGCGAGGGCCGGCTGCATCGCAACTTCCAGGGCTACAGCACGCAGTCGGACCGCGACCTGGTGGCACTCGGCGTGTCGTCCATCGGCCAGGTGGCCGGCCGGTTCTACCAGAACGACAAGACGCTGCCGGGCTACTACGAGGCACTGCAGGCGGGCCGGCTGCCCGTCGTGCGCGGCTATGCCACCACGGCCGACGACCGGCTGCGCCGCGAGGTGATCATGGCGGTGATGTGCCAGGGCCGTGTGGACTGCAAGGCGGTCGAGGCTCGCCATGGCATCCGCTTCGCCGAGACCTTCGCCACGGAGCTCGCCGAGCTGCAGGCCATGGCCGGCGCGGGCCTCGTCCGGCTGACCGCCGAAGGCCTGGAGGTCACGCCCGCGGGCTGGTACCTCGTGCGCGCCATCGCCATGGTGTTCGACCGCCACCTGCGCACGAGCCAGGACCGGGCGCGCTTCTCGAAGGTGCTGTGACACGGTGGAGCCCGGCGCGGCGCTGAACGCGCCGTCGTCCGACACGCGGGCCGCGCCGGCCGGCCGACACTGGGGCCACGTTCCACCGCCACCCTGAAGGAGGCCCCATGACGCACCAACAGAACCCGCGCGACAAGCAGCAGGAGCAGTCCGGCAAGGTCGAGAACGACCGCAACCAGCTGGGCGACAGCGCGCCCACCCAGCTCAACCAGGGCCAGCGCAGCCCGCACAGCCGGCACGACCGCGAGTCGCACGTCGGCTCGGGCAACCAGACGCAGTCGCGCACCCACAAGCCCTGAGGCCGGCGCGCCCCCGGCGCGTCACCGCGTCACCGCAGCACGTCCAGAGCCACGTCCAGGGCCTGGCGGCAGTGCAGCGCCTGCAGCATGGCCCGCGCGTCCACGGCCTGCCCCAGCACCTGCGCGCCAGCCGGCCCCGGGTCGGCGGCCAGCAGGCGCACCGCCGCCTCCACCACCAGGGGCGCGGTGACGGCGTAGATGTCCTGCCCGCGGGCGCGCGCCTCGCGCACCTCGCCCGCCTGCCGCACCTGCACCACCATCTCGAACCGCTGGGCCGAGCGGCCGACCGCGTCCACCGCCGTGGGCGGCGGGGTGTCGGGGCCGCGCACGTCCTCCAGCGCCCTGCGGTTGATCAGCGAGCGGATGCGGCGCACCGGCAGGTGATGGTGCAGCGTGACCACCTCGCTGAAGGGCAGCGCCACCATGGACTGGTGGCCCAGCGGCGCGCCGAACGACCACTCCGGCGCATCCGCGACAGTGCCCAGCGCCACCAGCCGCCCCTGCTCCACCACCTGGCGCGGTGCCGTGTTGCGCGCGCCGGTGAGCCGGGTGCCTTCGGTGGGCCACCAGTGGTCCAGCGCGGTCGCCACCGTGATCTCGTCGACCGGGCTGCCCGCCCGCACGAGGGCGGTGGCCAGCAGGTCGGCCAGCCCGCCGTAGAAGCCCGCGGCGGGCATCACCACCCGACCCGCAGCGCGGGCCGGCCCATCCAGGTGGGCGAGCGTGGCCAGCGCGCTGGGCTGCTCCGCCGTCACGTCGATGCAGTGGCAGCCGGCCTGCAGCGCCGCGCGCGCCACCGGCTCCGCCGTGTCCATGAAGGGGCCGGCGGTGTGGATGACCATCGCACAGCCGGCGAAGGCCGCGGCCAGCCGCTCGGGCTCGTCCAGGCGGGCTTCGCGCCAGGCGACGGCGCCTGGGGCCGCCGCGGCCAGCCGGGCCGCGTCGCGCCCCACCGCCACCACCGCGAGGCCGCGCCGCTGCGCCTCCTGCACCACGAACCGGCCGGTGTGGCCGGACGCACCGTAAACCGCCAGGGTCGGGAAAGTGGACATCGCATGGCCTCCGGGTGAGTGGGCAGCAAAGTAGACAGACCTGTCTGTTCTTGCAAACGGTACAGACCTGTCTGTATGCTGTCAAGCCATGCCCCCCACCGCCACGCGCCGCCGCGCGCCCGCCGCCGCACCCGCCGCCGCCGCGGCCGAGCCCCCGCCCGAGGTGCGCGAGCGCATTCTCGACACCGCCTCCACGCTGTTCTACGAGCGCGGCGTGCGCGCCGTGGGCGTCGATCTCGTGGTGCAGCAGGCGCAGGTGGCCAAGGCCAGCCTGTACCGGCATTTCCCCACCAAGGACGACCTCATCGTCGCCTTCCTGGAGCGCGAGGACCGCGACTTCTGGGCCACCTGGGACGCCGTGGCGGCACGCCATGCGCAAGACCCGGCGGCCGAACTCGACGCGCACATGGGCTGGATCGGCGAGCGCCTGGCGCGCTCGCACTACCGCGGCTGCCCGCAGATCAACGTGGCCGCGGAGTTCGCCGAGCCCGGGCACCCGGCGCGCGCGGTGGCACAGGCCCACATGCAGGCGCTGCGCGCGCGGCTGCGCCAGATCGCCACGCGGCTGGGCGCCGCCCAGCCCGACCGGCTGGCAGCCCAGCTCACGCTGGTGGTCAACGGCGCGTTCGTGAGCTCACCCTGGCTGCGGCCCGCGGAGGCCACGGCGGTGCTGCGCAGCGCCGTGCGTGCGCTCGCCGCCGCAGCGCGCGCCGGCGCGGCCTGAGCGCCCGGGCGCGTGCGTCAGCGTGCGGCGCTCGCCGCCGCTTCGGGCACGTACACCATGCTGCCGTCCTGCAGGCGGTAGGCGGTGCCGGCCTTCTGGCCCTGCCCTTCGCCGATCTGGCCGCTCGCCTTGTAGTGGCGCAGCTCGGTGCCCTGCTTGACCAGCATCTCCATGTGCGGCTGGCCGGGGTGCTTGATGACCACGGCGTCCTGCGTCTGGAACGGGTTGAGCGGGTTCTCCAGCACCGCGATCAGCAGCACGGCGATCACCACCAGGAACACGTCCACGAGGTTCACCACCGACAGGATGGGGTCGTCGCCGTCGTCGTCGTCGAGGATGCCGTCGAGCAGCCGGTCAGCCATGGACCACCTCCGGCGCGGTGTGCATGAGCGCGTTGAGCTCGGCCAGCAGCCAGCGGCGCCGCACCGACAGCACGGTGTAGGTGATGGCCGCGGCCATCAGCGCCACGATCACGGCGGCGAAGGCCACCACCAGGTTCTGGGCGATGCCCTGTGCGTTGCCGGACGACACCGCCACCAGCGCCGGCCCCATGGGGATCATGGTCGCCACCAGCCCGAGCATGGGCGCCACCCGGCTGACGATGCGCAGTGGCTCCAGCAGCTTCAGCAGGTGCAGCTCCACCGCGGCGGCGTGGCTGTCGGGATGGCGACGGCGGAAGGCCGCCAGCGGCTGCCGGCCAGCGCCGCCCACGCGGCGCAGCGCCAGGTCCAGCACGAAGGCGCCGAGCGCGAACAAGGCATACACGAACATCGCGCACAGCAGCACCAGCACGGGCGTGAGGAAGAACTTGGAGGTCTCGTAGAGCAGGGATTCAAGGGCATTCATGGAAAGCTCCGATCAGAAGGAAGGTCAGTCGAGTTCACGGCGGGTGCGCCAGGCCTGCCACCCGAGGCCGGCCAGCACCACGGCGGCGATCAGCCAGCCATAGGCCCAGACCAGGCGCTGCACGTGGCGCGCGAGCGGCACCTCGCGCAGTTGCTGGCCGCGCTCCACGGTGTCGGGCGTGGGCGCGGGCGATGGCGGGGCCGCCGGGGGCGGCATGGCGGCGGCCCGCGGCGCCGTGGCGGGGCGGGGGGCGGCGGGCGTCGCGGGGCGCGCGCCTGAAGGCGATGGCATGCCCAGGCCGTAGCCGGCGGCGAGCCGGGCCACGTGCGCCTGGAACGCCTGGTTGCTGGTGTGCACGTCGTGCCGGGCGGCGATCTCCGTCCAGGTCTGCACCAGCTCGCGCTGGGTGGCCTCGTCGGCCTGCCAGTAGCCCTTGCGGATCGCCTCCAGCATGCGCTCGGCCACCTGGGCCAGGGCGGTGGGGTTGCTGCGCTCGAACCACTCGCGCAGGCCCAGCTGGTGGCGGTCGCGCACGTAGGTGTCGTGGAAGGCCTGCCACTGGTCGTCGCGCACCACCTGCCGGTCCATCACCTGCCAGCCCCAGAAGTTGTTCACGGTGTTGAGCAGCTGCAGCGTGCCGGCATAGCCCTCCTTCTTCATCTCGGTGAGCCAGCCGGGGTGGTGGTACACCGCGCGCAGCTCGTTGGCCAGGAAACGCTCGGCCGTCTCCAGCTTCGCGCGCTGCGGGTCGCGCATGTTGCTGATGTAGAGCGGCGGCGCCTGCCCGTCGAGGTGGCGCACCGCCATCGAGATGCCGCCCAGGTACTCGAAGGGGTGGTCGGTGTCGAGCAGCCCGCGCAGGTTGGACGAGCGCGAGAACACCGCCGCGCGCGTGCCCTTCAGGTGCTCGGCGTAGGCGTCCACCGGGGCGCCCTGGGCGTCGGTGTAGCGGCGGCTCCAGCGGGCCGGGTCGGGCCCGTAGGCCCAGCCCATGCGCGACAGGTACAGCGCCTGCAGGCGTCCGTCGCCCTCGTCCCAGCGGTCCGACGCCAGGGTGGCGTCGGGCAGCTTGGTGCCGTAGTCACCGCTCTCGTTGCCGAACAGGCGCGTCAACGCCAGCTCCTGGGCCTCGTCGGCGGCCACGCCGCGGCGCATCACCGCCTCGCGGATGCGCTCGGTGTTCGCGCGGATGGGGTTCTGCGACGCCGGCTCGTCGGCCCGCGCGAGCAGGCCGATGGCCTCGTTGAAGCGCTCCATCACGTTGGGGAACTGGTCGCGGTACAGGCCGGTCAGCGAGATCACCACGTCGATGCGCGGCCGGCCCAGCTGCGCCAGCGGCACCACCTCCATGCCGGTGACGCGGCCGCCCGCGTCCCACACCGGCCGCACGCCCATCGCCCACAGCACCTGCGCCTCCAGCATGCCCAGGTGGCGCATGGTCTCGGTGCTCCACATGCTGAAGGCGAGCTTGTCGGGGAACCGGCCGCCGTGGGTCTGCTGGTAGCTGCGCACGAGCTGGTCCACGGCCTGCGCGCCGGCCTCGTAGGCCGCGGGCGTGGGCACGCGCCCGGGGTCGAAGCCGTACATGTTGCGGCCGGTGGGCAGGGCGTCGGGGTTGCGCACCGGGTCGCCGCCGTAGCTGGGGTCGATCCAGCGCGCGGCGAGCCCGCGCAGCAGGCCGTCCACCTCGCGCTCGGCGCGCAGGTTGGCCGCATGGCGCCGCCCCTGCTCGGCCAGGGCGCGCAGCGCGTCGTCGGCGGACGGCGGCAGCGGCTCATCGCCCAGCACGTGCGCCTGCACGAACCGGTACGGCGCCGACTGCTGCACCTGCCGGTAGTCGCCCAGGAACACCGCCTGGGCGTTGCGGAAGCCGAAGTGCGCATACAACGGCTGGCCCAGCATCTGCATCACCGTGCTGGCCAGGTGCGCGGGCTCGGCATCGCGGCCCAGCGTGTGCAGGCCGAGCGGCTGCTGCGCCGCGCTCAGGTCCTCCAGGTGGTCCTGCAGCTCGCGCAGGAAGCGCGGGAACTCGGCGCCGATGCGCGCGGCCATCTCGGCCGGGCCCGGCGCGGGCGCCTGGCCGCCGCCCGGCGCGGGCGCGCGGTCCCATTGCAGGTCGCGGTGCAGCTGCATCTTCAGCGCGAGCTCGATCACACGCTGGCGCGCGGCCTCCTTCACCGGGCCCTCGTCCACCGCGCCGTGTTCGCGGATCGCATCGAGGATCTGCACCAGGTCGTCGGACAGGCCCGCCGGCGACAGGGCCGGCGTCTGGTGGCTGACGATCACCCCGCGGCCGCGGCGCTTCACATGCACCGCCTCGCCGATGTTGTCGACGATGTAGGGGTAGATGACGGGCACGTTGCCCACCAGCAGGTTCGGGTCGTCGTAGGCCCACAGGCCACGCTCCTTGCCGGGCGTCCACTCCTGCGTGCCGTGGGTGCCGAAGTGCACGATGGCGTCGGCCCGCCACTGGGTGCGGATCCACAGGTACTGCGCCAGGTAGGCGTGGTTGGGCGGCACCTGGTTGTCGTGGAAGAGCTTCTTCTCGTCCTCCATGGCCATGGACTCGCCGCGCGACATCTGCGGCATCACCACCAGCCGGCCCAGCCGCATGCGCGGCAGCACGAAGCCCGGCTCTCCCGCCCAGTGCGCGAAGTAGGCACTGGTCGACGGCGCCCCCCAACGGTCCAGGATGCGCTGGCGCACCGCCGCGGGCAGACCGTCCAGCCACGCCTGGTAGGCCGCCAGGGGCAGGAAATCCCAGTGTGGCGTCTGCATCAACGCGCCCAGGCCATCGTGGCGGTACGCCGGGCGCAGCATCTGCGCGACTGCATCGATCACCCGGGCCTCGCTCACGGCGTCGAAGGCGTAGCCCTCGGCCCGCAGGCGCGCCACGACGTGCTCGATGGAGCGCGGCACGTTCAGGTGCGAGGCGCCCTGGTTCTTCTCGCCCGGCGGGTGGTTCCAGAACAGCAGGGCCACGCGCTTGTCGGCGTTCGCCGCCATGGCCAGGCGGGCGAGGCGCACGCACTTGCCCACCAGCAGGTCCATCTGCTCGGGCAGGGGCACCAGCTCGCCGCCTTCGTTGGTGGTGAGCAGCACGGGGTCCTGCAGGCCGATGTACTCGGCGCTGGTCAGCGTGAAGGGCAGGTAGAAGCTGCTCACGCCGGCGGTGTCGCGGGCGTACTGGCCGCGGTCGCCGGTGCGGTAGTGCAGCAGGTTGATCACCGGGATGCCCATCGCGCGGTGCCAGGCGCGACGCGCCTCGGGGTCGGTGCCGAGGAAGGTGTTGACCACCATCACCTGCGGCAGCAGGCGCCCGTGCAGCATCAGCAGCGGCTCGTCGAGGGCCTCGTCGCGCACCGGCGCGTCCGCGGCCCTCGCCGCGCGCGGCCGCTGTGCGCGGGTGCCGCGGTAGAAGACGAGGGGCACCGCACCCGCGCGCTCCAGCGCCTGGATGGTGTCGTCGAGCATGCGCGTCTGGCCGTCGGCCAGGTAGCTGCTGCTGATCTCCATCGCCACCACCGGCCGGCCCTGCCAGGCGCTGCCGGCATGGCCCGCCCACCACGCCAGGTAGTCCGGCAGCGTCGCCGCCACGGCCTGTGCCTGCGCGGGGTGGTAGATGCCGCTGGCGGGCAGCGGCACGGGGCCCGCCGTCGCCGACAGGTCGCCTCCGTCCAGCCAGGTGCGCAGGTAGGCGGCGAGCCGCTCGTGGTTGGCCCGGGTGCCGCCGACCCAGTAGTCGAACAGGCGCTGCGCCTGCGCACCGTCGATCTGCTGGGCGCGCAGGCGGCCGGGCGGGCTCATCACATGGATGCCCACGGTGGGCAGGGCGCGCTCGCGCAGCAGGGCACCGGCCACGCGCTCGATCTGCGCCTGGTCGTCGCCACGCGGCGCGTCCACCACCACCAGCCGCGCGCCATCGAGCGCGCGGCGCACGCCGGCCTCGCCGTCGCGGTCCACCTGGGTCCAGGCGAGCTGCACGCCGCGCTCGCGCGCCGCCTCCTCTATCAGCTGGAACTTGCGTTCGAGCACGAAGCGGGTGGACAGCACGGCCACCTTGTCCATGGCCTGCGCCGCGCCGCCAGCCAGCGCCCACAGGCACAGCAGCAGCCACACGCGAATGTGTCGTGTCATGGCCACCCCTCAGAAGCGCAGCGCGAGCCCGGCGCGCCAGACGCGGCCCGGGTCGACGGTGAGCGAGAGATCCTCGGCGTTGTACACGCCGTCGTAGCGGAAGCCGGTGGCGTAGCTCTGCGCGTCGTTGGTGCCGCGGGCGATGGTGTAGAAGCGCTCGTCGGTGGCGTTGTCCACGCGCACGAAGGCCGTCAGGCGCACGCCCTGCCCCCACGGGAGGCGGCTGCCGTACTCGGCCATCAGGTTCAGCAGGGTGCGGCCGGGCCACTTCTCCTGGTTGATCTCGTCGGCCCAGGCCGTGGCCCGGTGGTCCACCTCGCCCCACAGGCGCCAGCCGCCGGGGGCCTGCCAGTTCAGCCGCGCGTTCAGGGTGTGCGGCGGCACGCGCGGCAGCGAGCGGCCGGTGTTGCGGTAGCCCACCACGGTGTAGCAGGCGTTCCAGTCGGGCGCGGCGACCGGGCAGCCGGGGCTGCCCACGGGCCGCCCGCGCGGGTTGCCGAGTGCCAGGTTGAAGTGGTCGTAGCGGGTGAAGACCGCGTCGAGGTAGGTGTAGCTGAGGTCCCAGCCCAGCGCCTCGGTGGGCGCGCCGTGCAGCGCCAGCTCCAGCCCGCGCGAGCGGGCCCCGCCGATGTTCTCGTAGCGGGCCACGGTGACGCCGTCGCCACTGCCGTACTGGCCGTTGGTGTCGAGGATGAAATCGCGGCGGTCGATCTGGAACACGGCCGCTTCCACCGACAGGCGCTGCCCGCCGGCGTCGAACAGGTGCCGCACGCCCAGCTCGAGGTTGGTGGCACGCTCGGGCGCCAGGTCGGGGTTGTTGGCCACGCCGCCCGACGGGTTCTGGCTGCCGCGGTAGAGCTGGTCGACCGTGGGCACGCGAAAGCCGGTGGACGCATTGGCGAACACGCTGAGCTCGTCCGTGGGCGTCCAGGCGGCCCCGAGGCGCCAGCTCGTGGCCGCGAAGGCCTTGCTTTCGTCGATGGCCACGCGGCCATTGCCGTCCACCGGCTCGGCCGTGTAGTCAAGCCCGATGCGGTCATGGCGCAGGTTGCCGGTGAGCGTCCACGCCGGCTGGGGCGACCACTTCAGCTCGGTGTACAGGGCGTGGACGCGCTCCTGCGTGGCGTCGTCGCCCATCACCGTGCCGGCCGGCACCACCGGGCCCATGGGGCTGTTGCGGTAGGCCACCTTCGCGGTGGTGAGGTTGAGGTAGCGGTTGCGCTTGAGCTCGCCGCCCAGCATGACGGCCAGCGGGCCTGCGCTGTGGCGCCATTCGCTCTTCACGCCGCGCTGGCGCTGGTGGTAGTCGTTGAGCGTGGTGTAGGCGTCGCCCGCGGTCACGGGCGCACCGGTGTCGCTGAAGCGCTGCGGCGCGCTCCAGAACACGGTGTGGTCGGTGTACTCGTAGCCCAGCGCCAGCAGCTGGCCCATGGCCGCCAGGTCCTGCGACCAGGTCAGGTTCACGCGCTGCAGGGCCACGTCGAAATGGCGGGCGTAGTCGCGGCCGAACTCGCCGCGCGGGTCGTCGGCCGCCTGGGTGATGCCGGTGACGGTGCCGTGCTTGTCGCGGAAGCGGTCGTCCACCTCCACGCCCAGGGCCAGCTCGGCGTCCGCCAGCGGGGACCAGCGCAGGTGGCCGGCCGCCGACTGCGTGGCATAACGCGACTGGAAGTGGTAGTCGTCGGCGCGGCGGTCGCTCAGCTGCAGGTGGCCCGAGAGCGCCTCGCCCGCGCCGCCCAGCCGGGCCAGCCCGCGCTGGTAGCCGTAGGCACCGCCGTCCGCCTCCAGCGCGCCGGTCGTGCTGGCCGCGCCGCGCTTGGTGGTGATGATCACGGCACCGGCCAGGGCATCCTCACCGAACAGGTACGAGGCCCCGCCCTTGATGACCTTGATGCTCTGGATGTTGTCGAGGTTGATGTTCACCTTGCCGGTGCGCTCGAACACCGGCACGCCGTCGATGACGATGGCCACGCCAGGCTTCTCGCCCATGTAGCGCTGGTTCTCGACGCCGCGGAACTTGATCTTCAGGTCGTCGCCGCCCTGGCTGTCGATGGTGACGCCGGGCAGCGCGCGCAGCACCTGCACGAGGTTCTCCGCGTGTTCGGCCTCGACCTTGCGGCCGGACAGCGTGGTGGTGGAGGACGGCTCCCGCCGGTTCTCGCCGAAGCGATCGTCGATGGTGGAGCCGGTGATGACGACACGTTGCACGGGGGCCGTGTCGGCCGTGTTCGCAGCGGGCATGGCGCTGCTGGCCGCACCCAGCAGGGCGGCACCGAGAGAGAGGACTGTCATGGAAGGAAGCGACGGCCTGGCCGTCCGGCCGCGCAGGCGCTGCCCGCACGCTCAGCGCGCGCAGGCAGCGGCCGCCACGGGCCGGCCGGCCGCAGAAACAGAAGGGATGCGCCCGCCCGCAGCAGCGGGCCAGGGCGGATCCGGCGGCGGACGCCAGGCGGTCACGGCCGCGCTGTGCGCGCCGTGCGCCGCCCGGTTCAGGCCGTGGCCGGTGGGGCGCGGGGTGCGGCGGGCGACCAGCCGTGGCGAATGACCGGCGGCTCGCCCGCGGCGGGCGGCGCAGGGGGCGCCGCCACGGGGCTGGGCAGGGCCAGCGCCCAGGTGGGCGGGGCCAGGCCCAGCAGCGGATGCAGGCAGTAGGGGCAGTCGGCCGCGGCCTGGGCGGGCAGCGTGGAGCCCGCGTCCTCGCTGGCATCCACCGCCACCCAGCGCGTGCCGGAGGCGCTGCAGATCTCGACCAGCGCGCCCGGTGCGGCCGGCCCGCCCATGGCCTGCGACGCCACCGGCGCCCACACGGGCAGCAGCACCGCCCACATGGCCAGCCATGCGGCGATCGTCCGGGGCAGGGTGCGGCGCGCCATGGGGCGCAAGTGTAGGTCGGTGCGCCGCGCGCGGTGCTTGTCGAGGCTCAGGACGTGCGCGCTTCGGCCACCTTCTCCTGCGCCTCGGCCCGCGCCTGCGCGCCGGCCCGGGGCTCGGGCTGCGCGGCCTCGGCATCGGGCTCGTGGCTCAGGTGGATGTACACGGGGAAGTGGTCCGAGCCGAAGAACGGCAGGCGCCGGAACTCCACCAGCCGGAAGTCGTTGGAATGGAAGAAGTGGTCCAGCGGAAAGCGCACGAAGCGGTGCTTGGCATTGAAGGTGTTGAACATGCCGCGGCCCACACGCGGATCGAGCAGGCCGCTGATCTTGCGGAACAGCGCGCTGGTGTGCGACCAGGCCACGTCGTTCATGTCGCCCATCACCACCACCGGCCCGGGCCGGCGCTTGACCTCGCGGCCCACGAGCACGAGCTCGGCGTCCCGCTGCGCGGAACTGGCGGCCTCGCCAGGCGCCGGTGGCCGCGGGTGCAGGCAATGGAGCGTCACCTCCGCCCCCGTGCCCAGGCGCACACGCAGGTGGATGGACGGCACGTCGCCCTGCACCAGGAAGGCCAGCCGCGGCGCGATGAGCGGCAGCCGCGAGTACAGCGCCATGCCATAGGTGTTGTCCTGCGGCTGCAGCACCGTGTGCGGGTGGCTGTGCCGCAGGGGCGCCAGGGCCTGCACCCACGCGTCGTCCACCTCCAGCGCCAGCGCGATGTCGGGCTGGCTCGCCTGCACGGCGCGCAGCAGCCCCTCGGCGTGGCGGTTGCTCTGCAGCACGTTGGCGAACAACAGGCGCAGATGCCCCGGGCCGTCGCGTGAGCTGCTCTGCTGCACCTGCACGCGGGCGACCCGCGTGTAGGGCAGGATGCGCCGCACCTGCAGCACCAGGCAGGCCAGCAGGACGCCCCGGAACCCGTGCGCCGCGGCGTCACGCCCACCCACCGCGGCGTGCGCGAGGAGCACGGCCATCAGGCCGGCGGCGATCTGCAGGCGCGGGAAGTCGAACACCCGCACCCACCAGCTCGACTGCCGCCACAGCGGCAGCAGTGTCGCCACGGCGAGCACGGCGCCCGCCACCCACAGCATGGTCTGCACACGTCCCTCGTCGGTCGGCACCGCCCCCACGGGGCGGCGGTGCCGCCGCAGAGCAAGCCGCGTTCCGAGCGGGCGGACCGGGTGGGGGTGGCGTCATCCCCGGTCAGCGCCGGTCAACGGGATCAGCGGCGATAGGGGTTGCGCGGGCGATCGTCGTAGCGGTTGGGGGTGCCGTCGTTGTCGCGGTCACGGTCGTAGCCGTTGGGCACGCCGTCGCGGTCGGCGTCATGCACATAGCCGGGGCGCGCGGGCGCCACGACACAGGCGCTCAGCGCCCCCACGGAGGCGGCGCTGAGCAGGATGAGGCAGAGGCGTTTCCACATGGTCGGGCTCCTGGGGTTCGTGGCTGGGGGAATCGGGATGGCCGGTGGCCGTGCGTCCACTGTGCCCAGGGCCCTGCCGGCGAGGGGTCGGCCGGCGCTGCGAGGCCACGTAGGACAACGCCGCCGTCGCGTCGCGCGGTGTCGATCCGGGGATGCGCCATTCGTCGACACCCGCATAGCATGGCCGCCCGACTGGCCGCCGCCCGCCCCTGACCCTGGAGCCCGCATGACCCCGACCGAACCCTCTGCCGCTGCTGCCGGCACCACCACCGCCACGCCGACGCCGCCTCACTCGCTGTGGCGCGACGTGCGCGACGCCATGCGCGGCACGGGGGCCGACTACACCCGCATCCCGCTGCGCCGCGCCGTGTTCCTGCTGGCGGTGCCCATGGTGCTGGAGCTGGTGCTCGAATCCACCTTCGCCGTGGTGGACATCTGGTTCGTCGCCAAGCTGGGCCCCTCGGCCGTGGCCACCGTCGGCCTCACCGAGACCTTCCTGTTCCTGCTCTACGCCGTGGGCATGGGGCTGGCGATGGCGGTCACGGCGCTGGTGGCGCGTCGCACCGGCGAGGGCGACCGCGCCGCCGCGGCCGTGAGCGCGGCGCAGGCGATCTGGGTCGCGGTGCTGGCCTCGCTGCCGTTTGCCGTGGTGGGCATCGTGTACGCGCGTGAGCTGCTGCAGCTCATGGGTGCCGACGACTGGACGCTCACCCACGGCGTGGGCTACCTGCAGTGGATGCTGGGCAGCAACGTGGTGATCATGCTGCTGTTCGTCTGCAACGCCATCTTCCGCGGCGCAGGGGATGCGGCCGTGGCCATGCGCGTGCTGTGGGTGGCCAACGGCCTGAACATCGTGCTCGACCCGATCCTCATCTTCGGCCTCGGGCCGGTGCCAGCGCTGGGCGTCGAAGGCGCGGCCATCGCCACCGTCATCGGCCGGGGCACGGGCGTGCTGATGCAGCTGTGGATCCTGCTGCGCGGCAGCCCGCACATCCGCCTGGCCACCTCGCAGCTCGGCCTGCAGGCCGCCACCCTGTGGCACCTGGTGCGCACCTCGCTGGGGGGCATCGGCCAGATGATCGTCGGCATGACGGCCTGGATCTTCCTCATGCGCGTGCTGGCGGAGGTGGGCAGCGAGGCCGTGGCCGGCGCCACCATCACCATCCGACTCATGATGTTCACGCTCATGCCGGCCTGGGGCATGTCCAACGCCGCGGCCACGCTCGTGGGCCAGAACCTGGGGGCGGGCCACCCCGAACGCGCCGAGGCCGCGGTCTGGCGCATCGGCTGGATCAACATGGCCTTCACCGTGGGCGTGTCGGTGATGTTCTACCTCTTCCCGCGCGAGCTGATGGGCCTGTTCACCGACGACCGCGGCGTGGTGGACATCGGCGCCGAGTGGCTGCGCATCCTGTCGTACTCGTTCTTCGTGTACGGCTGGTGGATGGTGGCCGTGCAGGCCTTCAACGGCGCGGGTGACACGGTCACGCCCACCAAGATCAACCTCGTGTTCTTCTGGCTGATCCAGATTCCGCTGGCCTGGCTGCTGGCGCTGCAGCTGGGCTGGCAGGCCACCGGCGTCTTCTGGGCGGTGTTCGTCTCGGAGACATCGGTGGGCCTGTTCACCCTGTGGCTGTTCAGCCGCGGCGGCTGGAAGACGGCCAAGGTGTGAGGCGCGCGGCGCGGCGCCTCACAGCTGCGCGATCCCGCCGTCCACGGCGTACTCGGCGCCGGTCACGAACGACGCGTCGGCCGACAGCAGGAAGGCCGCCACCGCCGCCACCTCCTCGGGCCGGCCGAAGCGGCCCAGCGGCACCTGCTGCAGCACCGCCTGGCCGAACTCGGCCACCGCCGACGCGGGCATGCCGGTCCGGTCGAAGAAGGCCGTCTCGATGGGCCCGGGGCTCACCGCGTTGACGCGGATGCCGCGCGGTGCCAGCTCGCGCGCCAGCACGCGGGTGAGGGTGCGCAGCGCGCCCTTGGTGGACGAGTAGATGGCCATGGTGCCGAAGCCCTTCTCGTGCGCCACCGAGGTGTTGAGCACCAGTGCACCGCCGGGCGCCAGCAGCGACGACAACGCGCGGGCCTGCAGCAGCGGGCCGCGCACGTTCACCGCGAACTGCGCATCGAACTCCTCGGCCGTCACCGCCTCCAGCGGCTGGAAGCGGCCGAAGCCGGCGTTGAAGAACACGCCGTCCAGTTGCGGCACCACCCCACGCACCGCGGCGGCCAGCGCCTCGGCGGCGGCGGGGTCGGCGGCGTCGTTGTGCACGTAGTGCGCGTGGTCGCCGAGCACGGCGCGGGCGGCCTGCAGCGAGGCGCTGCGCGAGCCGGTGACGATGACGCGGGCGCCTTCGTCGGCGAGCCGGCGCGCCGTGGCCAGGCCGATGCCGCTGGTGCCGCCGGTGACGAGCAGGGTCTTGTGGGTGAATCGGGACATGGGGGTTCCTTGTGCGAAGGTCGCGGGCAGCGACCGGAGCGCCTACGATAGGCAGTCGATTCACACAAGAACATTCGCAAGATGGGCAAGCCGACCTTGCACACACGCACAGGCAACCTGGACTGGAACGACCTGCGCACGGTGCTGGCCGTGGCGCGCAGCGGCAGCCTCAATGGCGCCGCGCGCGAGCTGGGCCTGCAGCACTCCACCGTGTTCCGCCGCATCGAGGAGGCCGAGGCGCGCATCGGCGCACGCCTGTTCGAGCGCGCCCGCACCGGCTGGCGCACCAATGTGCAGGGCGATGCGGTGGCCGCCGCGGCGGCCGAGATGGAGGCCTCCGCGCTCGCCGCCGAGCGCGCCATCAGCGGTGCCGACGCGCGGGTGGAGGGCGTGATCCGGCTGGCCACCAGCGAGATGCTGGCCAGCGACCTGCTGCCGCCCTTGCTGCACCGCTTCCTCGCCGAGCACCCCGGCATCGAGCTGGAGGCCGACGTGTCCAACCGCGCGGTCGATCTCACCCGCCGCGAGGCGGACATCGCGCTGCGCGCCACCGCGCGCCCGCCGGAATCCATGGTGGGCCGGCAGGTGGGAGAACTGCGCTACGCGTTCTATGCGGCGCGCTGCGTGCTGCCACGCCGCGGCGCCACGCCGGTGCTGCAGGAGCTGCCCTGGGTGGGCTTCGACGACCGGCTGGCGCACACCGGCATCGCCCAGTGGTTCCGGCGCGCCCTGCCCGACGTGAGGCCCCGCCTCAGGGCCGACTCGCTGCCCGCGATGCTCCAGGCCGCGGCGGCGGGCATCGGCGCTGCGGCGCTGCCCATGTTCGCCGCCGCCCAGGAGCCGCGGCTCGTGCGCATCAGCGACCCCATCGAGGGCCAGTGCATGGGGCTGTGGCTGCTGCACCACCCCGACGTGCGCGGCAACGCGCGGGTGCGCCTGCTGATGCAGTGGCTGGCCGACGAGATCCCGCGCGAGCTGGAGCAGCTCGTCACCCACGGCAAGAGCTGGTCGTGCCTGGCCGCCTGCCCGGTGCAGCGCAGGCGCCGCCGCGTCACGCCCCCGGCGCCGCCGCGTCACGCGATCAGCGATCCCCCATGACCGGCGCGTAGGGCCGGTCGCCCGGCACCGCGTGGCCCTGGGCCACCAGACGGCGCGGCGTCTCGTCGTCGGCCGCCCGCGGCACCTGCAAGGGGCCGCCGCGCGGGCCCGCCCCCCCGCTCGCCGTCGACGATGGCACACCCATGTGCTGAACGTTCGACCAGCCATTGGCGCGGCTGAACAGTTGCGCTACAAGTGGCGGGCTGCCCCGCCCTGCACGATGTTCAGCGACACGCTTTCCCCCCCGGACACGGCGTCGGAGCCCCCGCGCTCGCCGGCCGCCGTGGCGCCCGACGGCCCGCCCGACGCGGCGGCGAGCCCGCTGTATGCCTGGGACGACCTGCTGCTGGACGTGTGCCGCCGGCAGCTGAGCCGCAGCGGTGTGCCGCTGCCGCTGGAGGCGCGCGCGCTGGCCGCAATGGCCCACCTCGTGCAGTTTCGCCACCGGGTGGTCAGCGCCGACGAGCTGCGCCAGGCCGTGTGGCAAGACAGGCCGAACGTGACCGACAACGCGATCATGCGGGCGATCTCCCAGGCCCGCGCTGCGCTGGGCGAGAGCGGTCGCGACGGCTGCATCCGCACCGTGCCTCGGGTGGGCTATCGGTTCACCGGCGCGCTGCATGGCGCCGCCGTGGGCTCGGCCAGTGGGGCGCCGGGGCCGCTGGCCCTGCTGGCCTTCGAGAACGCCACCGGCGACGCCCGCCTGGCCTGGGTCGAGCTCGGGCTCATGGCGCTCACCATCCATCTGCTGGGCGGCGGCGTGGGCGGCACCGGCGTGCTGCCCCCGGGCACGGTGATGCAGGCGCTGCACCTGGCCTCGGGCCCGTCGCGCGAGGCCCGGCAGGAGGCCATGCTGCGCGTGGCGCCCGCGGCGCGCGTGGTGCACACCGTGGTAACCGCCTGCGACGGCGGCTTCCTGGCCCGCTGCCAGGTGCCCGGTGAGCCCGATGCCCCCCCGTCGAGGCCCACGCCCCCAGCCTGGCCGAGCTGGCGACGGCGCTGGCCCAGGCGCTGCGCGCCCACTTCGCCCTGGCCGCTCCCGCCGGTGGGCCGCCGGCCGGCGGGCCGCTGGCCATGCAGTGCCTGGCCCGCGCGCTCGAGGCCGTGGCCCGCCAGCAGCCGAACCGCGCCCTGCCGCTGCTGGACCTGACCCTGGCGCTGGACCCGGACAACCACGTGGCCGAGCTCGAGCGCATCCGCGCCCTGAGCAACCTGGGCAGCCCGCTCACCCTGTGGCGCGCCCGGCGCCTGCGCGCGCGCGCCGAGCGGCAGGGCGACGTGGCCACGGCGGCGTGGGCCGCCCACTGCGTGGCGCGCATGTACGCCCACCGCAACCGCTGGAGCGCTGCCGTGCCGTGGCTCGCCCGCTCGCTGGCGGAGGTGTCGGAGCAGGCGCACCCCGAGGTGGTGGCCGCCAGCCTCATGCTCGAAGGCGCGGTGCGCATCGGCCGGCTCGACTACCGCGACATGGACGCGCTGATGGACCGCCTGCACCGGCTGTGCACTCACAGCGGCAACCGGCTGCTCGAGGTGTCGGCGTTGACGATGCAGGCCATCACGGCCATGGCCCTGGGCGACCTGCCGCGCGCGCTGGGCTGCATCGAGGAGGCCGTGCGCCAGTCGCGGCTGGCCCGCTCGCAGGGGGGCCTGATCGTCGCGGCCGACAACGCCGCCTGGGTGCTGGCGCGCATGGGGCGGCTGGCCGATGCGCGGGTGCACAGCGAGGAGGCGGTGGCCGCCGCCCTGGCCAACGACCTGGGCCGCGGCAACAGCCTGGAGGTTCTCGGCACCCTGTGCTGGGTGCGCCATCTGGCGCGCGATGGCCGCGACGGGCCCGACGGCGCCCGCCTGGACGACATCGAGGCGCGCGTGCCGCACACGCCCTACGCCTCGCGCATCCTCGGGCTGCGTGCGTTGGCGCAAGGCGACGTGGCCATGGCCGTGCAGCACCTGCGGCGTGCGGTGCAGGTGCACCGCGACGGCGAAGACCCCTACCACGAGGAGGAGGCCCTGCCCTGGCTGCTCGATGCGCTGGTGCTCGCCGGCGAGCTCGACGAGGCCGAGGCGGAGCTGCGCGTGGCGGGCAGCGCCCGGCTCGACACCGCGCACCTGCGCGGCCAGCTGCCGCTGGCCCAGGCCCGCCTGGCCCATGCGCGCGGCGAGCCGGCCCAGGCGCTTGCCGGGCTCGAGGCCGCGCTGGCGCGCGAGCTGTTTCCCCTGCAGCGTTTCTGGGCCGGGCTCGATGTGGCCTGGCTGCGTGCCGCGGCGGGCGACCTGGCGGGCGCCGAGCAGGCCGTGGCGGGCCTGCCGCCCCTGCTCGCCCGGCACCCGCTCGCCCATGCCTGCCGTGCCCGCGTGGCGCTCGCCGCCGGCCGCGCCGCGGCGGCCGTGGAGCACCAGCACCGCTGCCTCGCCCTGCTGGCACCGAGGCGCCCGCCGGCGCACCTGGCCCTGCTGGCCGCCTGCGAGGACGCCGCCGCGGGCCGGCCGGACGCGGCGCACCGCCTCACGGCCCTGCCGCTGCCCAGCCTGCTCTGACACCCGCACGCCCCATGCCGTCCGCCTCCCCCGTCCACCGGTTCGGCCGCTGCCAGCTCGACGTGGGCGCGCGCGAGCTGCGCGTGGACGGCATGTTCACCGCGCTGGCCCCCCGGCCGTTCGCCCTGCTGGCCCACCTGGTGCACGAGCGGCACCGCGTGGTGCCCAAGACCGAGCTGATGGACGAGGTGTGGCCCGACCGCATCGTCACCGAGGGCGCGCTGGCGCGGGCGGTGTGGCTGGTGCGCCGGGCCATCGGCGACAGCGACGAGCGCCTGCTGCAGACCCGCCATGGCGTGGGCTACCGGTTCGTTGGCGAGGTGCACACCGAGGCGGCCACCCCGCAGGATGCCGCCCCCCGGCGCGCGCCCCTGGTGGCCTGGCTGCCGATGGAGCATGAGGCCGCCGCGCCCGGCCAGGTCGACAGTGCGCTCGGCCTGGTGGCCCTGGTGGGCCACGCGCTCGCCGTGGAAGGCGCCGCCTGGCCGCTGCCGCTGTCCACGCTGATGGGCGTGCTGCAGCGCCTGGGCCCCGGCGCCGAGGCGTCCGCCGTGGCGGCCGCCCTGCGGGCCGAGCACGAGGTGGACGTGGTGATCCGCACGCGGGTGGCGCGCGAGCCCGGCGGCTACCGGCTCGACGGCGCCCTCATCGGCGGCGCGGAGGCCGCCAGCTTCACCGTGCGCGCCCCCGACCCGCTGGGACTGGGGCGCAAGCTGGTGCGCCTGCTGCCGCGCCTGCTGCACCCCGAGGGCGGGCATGGCGCACCGGCGTGGGCCCACGACGACCCCTGGGCCATGGAGCTGCTGGCCCACGCGCTGCATGCGCGCGCCACGGGCCACGCGGCGCTGGCCGAGAAGTTCTGCCGGGTGCTGCTCGACCATGCCCCCGAGCTGGCCGATGCGGTGGCGGGCCTGCGGCCGGCCGAGCCCGCGCGCGCCCCAGACGGCGCGCGCCTGTCGCGCCCGTAGGATGCGCGCCATGCCCGCCCCCTCTGACGACAGCGACCTCGGCTTCACCCATCGGCGCCGGAAGAACGGCGACGTGGAGGTGCTGCACCACGGCCGGCTGGCGGCCACGCTGCGCGGGGCCGACGCGCAGGACCTGCTGCAGGCCCTGGACGCCGACGACCCGGGCGCAGCCCAGCAGCTGATGGCCCGGCTCACCGGCAACTACAAGCGCGGCAACGAGCGCACGGCCAGCGAACACCCGCGCAACCGGCGCCGCTGAGGCGGCCAGGCCCGGGTTTGCACCGATCTCCCTGCCCCCGCCACGCCGCCTATCATGCGGCCGTGTAAACGTTTCCACGGGTCGAGCGGCCCGTGGTCGGCTGCCCCTTCCCCATGACCGCTGCCACGCCCGCGCCCCTCGAGTTCCCGCCCGATTTCGTGTGGGGTGCGGCCACGGCTGCCTACCAGGTGGAGGGCTCGCCGCTGGCCGATGGCGCCGGCGCCAGCATCTGGCACCGCTTCAGCCACACGCCCGGCCGCGTGCGCGACGGCGACACCGGCGACGTGGCCTGCGACCACTACCGCCGCTGGCCGGAAGACATCGCGCTCATGCGCACGCTCGGCCTCACCAGCTACCGCTTCAGCATCAGCTGGTCGCGCATCCTCCCCGAGGGCCGCGGCCGCGTGAACCCCGCCGGCCTGGCCCACTACGAGCGCCTGGTCGACGGCCTGCTCGAGGCCGGCATCGCGCCCCACATCACGCTCTACCACTGGGACCTTCCCGCCGCGCTGGACGACCGGGGCGGCTGGCTCAACCCCGACATCGCCGAGTGGTTCGCCGACTACGCCAGCGTGCTGTTCAAGGCCCTGGGCGACCGCGTGCCCATGTGGGCCACCCTCAACGAGCCCTGGGTGGTGACGGACGGCGGCTACCTCCACGGCGTGCTCGCCCCCGGCCACCGCAGCGCCTTCGAGGCCGCCATCGCCGCGCGCCAGCTGATGCGCGCGCACGGCCGGGCGGTGCAGGCCTTCCGCGGGCTCGCGCCGCCGGCCGCCGGCGGCCGCATCGGCCTGGTGGTGAACATCGAGCCCAAGTACCCCGCCAGCGACAGCGACGCGGACCGGGCCGCCACCGCGCGCGCCGAGGCCCACATGAACCGCCAGTTCCTCGACCCGGCCCTGCTCGGCCGCACGCCGCCGGAGCTGGCCGAGGTGTTCGGCGAGGCGTGGGTGGACTGGACGCCCGAGGAGCTGGCCCTGGCGCGCCAGCCGCTGGACTTCGTGGGCATCAACTACTACACCCGCGCCGTGGTGCAGCACGACCCCGCCGTGTGGCTGCAGCGCGCCGCCCCGGTGCGCCAGCCGCAGGCCACCCACACCGAGACCGGCTGGGAGGTGCACGCGCCGTCCCTCACCGACACGCTGACCTGGTTCCGCCGCCGCTACGGCGAGCTGCCGCTGTACGTGACCGAGAACGGCTCGGCCTTCTACGACCCGCCCCAGGTGAGCGGCGACGAGCTGGACGACCCGCTGCGCCGCGACTACCTGGCGCAGCACCTGCGCGCCGTGCACGCGGCCCGCGCCGCGGGCGTGGACGTGCGCGGCTACTACGCCTGGTCGCTGCTGGACAACCTGGAGTGGGCGCATGGCTACTCCAAGCGCTTCGGCCTGGTCCACGTGGACTTCAGCACGCAGAAGCGCACGCCCAAGTCCACGGCCCGCCTGTATGCGCAGGTCATCGCCAGCCAGGGCCGCTGCCTGGGCCGCGCCTAGGATCGCGGGTTCCTCCACTGCCGCGCGCTGCGTTTCCCACCATGGCCACCACGATCAAGGATGTCGCCCGCGAAGCCGGGGTGTCGGTGGCCACCGTCTCGCGTGTGATGAACGGCCACGCCGCCGTCACCCCCGAGACGCGCGAGCGCATCCAGCGCATCGCCGCCGAGCTGCGCTTCACGCCCTCGTCGGCGGCGCGCAGCCTGATCACCCGCCGCACGCACACCGTGGGCGCGCTGCTGCCCGACCTGCACGGCGAGTTCTTCTCCGAGCTGATCCGCGGCATCGACCTGGCCGCCCGCACGCGCGGGCTGCACCTGCTGCTGAGCAGCTCGCACGACAACGCCGCCGAGGCCGCCGCCGCCCTGCGCGCCATGCACGGCCGGGTGGACGGGCTGCTCGTCATGTCGCCCCACGTGGACGCCAACTTCCTGGGCGGCAACCTGCCGCCCGGCCTGCCCGCCGTGCTCATGAACGCCAGCGTCGACGATGCCGAGCACGCCACCCTGCGCGTGGACAACGTGGGCGGCGCGCAGGCCATGGTGCGCCACCTGGCCGCCATGGGCCACCGGCGCATCGCCTTCATTGCCGGGCCCGAGCACAACCACGAGGCGCAGGAGCGCCTGCGCGGCTACCGCAGCGCGCTGGCCGAGGCGCTGCCCGGCGCACGCGAGCTGGTGCTGCAGGGCGATTTCACCGACGCCAGCGGCGAGCGCGCCGGCCAGGAGATCCTGGCCCTGGCCGAGCGGCCCGACGCGGTGTTCGCGGGCAACGACATGATGGCGCTGGGCTGCCTGGCCGCGTTCACGCGCGCCGGCCTGGCCGTGCCGCAGGACATCGCGCTGGCCGGCTTCGACGACATCCCCATCTGCCGCTACGTGCGGCCCGCCCTCACCACCGTGCGCGTGCCCATCGTCGAGCTGGGCGCGCTGGCCCTGGCCGAGCTGGCCGCCGCCATGAAGCAGCCGCCTGCGGACCCGCCCGCCCCGCCCGCGCACCGGGTGCTGCGCGCCGAGCTGGTGGTGCGCGACTCCAGCCAGCGCCGCGCCGCGGCCGCCCTGCCCGCCTGACGCGCGGGGCAGGCGCCGCACCTCCTTCCCGCTTTCCCGGCCCCACCACAACACCTCGAGACGACGGAGACACGCCATGAGCCCCAAGAGAAAAGGTTTTCATCGCCACGCGCTGGCCGCGGCGGCGGCCATGCTGCTGGCCGGCGCCAGCCTGCCCGGCCATGCCCAGGTGAGCACCGCCACCCTGCGCGGCCAGGTCAGCCAGGGCCAGGCGGCGCCGCAGGCGGGCACTGCGGTGGTGGTGGTCAACAAGGACAACGGCACCACCTACCGCACCACCACCGCGGCGGACGGCAGCTACGTGCTGGTGGGCCTGGCGCCCGGCCGCTACGAGATCCGCGTGGGCGAGCAGGCCTCGGAGGAGGTGACGCTGCTCGTGGGCCAGACGGCCACGGTGGACCTGGCGCTGGGCGGCGACACCCAGCGCGTCACCATCGTCGGTTCGCTGACGCGGCGCGATGTGAAGGACTCGCAGGTGGGCACCAACGTCACGCGCCGCCAGATCGAGCAGCTGCCGCAGAACACGCGCAACTTCCTCAGCTCGGTGGACCTGGCGCCCGGCGTGGCCTTCGTGCAGTCGGCCAACACCGGGCAGGTCAACCTGCAGAGCGGCGCACAGGACCGCAACAACATCAACGTGTTCATCGACGGCGTCAGCCAGAAGAACAACATCCTGCGCAACGGCGCCACGGGCATGGACGCCACGCGCGGCAACCCGTTCCCGCAGTCGGCCATCGCCGAGTACAAGGTGCTGACGCAGAACTACAAGGCCGAGTTCGACCAGGTCAGCGGCGCCGCCATCACGGCCGTGACGCGCTCGGGCACCAACGAGTTCCACGGCGAGGTCTACGTCGACCGCACCGGCACCAACTGGACCGAGATGAGCCCGCTGCAGGAGGAGGCCGAGCGCAACGGCGCACCGCGACTGCCCTCCACCCAGATGCAGTACGGCGGCGCGCTGGGCGGCCCCATCGTCAAGGACCGCATCCACTTCTTCGCCGCCTACGACGGCAAGCAGATCGACGACACGCGCCAGGTGGTGGCGCGCAACACCAACCTGCTGCCGGCCGGCGTGGGCATCGTGCCCGAGCTGCTGGCCCTGGCGGGCAGCACGGTGGACAAGTTCCACGAAGACCTCTTCCTCGGCAAGATCGACGCGCAGCTCAACGACGACCAGCGCCTGACCTTCAGCGCCAAGCTGCGCAAGGAGAGCGACCGCGTGCCCGAGGACACCAACCTCAGCGTGCCCGGCAACGACAAGGACCGCATCAACGAAGAGACCCGGCTGGACCTCAAGCACGAGTGGACCTTCGGCAACCTGCTGAGCGAGGCCCGCGTGGGCTGGGAGGAGTACACCTACAACCCCAAGTCCGCCGCCACCGAGCCCTTCGTCAAGTACAAGGGCTCGCCCACCGGCACGCTGGCCAACTCGCAGGACGTGCTGTTCGCCGGCGGCTCGCCCGACGCCCAGTTCCGACAGCAGCGCGGCACCTTCGTCAGCGAAGAGCTCACGTGGACGGGCGCCAAGGGCCACGTCGTCAAGGGCGGCGTGAAGCTCAAGGACCTGAAGTACCGGCTCTCGGGCACCTCGCGCAGCGTGGACATCGTGCAGGTGGTGATCGACCCGGTGACCGGCCTGCCCTACTACGACGGCAGCGACTGCACGGGCACCAACTTCACCGACACCGGCGGCGTGCAGAGCACCGACCAGTGCCGCATCGACCGCGCCCTGGCGCCGGTGTCGGTGGGCTATGGCAACCAGCAGTTCGGCCTGTACCTGCAGGACGACTGGAGCGTGACCAAGCAGCTCGAGGTGAACATCGGCCTGCGTTGGGACTACGAGTCCAACATGCTGAACAACGACTACGTGACGCCGGCCGACCGCGTGGCGGCGCTCTACGCGGAAGACGGCCGCACCTTCGGCGGCGTCACGGCACCGGCGGGTCAGACCTACGCCGAGTCGCTGGCGCTGGGCGGCATCGACATCGACCAGTACATCGCCGACGGCAAGTCGCGCAAGAGCTTCAAGGGCGCCTTCGCGCCGCGCCTGGGCGCCAGCTACGACCTGTTCGGCGACCGCCGCTCGGTGGTCTACGGCGGCTGGGGGCGCTCGTACGACCGCGCGATGGCCAACCATGCGCTCGACGAGAAGCAGAAGAACGCGCAGGCCAACGGCGAGATCTGGCTGATCAAGAACGACTTCAAGATGCCGTTCGCCGACCAGTACACGCTGGGCCTGCGCCAGGCGCTGGGCACCTGGAACGCCGAGGTCGCCTACAGCCACGTGCACGCGCAGAACCAGTTCACCTGGTTCGGCGGCAACCGCGATTTCAACGGCGGCTGGCACACGCAAAGCCCCATCGACCCGCTGTGGGGCGGCCCGCGCGGCTACGGCACGCTGGTGCTGGGCGATTTCGTGGGCGAGAACAAGACCTCTTCCCTGTTCGTGAAGGCCGACAAGCCCTACAGCACCGAGTCGGGCTGGGGCCTGACGCTGGCCTACACCTACAGCGATGCCCAGACCACCGCCCGCAACTGGGACAACGACATCTTCGACTGGACCTATGGCCGCGGCGGCCGCGCGTTCCACACCTCGCGCATGGTGGACAAGCACCGCGTCGTCGCGGCGGGCGTCACCGACGGCCTGCTGCCCTGGGGCATCCAGCTGTCGGCCAAGTACACCTGGGCCAGCGGCCTGCCGCGCCAGCTGACCGACTGCACCGGCGGCTTCCCCTCCGACACCGTGCCCGGCGAATGCGTCTACCGCGAAGCCGACAGCCGGCAGTTCAACCAGCTCGACCTGGCCGTGGCGAAGGACTGGGGCGTGGGACTGGGCAAGGTGAACACGCGCCTGGACGTGCTGAACGTGCTCAACACCAAGAACTACGGCGGCTACGACGACTGGGTCGGCGGCCCGGGCAGTGCCAACGAGTACGGGGGCGACAACCCCAACCTCGGCAAGCCCAACGCCATGCGTGGCCCCATGCGCACCCTGCGCCTGGTGCTGGGCTACAAGTTCTGAGCGCCTGACCCGCACAGGGGGCGCCCCGCCGGCGCCCCCTTGTCATTCCGCCGCCCCATCCCTGCACGATGCCGCTTGCACCGACACCCTCCGCCCGCCTGTGGACCCGCCGCCAGTGGCTGGCCGCCGCATCCGCCGGCGCCGCAGCCCTGGCCGGCCTGGGCGCCGGCTGCGCCGACACGGGGCGCGGCGCGCCGCATGCGATCGCCGTCGGTCCGGGCACGACGCCAGCCCGGCTCGGCGACGCCGCGCTGCTGGACGACATCGAGGCGCGCACCTTCCGCTTCTTCTGGGACACCGCCCACCCCGAGACGGGCCTCATCCCCGACCGCTGGCCCGGCAACCCCGACATGGCCAGCGTGGCCGCCGTGGGCTTCGGGCTCACCGCCCTGGTGGTGGGCGCCGAGCGAGGCCTGGTCACCCGCGCGCAGGCCGCCGAGCGGGTGCGGCGCACGCTGCGCTTCCTGGCCCACGCGCCGCAGGGCGAGGCCGTCATGGGCACCGCCGGCCACCGCGGTTTCTTCTACCACTTCCTGCACATGGGCACGGGGCTGCGCTTCAACGAGCGGGTCGAGCTGTCCACCATCGACACCGCCCTGCTCATGGCCGGCGTGCTGCACGTGCACAGCCATTTCGACGGCACCGACGCCACGGAGTCGGAGATCCGTACCCTGGCCGAGACGCTCTACACCCGCGTGGACTGGCGCTGGGCGCAGCAGCGCGGTGGCCTCATCTGCATGGGCTGGGACCCAGCGCGCGGCTTCGCCCCCTTCGTCGACTACCACGGCTACGACGAGGCGATGGTGCTGTACCTGCTGGCGCTCGGCTCGCCCACGCACCCCGCACGCGACGACTCGTGGGCTGCCTTCTGCGCCACCTACCCGCGCACCTGGGGGCCGTTCATGGGCATCGAGCACCTGGGCGGCGCGCCGATGTTCTGGCATCAGTACTCGCACGTGTGGGTGGATTTCCGCGGCCTGCGTGACGCGTACATGCGCGGCAAGGGCCTGGACTACTTCGAGAACAGCCGGCGCGCCACGCTGTCGCAGCGTGCCTACGCCATCGCCAACCCGGGCGGCTGGAAGGGCTATGGCGCCGATGTGTGGGGGCTGACGGCGTGCGACGGCCCGGGCCACCTGCGCACCCGCGACCACGCCGGCCGCGAGCGCGAGTTCCACGACTACCGCGCGCGCGGCGCCGGCCGCGTGGACATGCTCGACGATGGCACCATCGCGCCCACCGCCGCGGCCGCCTCGCTGCCCTTCGCGCCGGCCGAAGTGACCGCGGCGCTGCAGGCCATGCACCAGACCTACGGCGCGCAGCTCTATGGCGAGTACGGCTTTCTCGACGCCTTCAACCCCAGCTTCGTGGACGAGCGGGCGCGCCTGTCCAACGGCCGCGTGGTGCCCGGCTTCGGCTGGGTGGACACCGACTACCTGGGCATCGACCAGGGCCCCATCGTGGCCATGATCGCCAACCACCGGCACGACCTGGTGTGGCGCGCGATGCGCCGCAACGCCCACCTCCGCCGTGGACTCCAACGCGCCGGCTTCACCGGCGGCTGGATGTGAACGTGAGGCCCCCACGCTCCCTGCCGGTCGCTGCCCCCCGAGGGGGCTCGCGCAGCGGACCGGCGAAGCCGGATCCGCGCACGCCGCTGGGTGGGAGGCGGCAGATGCTTCGCATCGCTGCCGCCTCCGTCGTGGCGCCCCTGGCCGGCTGCGCGCCCGAGCGCGGCCGCACCACCCTGCGCTTCTGGGCCATGGGGCGCGAGGGCGAGGTGGCGCACGAGCTGCTGGCCGGCTTCCGGGCCGAGCACCCGACGGTGGACCTGCGCATCGAGCAGCTGCCCTGGACGGCGGCGCACGAGAAACTGCTCACGGCCTTCGCGGGCGACGCCACGCCTGACGTGGCGCAGATCGGCAACACCTGGCTGCCGGAGATGGTGGCCCTGGGCGCCGTGGAGGCGCTCGATGCCCGCCTGGCGGCCGCACCGTCCATCGCGCGCAGCGACTACTTCGACGGCATCTGGCGCACCAACGTGGTCGACGGTGTGTTGCACGGCATCCCGTGGTACGTGGACACGCGCCTGCTGTACGTGCGCCGCGACCTGCTCGCGCGCGCCGGCTTCGCGCGCCTGCCCGACACCTGGGCCGGCTGGGTGCAGGCCATGCAGGCGCTGCAGGGCATCGGTGTGGCGCACCCGCAGCTGCTGCCGCTCAACGAGTTCGAGCCCCTGCTGGCGCTGGCCCTGCAGCAGCCCGAGCCGCTGCTGCGCGACGGTGGCCGGCGCGGCGGCTTCGCCAGCCCCGGCTTCGAGCGCGCACTGGGCTTCTACCTGCAGATGTTCGAGCGCGGCTTCGCCCCGCCGGTGACGAACAACCAGGTGGCCAACCTGTGGCAGGAGTTCGCCCGCGGCAGTTTCGCGCTGTACCTCTCGGGCCCGTGGAACCTGGGCGAGTTCCGCCGCCGCCTGCCGGCCGGGCTGCAGGGCGCCTGGACGACCGCGCCGCTGCCCGGCCCGCAGGGCCCGGGTGCGTCCATCGCCGGCGGCTCCAGCCTGGTGCTGTTCAAGCGCTCGCGTGCGCCGCGCGAGGCCTGGGCGCTCATCGAGTACCTCTCGCGCCCGGCCGTGCAGCAGCACTTCTACCGCCTCACCGGCAACCTGCCGCCGCGCCGCGCCAGCTGGGCCGACCCCCCCCTGGCCGCCGACCCGCAGGCGCGCGCCTTCGCCGAGCAGCTCGAGCGCGTGAAGCCCACGCCCGCCGTGCCCGAGTGGGAGCGCATCGCGCAGGAGATGCAGCTGTTCGCCGCGCGCGCGGTGCACGAGCGCAGCGCGCCGGCCCCGGTGGCGCGGGCGCTCGACGCGCGCGTGGACGGCTTGCTCGCCAAGCGGCGCTGGATGCTCGACAGGAGCCCCGCATGAGCCGCGCCGCCGCCTGGGCCTTCGTGCTGCCCGCGCTCAGCGTGATCGGCCTGTTCTTCGCCGTGCCGGTGGCCGCCGCGCTGGTGCTCAGCCTCACCGACTTCGACCTGTACGCCCTGGCCGACCTGCGCCACCTGCGCTTCGTGGGCCTGGACAACTACGTGCAGCTGCTGGGCAACCCGCTGTTCTGGCGCGCGCTGGGCAGCACCGCCTATTTCGTGGCGCTGGGCGTGCCGCTGTCGCTCGTGCTGTCGCTGGGCGCGGCGGTGCTGCTGCAGTCGCGGCTGGCGCGCTTCAAGCCGCTGTTCCGCACGGCCCTGTTCGCGCCGGTGGTCACCACGCTGGTGGCGGTGGCCGTGGTGTGGCGCTACCTCTTCCATGTGCGCTACGGCTGGATCAACCAGGCCCTGGTGCAGCTGGGCCTGCCGCCCATCGACTGGCTGGGCGACCCGGCCTGGTCCATGCCGGCCATCATCGTCTTCGCGGCGTGGAAGAACTTCGGCGGCAACATGATCATCTTCATCGCCGCGCTGCAGGCCATTCCCGACGACCTGTACGAGGCCGCGCGGCTCGATGGCGCGGGCGCCTGGGCGCAGTTCCGCCACGTCACGCTGCCCATGCTGGGCCCCACGCTGCTGATGGTGGGCATCCTCACCACGGCCGGCTACTTCCAGCTCTTCGCCGAGCCCTATGTGATGACGCAGGGCGGCCCGCTGCAGTCCACGGTGAGCGTGCTCTACCTGATGTACGAGGAGGGCTTCCGCTGGTGGAACCTGGGCATGGCCTCGGCGGTGGCCTTCGTGCTGTTCGCGCTGATCGTGGTGGTCACGCGCGGGCTGCTGGCGCTGGCGCGCCGCAGGGGCTGGGCATGAGGGGCGACCGCGCCCGCGCCGTGGCGGTGAACGGCGTGCTCGCGCTCGCGGCGCTGGCCGCCGTGTCGCCGCTGCTGTGGATGCTGGCGGCCTCCTTCATGCGCCCGGGCGAGGCCAGCAGCTACCCACCGCCGCTGTGGCCGGCCGAGCCCACGCTGGTGCACTACCGCGCGCTGCTGTCCAGCGGCGGCCTGGGGCGGCAGTTCCTCAACAGCCTGGGGCTGGCGATCGCGGCCACGGTGGTCTCGGTCAGCTTCAACACGCTGGCGGGCTACGCCTTCGCCAAGCTGCATTTCGCCGGGCGCGACCGGTTGTTCGCCGCGCTCATCGCGGCGCTGGTCATCCCCGGCCAGGTGGCCATGCTGCCGCTGTTCCTGATGCTCAAGGGCATGGGCCTGGTGAACACCTACGCAGGCGTGCTGGTGCCCTCGCTGGCCGGCATCTTCGGCATCTTCCTGGTGCGCCAGTACGCGCGCAGCATCCCCGACGAGCTCATCGAAGCCGCACGCATGGACGGCGCGGGCGAATGGCGCATCTTCGTCTCGGTGGTGCTGCCGCTGCTGCGCCCGGTGCTGGCCACGCTGGCGGTGTTCGCCTTCCTGGCCAGCTGGAACGATTTCATGTGGCCGCTCATCGTGCTCACCGATGGCGAGCGGCACACCCTGCCGGTGGCGCTGGCCGCGCTGAGCCGCGAGCACGTGCAGGACGCCGAGCTGATGATGGCCGGCGCGGTGATCACCGTGCTGCCCGTGCTCGCGTTGTTCCTGCTGCTGCAGCGCCACTACCTGCAAGGGCTGACCCTGGGAGGCGTGAAGCAATGACGGCCCGGCATTCGAGGCTGGCGCCCGCGGTCGGCCTGCTGATGGCCGCCACGGTGTGCGGTGCAGTGGCCGCGCCCGGCGACGAGACCCTGCTCGACGACTTCCGCGACGCCTCGCGCTGGCAGGCGAGCGCGTCCGACCAGGTGCAGGCCGCGCTGCGCCCGGCGCCCACGGGCGGCCTGTGCCTGGACTACGACTTCCGCGGCGTGTCCGGTTACGCGGTGGCGCGCCGGCCGCTGGACATCGCGCTGCCCGCGAACTACGAGTTCCGCCTGCGCCACCATGGCCAGGGCGAACCCAACCACTTCCAGTTCAAGCTCACCGACGCGAGCGGAGACAACGTGTGGTGGCTGTACCGGCCCGACGGGCGCCCGCCCGCCGCGCCCACGGAGCTGCGCATCCGCCAGCGCCAGATCGAGTTCGCCTGGGGGCCCACCACCGACAAGCGCCTGCGCCGGCCCGCCGCCCTGGAGCGGGTGGTGGCCAGCGGCCAGGGCGGCGGGCGCGGTGCCGTGTGCTTCGAGCGGCTGAGCCTGGTGGAGCGCGCGCCCGTGCCGGCCGCCTGGCCGACGCCGCAGGTGGTGGCCGCCGCGGGCGGCGCCGAGGTCCACATCGAGCTCGGCGCGCTGCGCGAATTCAGCGGCCTGCAGCTGCACTGGGGGAGCCCCGGGGCCCGCTGGCGCGACTACGCCGTGGAGGCCGACGACGGACGCGGCCGATGGCAGCCCTTGGCCCAGGTACACGCCGCGGCCGGCCCGGTGGATGCGCTGTTCCTGCCCGATGCCGAGGCGCGCCGGCTGCGCCTGCGCCCCCTGGCGCCGCCCCCGCGGGGCCCGGCCACCCTGCCGCGCGTCACGCTGGTGGAGGCCGGCCGCTGGCGCAGCCCCGACGCGGCCACTGCCGCGCGCGCCCAGGCCCTGCCGCGCGGCGCCTTCCCGCGCGCCTACCTGGGCGAGCAGAACTACTGGACCCTGGTGGGCGTGGATGGCGGCGCCCGGTGGTCGGCGCTGATGTCGGAGGACGGCGCCATCGAGCCGGCACCCGGCGCGCCCTCGCTCGAGCCCTTCGTGCTGCTGGAAGGGCGTGAGAAGGGCCGCCCGACGCGCACCCTGGTGAGCTGGGCCGACGTGCAGGCCAGCCACCACCTGGCCGAGGGCTACCTGCCACAGCCGCGCGTGCGCTGGACGCACCCGGCCTTCACGCTGGACATCGAGGCCGGTGCCAGCGGCACGGCGGGGCGGGCCACCGGGCTCGTGCGCTACCGGCTGCGCGCCACGGGCACGCGGCCGCTCACGGCCACGCTGCTGCTGGTGCAGCGCCCCTGGCAGGTGAACCCGCCGCAGCAGTTCCTCAACCGCCCCGGTGGCCACAGCCCCATCGCCACGCTGCGCTGGCAGGCCGGCGCGCTCAGCGCCGGCCCGCACGGCCCCGCCTGGCACGCGGTGACGCCGCCCGCGCGCGTGG
>JACRBA010000069.1 GCA_016213265.1 Burkholderiales bacterium | reverse complement strand
TTGCGCGCCACCTCGCTCATGCCCTTCTTGTGCCCGTCCAGCTCCTCGAGCGTGATCATGGGCAGGTAGATGTCGTGTTCGTCGAAGCGGAACAGCGACATCGGGTCGTGCATCAGCACGTTGGTGTCCAGCACGAACAGCTTGGCCGGGCCGTCACGCCTGGGCTTGCGTTGCTTGGGCTGCGTGGCGGTGGGCCGGGCCGGGGCGGAGGCCGGTGCCTTGGGTGCCGGGATGTCGGCGACCACCGCGCTGCGTGCGGGTTTTCCGGTCTTGGACGGGGTCGACCGTGCCGATGGCGGCGCGGTGTCCTGGCGAAGGGCCAGGGCGGGCGCGCCGGCGTCTTCCGCCGGGGCGACGGCCGGCGCGGGGCGGGTGCGGCCCGATCGCGGCGCGGCCTGGGTCTCGTAGGCGGAGGCGGGGAGGGTGGCGGCGCGGGTGGCTGGGGGCTTCGGCAGGGGCATGGACGATCAGGCTCGGTGACGGAGGTGCGCGGCAGCCAGAGACAAAAAAGCCGCACAGACGACTGTGCGGCTTGGTGGGTGGATGCCGGGCATCACGGTCTCGGGCATGGCCCCATTATGCACATCGCACCGGGCCGTCCAGCCGCATCAGGCGGCCTTCTTCAGATCCCTGACCGCCTGCAGCACTTCGTCCACATGGCCGGCAACTTTGATGCCGCGCCACTCGGCGCGCAGCACCCCGGTGGCATCGATGAGAAAGGTCGAGCGCTCGATGCCCTTCACCTTCTTGCCGTACATGATCTTGTTCTTCACCACGCCGAACATATGGCAGAGCTTTTCTTCCGTGTCGGCGATCAGCTCGAAAGGCAGCTCCAGGTTCTGCTTGAACTTGTCGTGCGAGGCCATGTTGTCGCGCGACACGCCAAACACCACGGCACCGGCCTTCACGAATTCAGCGTGCTGGTCGCGGAACTGCATGGCTTCGGTGGTGCAGCCGGGGGTGTTGTCCTTCGGGTAGAAATAGAGCACGATGGCGCGGCCCTTGAAGGCCTGCGGCGTGAACTTCACCCCTCCCGTGGCTTGCGCTTCAATCTCCGGCAGGGTCTTGTTGAGGGCTGGCGTCATGTGGAGATAGGTGTCGTTATGCGGGCGCCCCGTCGAGGCTCAGCCCGCAATTATAGGTTCATGCGTGCGCTATTCCCGTACCGGCGGCTTGCCGGTCAGGGGGTGGACGCCGCTTGCGCCACGATGAACGCACCCACGACCTTGCGCCCTTCATTGACCAGCACGTTGTAGGTGCGGCATGCGGCGGCCGTGTCCATGGTCTCCACGCCGATGCGCTGTGCGATGAGGCCGCGGTAGAGCGCTGGCGACACGAAGCGGTGGGTGGGGCCGCTGCAGAAGATCACCACTTCGGGCTGCCATTGCGCCGCGAGGTCGAAGCACGCGGTGTCAAGATCCTCCAGCCGCTCGGCCGGCCAGGGCTGCACATCGCCACGCCAGGGCACCAGGACGCTGTGGGAGAACGGCATGGCGTGCACCCAGATGCGGCCGGCTTCGAGCCGCGAGATGGCGTTCACGCCGTCCAGCTGATCGGGTTGAAATTTCACTGGGCCTCCTGTGTTTAAATTCTACGTTTTGCAGCGCAACATCAGCGCTGTCGTGGTCGACGGCAGCCCAGCCCGCGGCCCGCGCCAGGAGTTCTCCCCGTGAAGCCGATCGCCAAATCCAGCAAGCTCGCCAACGTCGGCTACGACATCCGCGGGCCGGTGCTGGACAAGGCCCGGCAGATGGAGGAGGAGGGCCAGAAGATCATCAAGCTGAACATCGGCAACGTCGCCGCGTTCGGCCTGCTGCCGCCCGACGAGATCATCCAGGACATGATCCGCAACCTGCCCAGTCAGGTGGCGGCCGGCTACACCGATTCCAAGGGCCTGTTCGCCCCGCGCAAGGCGGTGGTGCACTACTGCCAGCAGAAGCACATCGCCGGCGTCACGGTGGACGACGTGTACCTGGGCAACGGCGCATCCGAGCTCATCGCCATGAGCATGAACGCGCTGCTCGATGCCGGCGACGAGGTGCTGATCCCATCGCCCGACTACCCCCTGTACACCGCCGTGGTGGCCCTGTCGGGCGGCACGCCGGTGCACTACCGGTGTGACGAGGGCTCGGGCTGGATGCCCGACATCGACGACATGAAGGCCAAGGTGACGCCGCGCACCAAGGCCATCGTGATCATCAACCCCAACAACCCGACCGGGGCGCTGTACCCGGTGGAGGTGCTGCAGCGGATCGTGGAGGTGGCGCGCCAGCACCAGCTGGTGGTCTTCGCCGACGAGATCTACGACAAGACGCTGTTCGATGGCGCCCAGCACACGAGCATCGCGTCGCTGGCCGACGACGTGCTGTTCCTCACCTTCAACGGCCTGTCCAAGAACTACCGCTCCTGCGGCTACCGCGCCGGCTGGATGGTGGTGTCGGGCAACAAGAAGCGCGCCAAGGACTACATCGAGGGCCTGAACATGCTGGCCTCGATGCGGCTGTGCGCCAACACCCCCGGCCAGCTCGCCATCCAGACGGCGCTGGGCGGCTATCAGAGCATCGACGACCTGGTGGCACCAGGCGGCCGCCTGGCCCGCCAGCGCGACCTGGCGCATTCGCTGCTCACCCAGAGTCCCGGCGTCTCGGTCGTCAAGCCGACCGCGGCGCTGTACATGTTCCCCCGCCTGGACCCGAAGGTCTACCCGATCGAGGACGACCAGCAGTTCGCCTACGAGCTGCTGGCCGAGGAAAAGGTGCTGATCGTGCAGGGAACCGGCTTCAACTGGCCGACGCCCGATCACTTCCGCCTGGTGTTCTTGCCCAACACCGACGACCTCACCGAGGCCATCGGGCGCATCGCCCGCTTCCTCGACCAGTACCGCAAGCGCCACACGGCGTGACCGCGGGCTTCCCTCCCTATCGCGTTCCACGGACTTCCCATGAAACCCATCCAGGTCGGCCTGCTCGGCATCGGCACCGTCGGCTCCGGCACCTTCAAGGTGCTGCAGCGCAACCAGCATGAGATCCAGCGCCGCGCCGGCCGCGGCATCGAGATCGCCATGGTGGCCGACCTCGACGTGGCCCGCGCCCGCAGCATCGTGGGCGAGGGCGTCGAGGTGGTGGCCGATGCGCGCGCCGTGATCGCCAACCCGGCCATCGACATCGTGGTGGAGCTCATCGGCGGCTATGGCGTGGCCAAGACGCTGGTTCTGGAGGCCATCGCCGCCGGCAAGCACGTGGTCACGGCCAACAAGGCGCTGCTGGCCGTGCACGGCAACGAGATCTTCGCCGCCGCCCGCGAGAAGGGCGTGATGGTGGCCTTCGAGGCGGCAGTCGCCGGGGGCATCCCCATCATCAAGGCGCTTCGGGAGGGCCTGACGGCGAACCGCATCGAGTGGATCGCCGGCATCATCAACGGCACCACGAACTTCATCCTCAGCGAGATGCGCGACAAGGGGCTGGACTTTGCCACCGTGCTGAAGGAGGCGCAGCGCCTGGGCTATGCCGAGGCGGACCCCACCTTCGACATCGAGGGCGTGGATGCCGCCCACAAGGCCACCATCATGAGCGCCATCGCCTTCGGCGTGCCGGTGCAGTTCGCCAAGGCCCATGTCGAAGGCATCACCCAGCTGGCGGCCACGGACATCCGCTATGCCGAGCAGCTGGGTTACCGTATCAAGCTGCTGGGTATCACGCGCCGCCGCGAGCAGGGCATCGAGCTGCGGGTGCACCCCACGCTGGTGCCGGCCAAGCGACTGATCGCCAATGTGGAGGGTGCGATGAACGCGGTGGTGGTGCAGGGCGACGCCGTGGGCACCACGCTGTATTACGGCAAGGGCGCGGGCTCCGAGCCCACCGCGTCGGCCGTGGTGGCCGACCTGGTGGACATCACCCGCCTGCACACGGCCGACCCCGACCACCGCGTGCCGCACCTGGCCTTCCAGCCCGATGCCATGGCCGACACGCCCATCCTGCCCATCGAGCAGGTGGTCACCGCCTTCTACCTGCGGCTGCGGGTGGCCGACGAGGCAGGCGTGCTGTCGAAGATCACCACCATCCTGGCCGAGCACGCCATCTCCATCGATGCCGTGCTGCAGCGCGAGTCGAATGAGGGCGAGAAGTCCACCGACCTCATCATCCTCACGCACGACACGGTGGAAGGCCGCATGCGCGAGGCGCTGACGCGCATGCAGGCCCTGCCGACCGTGCTGGCGCCGATCGTGTCGCTGCGCAAGGAAGAGCTGGCCTGAGGGCCCGGCGGCACGCGATGCGCTACATCAGCACCCGGGGCGACGCGTCGGCGCCCAAGCGATTCTGCGAGATCCTGCTGGAGGGCCTGGCGCCCGACGGCGGCCTCTATCTGCCCGAGCGCTACCCGCAGGTGGACGCCGCCACGCTGGCGCGCTGGCGTGGCCTGCCGTACGCGGACCTGGCCTTCGAGATCCTGTCGCTCTATATCGACGACATCCCGGCCGATGACCTGCGTGCGCTGGTGCGTCGCACGTACACCGCCGAGGTCTTCGGCAGCGAGGCCATCGTGCCGGTGCGCCGCCTGGGCGATTCCGGCCTCCACATCGAGGCGCTGTCCAACGGGCCCACGCTGGCCTTCAAGGACATGGCCATGCAGCTGCTGGGCCAGCTGTTCGAGTACGAGCTCGGCCGCCGCGGCGAGCAGCTCAACATCCTGGGCGCCACGTCGGGCGACACCGGCAGTGCGGCGGAGTACGCGATGCGCGGCAAGCGCGGCGTGCGCGTGTTCATGCTCAGCCCGCACGGCCGCATGAGCCCATTCCAGCAGGCGCAGATGTACAGCCTGCCCGACGCCAATATCCACAACATCGCCATCGAAGGCGTGTTCGACGACGCGCAGGACATCGTCAAGGCGGTGTCCAACGACCTCGCCTTCAAGCGGGCCCACCGCATCGGCACGGTGAATTCCATCAACTGGGCCCGGCTGCTGGCCCAGGTGGTGTACTACTTTGCCGGCTACTTCCAGGTCACACGCGCCAATGACGAGCCGGTGAGCTTCACCGTGCCTTCGGGCAACTTCGGCAACGTGTGCGCGGGACACGTGGCGCGCATGATGGGCCTGCCCATCCGGCACCTGGTGGTGGCGACGAACGAGAACGACGTGCTCGACGAGTTCTTCCGCACCGGCACCTACCGCGTGCGGCAGGGGGCGGAGACGCACGAGACGTCCAGCCCCTCGATGGACATCTCCAAGGCCTCGAACTTCGAACGCTTCGTGTTCGATCTGCTGGGCCGCGACGGGGCACGCACGCGCGAGCTGTTCGCCACGCAGGTCGAGCGCGAGGGCCGCTTCAGCCTGCGGCCGGACGAGTTCGCCCGAATCGCCTCTTTCGGCTTCCAGTCGGGCCGCAGCACGCACGCCGACCGGCTCGCCACCATCCGCGGCACCTGGGCGCGCCATGGCACGATGATCGACACCCACACCGCCGACGGCGTGAAGGTGGCTGCCGAACGCGTGGAGCCTGGCGTGCCCATGGTGGTGCTTGAAACGGCCTTGCCGGTGAAGTTCGCCGAGACCATCCGCGAGGCGCTGGGCCGCGAGCCCGAGCGCCCAGCGGCGCTGCAGGGCATCGAGTCATTGCCGCGGCGCGTGGTGGTGATGAAGCCGGAGGTGCAGGCGATCAAGGACTACATCACCCGGCACATCGACGGCTGACCGTCACGAGCCACCGCCTACCGGAGCTGCCGCCATGAGCCCTCCTTCCGCCGAGCGCCCCGTCCGCGCCCTGCTGCTGCCGCTGGACGAGGCCCTGGCGCGGCTGGGCGAGGGCGCTGCGCCGCACCGCATCGCCGCCACCGAGACGGTGCCGACGGCGCAGGCGCTCGGCCGGGTGCTGGCCGAGCCGGTTGTGTCCGAGGTCGACGTGCCCCCGGCAGACAACAGCTCGATGGACGGCTACGCGCTGCGGCATGCCGACCTGGGCGCGGGCAGGCCGTTGCCGCTGGCCCAGCGCATCGCTGCCGGGTCGGTGGGGCAGGCGCTGCAGCCGGGCACGGTGGCGCGCATCTTCACTGGCGCGCCCATCCCCCCGGGCGCCGACACCGTGGTGATGCAGGAGCAGTGCGAGCTCATCCCGGGCGAGCCGTCCGAGGTGCACGTGCAGGGCGAGGTGAGGGCTGGCCAGTGGATCCGCCGCCGCGGCGAGGACGTGCAAGCCGGTGCCACGGTGCTGCCGGCGGGTGCACGGCTCACGCCCCAGGCCATGGGGCTGGCGGCGTCGGTGGGTGCCGCGCGGCTCGTGGTCGTCCGGCGGCCACGGGTGGCGTTGTTTTCCACCGGCGACGAGCTGGTGATGCCGGGCGAGCCGCTGCCACCTGGCGCGATCTACAACTCCAACCGCTTCACGCTGCGCGGCCTGCTGGAGGCGGCCGGCTGCGAGGTGGACGATCTCGGCATCGTGCCCGACCGGCTGGATGCGACGCGCGACGCCCTGCGGCGCGCGGCCCAGGGCAGCGACCTCATCCTGACCTCCGGTGGTGTGTCCGTGGGGGAGGAGGACCACCTCAAGCCCGCCGTCCAGGCCGAAGGCCGTCTCGATTTGTGGCAGCTGGCCATCAAGCCCGGCAAGCCGCTGGCCTTCGGCAGCGTGCGGCGGGCGGCGGGCGGCGAGGCGCTGTTCATGGGCTTGCCCGGCAACCCGGTGTCCAGCTTCGTCACCTTCCTGATCGCCGTGGCACCGGTATTGCGGGTGCTGCAGGGCATGCCCGGCGCGTGGCCTGCCGCCTGGCCGCTGGTGGCAGGGTTCGACTGGCCGCGGCCCGACAAACGCCGCGAGTTCCTGCGCGCCCGGCTCGGGCCCGATGGCCGTCTGGCGCTGTTTCCCAACCAGAGCTCGGGCGTGCTGACCTCGGCGGTGTGGGCCGACGGCCTGGTGGACAACCCGGCCGGACAGGCCATCCGCGCGGGCGACACCGTGCGCTTTCTGCCGCTGGCCAGCCTGATCGCGGCCTGACACTGCCATGCTGACGATCCGACTGCGTTTTTTCGCTTCGCTGCGCGAGGCCCTCGGGGCCGAGGGCCAGCTGCAGCTGCCTGCGGGCAGCCGTGTGGCCGATGCCCGGGCGGCGCTCGTGGCACGCGGGGCCCCGTTCGACGCCGCGCTGGCGCCCGGACGCGCCCTGCGCGCGGCCCGCAACCAGGTGCTGTGCGACGAGGCGACGGCGCTGGCGGACGGCGATGAGCTCGCCTTCTTCCCGCCGGTGACGGGCGGCTGATCACCATGGCCGTGCCCGCCCGGGTTTCGATCCAGACCGCCGATTTCGACACCGGCGCCGAGCTCGCTGCCCTGCGTGCGGGCGACCTGGCCGTCGGTGCGGTCGCCTGTTTCGTGGGTACCGTCCGCGACCGCATGGCCGGCCAGGCGGCCGGCAGCATCCAGTCCATGGAGCTGGAGCACTACCCCGGCATGACCGAGCGCGCCATCGAAGCCATGATCGACGCGGCCAGGGCGCGCTTCGACATCCGCGCGGCACGGGTGATCCACCGCGTCGGGCCGCTGGCACTGGGCGACCAGATCGTGCTGGTGGCCGTCACTTCGCTGCACCGCGGCCAGGCCTTCCAGGCTTGCGAGTTCCTGATGGACTACCTCAAGACCCAGGCGCCGTTCTGGAAGAAGGAGACGACGCCCGAGGGCGCACGCTGGGTGGACGCCCGCGTGAGCGACGACGAGGCGCTGGCGCGTTGGGGCGACTTCGCTCCCAACGCGGGCTGAGCGGGCTGTGGACGGCAGCTGGGGGCAGGCACTCGCCGTGGCGGGCGGTGGGGCGGTGGGCGCGGTGATTCGCTGGCGGGTCGGCGTCTGGCTCAACCCGCTGTCGCAGACACTGCCGCCCGGGACCCTGCTCGTCAACGCCCTGGGTGGCTTGCTGATCGGGGCCGGCCTGGTCTGGTTCGACCGCCACCCGCACGACACGCTGCGGCTGCTGCTGCTGACTGGCGGACTGGGCGGGCTGACGACCTTCTCCACGTTCTCCGCCGAGTCGCTGGGCCTGCTGCTGCGCGGCGACTGGCTGGCCGCCGTGGTCCACAGCCTGGCCCACCTGGTGCTGGGGCTGGCCGGGGCTGGCCTGGGCTGGGTCGCGGCGCGCGCCCTGCTGGGCTGAGCCGACGCGGCGCCCTGGCGCGGGCACGGCCCGGCGTTTCACCCTACCATCGCGCTTCCATGCCGCCCATCGACGCCAAGGCCCTGCGCTCCGCGCTGGGCCGCTTCACCACCGGGGTCACGATCGCGACCTGCCGAGACAGCGCTGGCCTGCGGGTGGGCCTGACCGCCAACTCCTTCAATGCCCTGTCGCTGGACCCGCCGCTGGTGCTGTGGTCGCTGCGCCGGGCCAGCCCCGCCGTCTCCGCGTTTGAGTCGGCCAGCCACTTCGCCATCAACGTGCTCACCGAGGGCCAGGTGGGCCTGTCGCGCCGCTTCGCCAGCCCCGTGCCCGACCGCTTCGCCGAGGGCCAGTGGGCCGACGGGGTGGGCGGCGCCCCGGTGCTGGCCGGCTGCGCGGCCGTCTTCGAATGTGCCCTGCACCAACACGAGACGCTGGGCGACCACGTGCTGTTCGTCGGCCGGGTGGAGCGATTGCACGAGGCCGTGCTGCCGCCGCTGGTGTTCCAGGGCGGCCACTACCACCTGCTGGGCGAGATGCTCTGACCCTTGTTCTCTCGGGAGCTGAACCATGCCCGTTGTGCCCCGACCCGTTCCCCATGTGGCTGGCGATCCGGGCCGCCTGACCGACCGCCAGCAGGCGCTGGTGGCGTTGGCGGCGGAGCTGGGCCGTTCGCGGTTCGCGCCCCGCGCGGCCGGCCATGACCGCGATGCCAGCTTCCCGGTCGAGAACCTGCGCGAGCTGCGCGACAGCGGGCTACTCGCCCTGTGCGTGCCGGTCGAGCGCGGAGGGCAGGGCGGTGGGTATGCCGAGCTCATGCTGGTGGCGGCCGAGCTGGGACGCCACTGCGGTGCCACGGCCCTGTCGTTCAACATGCACGCCTGCGCCACGCTCTGGCTCGGCGAGGTGGCCGACCAGCTGGACCTGAGCGAACGGGAGCGCGCCGACCAGGCCGCGCGCCAGGCGCTGCACCAGGAGCGCGTGGTGCGCCACGGCAAGCTCTACGCGCAGCCGTTCTCCGAGGGGGGCGCCGCCTCGGTCGGCAAGGCCCCCTGGGGCACGCTGGCAAGACGGGTGGAGGGCGGCTATGTCGTCACAGGCCGCAAGGTGTTCGCCACGCTGGCCGGCGTCGCCGACCACTACGCGGTGCTGTGCACCCTGGACACGCCCGGCGCGTCGCCGCGGGACACGCTCTTCCTGGCCGTGCCGGCCGATGCGCCGGGCGTCAGCGTCACGGGTCCCTGGGACCCGCTCGGCATGCGCGCCACCGTGTCGCGCCGCCTCGTGCTGCCGGACGTCTGCGTGCGGGACAGCGCCCGGCTGCTGCCCGAAGGCCGCTACCACGAGGCGGCACAGCGCCACCCGCACCTGTACGGCACCCTGGCCGCGCCCTACATGGGCATCGCCCAGGCGGCCTACGACTTCACGGTGCAGTACCTGCGCGGCGAGGTGCCCGGCATGCCGCCCGTCACCCGGCGCATGTACCCGACCAAGCAGCTGGCCGTGGCGCAGATGTGCATCCAGCTCGAGCAGGCCCGCGCCATGTTCCTCGACACGGCCCTGCACGCCCGCCCCGACCCCGATGCCACGGCCCTGCAGCGGCTGCAGGCGGCCCACTACACGGTGATGGAGTCGGCGGCCGCGATCTGCTCGCTGGCCCTGCGCACCTGCGGTGGCGCGTCGATGATGCGGTCGCTGCCGCTGGAGCGCTACTTCCGTGATGCCCGCTGCGGCTCGGTGATGCTGCCCTGGACGGCGGAGCTGTGCCTGGACCAACTGGGCCGCAGTGCCCTGTACGACCCCGACGAGACGGACGAGCCGGTGGACCCGGTGGACGACCCGCGCGCCGCCTAGGCCCCGGGACTTGCGTCCGCCGCCCAGCGGGCCGCGGACCTTGCTCTGACGCAAGCGGCGGCCGGATCGGCCCTTGCCCACCCGCCGGGGAGGGCTTGAAATCCGGCTCGGCCCGCCCCAATTGGCCTCGCAACGGAGGACATTTCCATGCGTCAGGACAAGCTCACCACCGCGTTCATGCAGGCTCTGGCCGATGCCCAGAGCCTGGCCGTCTCGCGCGACAACCCCTACATCGAGCCGGCCCATGTGCTGGCCGCCATGTTGGCCCAGCCCGACGGCCCCAAGGCGCTGCTGGACCGGGCTGGCGCCAACACGGCCGCGCTGAAGACGGCCATGGAGACCGCCATCGGCGGCCTGCCCAGCGTGGAAGGTGGCGGCCCGGTGCAGCCTGGGCGTGACCTGATGCAGCTGCTGCAGGCGGCCGACAAGGAGGCCACCAAGCGCGGCGACCAGTTCGTGGCCAGCGAGATGTTCCTGCTGGCACTGGCCGACGCCAAGAGCGACATCGGCGGGGTGGTGCGCGGGCACGGCCTGACGCGCAAGTCGCTGGAGGCGGCCATCACCGCGGTGCGCGGCAACCAGCCGGTGGATTCGGCCGACGCCGAGGGCCAGCGTGAGGCGCTGAAGAAGTACACGCTCGACCTCACCGAGCGTGCCCGCCAGGGCAAGCTCGACCCGGTGATCGGCCGGGACGACGAGATCCGCCGTGCCATCCAGGTGCTGCAGCGCCGCAGCAAGAACAACCCCGTGCTCATCGGCGAGCCGGGCGTGGGCAAGACGGCCATCGTCGAGGGCCTGGCGCAGCGCATCGTGGCCGGCGAGGTGCCCGATTCCCTCAAGAACAAGCGCGTGCTGGTGCTGGACATGGCCGGCCTGCTGGCGGGTGCCAAGTACCGCGGCGAGTTCGAGGAGCGGCTCAAGGCCGTGCTCAAGGAGGTGGCCGCGGACGAGGGCCGCATCATCCTGTTCATCGACGAGATCCACACCATGGTGGGCGCCGGCAAGGCCGATGGCGCCATGGACGCGGGCAACATGCTGAAACCCGCCCTGGCGCGCGGTGAGCTGCATTGCATCGGCGCCACCACGCTCGACGAATACCGCAAGTACGTCGAGAAGGATGCCGCGCTCGAGCGCCGCTTCCAGAAGGTGCTCGTGGACGAGCCCAGCGTGGAGGCCACCATCGCCATCCTGCGCGGCCTGCAGGAGAAGTACGAGGTGCACCATGGTGTGGAGATCACCGACCCGGCCATCGTGGCCGCCGCCGAGCTGAGCCACCGCTACATCACCGACCGTTTCCTGCCCGACAAGGCCATCGACCTCATCGACGAGGCGGCGGCCAAGATCAAGATCGAGATCGATTCCAAGCCCGAGGCCATGGACCGGCTGGACCGCCGGCTCATCCAGCTGAAGATCGAGCGCGAGGCCATGAAGAAGGAGCACGACGAGGGGTCGCAGCGCCGCCTCGGCCTGATCGAGGAAGAGATCGCCAAGCTGCAGCGCGAGTACGCCGACCTGGAGGAGATCTGGAAGGCCGAGAAGGCGCAGGCCCAGGGCTCCGCCCAGGTGAAGGAGGAGATCGACCGCATCCGCACCCAGATCGAGGA
>JACRBA010000005.1 GCA_016213265.1 Burkholderiales bacterium | reverse complement strand
CCGCACCACAGCCGGCCCGCCACGGCGGTGAACAGGAACAGGGCGTAGGCCGAGACCAGCAGCAGCGCCGTGAGGTAGATGAAGTCCTGCGGGTAGAAGACCAGGCCGAAGATGTAGAAGCGCCGGGTGCCCAGGTCGAACAGCAACATCTGCCGGTCGTTCCACTGCAGCCAGGGCAGGCCGTAGAACACGATCTGGGTGAGCCACACCAGGGCCCAGCGCCAGTTGACGAAGCGGCCCGTGACCGAGCGCGCGTAGATCTTCTTCTGCGCCTGGTAGAGCCACTCGGTGTGTGGCTGGTCGGTGGCTGGCGCGGGGCCGTCCACGGTGGCGGTGGCGGCGGTGGAGGTGGTGCTGCTGTTCATGACGCGTCGCCGATGCGCAGGCGCTGGTCGGCCAGATAGGCGTGGGGCGGGATCTCGAGGTTCGTGGGCGCGGGCTTGTTCTTGAACACGCGGCCGGCCAGGTCGAAGGTGGAGCCGTGACACGGGCAGAAGAACCCGCCCGGCCAGTCGCTGCCCACACTGGGGTTGGCCGTGCCCGCCGGCAGCGCCGTGGGCGAGCAGCCCAGGTGGGTGCAGATGCCGATGGCCACGAACACCTCCGGGCGCAGCGAGCGCGTCGCGTTGCGCGCCGCCTCGGGCTGCTGGTCCTTGGCGGACTCGGGATCCGCGAGCTGGCCTTCGTGGCCCTTGAGTGCGGCGAGCATCTCGGGGGTGCGGCGCAGGATCCAGACCGGCTTGCCGCGCCACTCCACCGTCTTCATGCCGCCGGGCGGCAGGTCCGAGATGTCCACCTCGACAGCCGCGCCCATGGCGCGGGCACGTTCGCTCGGTGCGAAGGACGACACGAGCGGAATCGCAGTGGCCGTGGCCGCCACGGCGCCGGCAGCGCCGGTGGCCGCCAGCCAGAAGCGTCGGTCGGGGTCGTCCGGGGCGGAGCCAGTGGGGGGCAGCGGCAGGGTGGTGGTGTGTTCCATACCCTGACAGGTATCAAGTTGCATGCCAGCTGCGCGCCTGCGGCGAGGCACGTGCCACGCCAGGGGCAGACCGCGCCACGCGGCGCGTGGGCGTCACGGCGGACGTGCCAGGCGTGTCACCCGTGGCAGCGTGCATGGCAGCGCGGGACGGTTGAGGTGCGTCAGAAACTCCCCCCTCGGGCGAGCGTCCAATCGACGCCGGCAACCCCCTCCAACGAAGGAGATGACATGACCGCCCTGAAGGAACTCTTCACCAGTGACGTCGGCCTGCTGAGCCTGGCCGTGATTGCATTCATGCTGGGCATGGGCGCGTACTACACGCGCTACTTCCTCAAGCACATGCACGACGACGAGGCGCGCATGCGCCAGCAGCAGTAAGGGCGGGTCGCGCCCCTGCGGCCTGAGGCCCTTCGGGGCCTTCAGTCCACGGCCACCCAGTAGAGGTGGCCCTGCTCGCACTTGTACTCGGCGAGCATCTTGCCGTTCTCCTGCCGGGTGTTCCCGGTGGCGGTCATGGGCGTCTTGTCCTGCGGGCACAGCTGTGGCGTCGTCGGCGTCACGGCCATGAAGGCCGCCAGCACCGGCGGCAGCCAGCGCTGCGGCCAGGTCAGCATCGAGCGCATCATCGGGTGGCCCTTTCTCCGCCGGGAGGCGGTGCACTGCGCCACAGCCAGGCGCCGGCAGCGGCCATGGCGGCTCCCCACAGCAGGAAGCCGATGTCCCACCAGACCCATTGGTCGCGGGGGACCGTCTCGTTCACGTGGTGCAGGCCCAGCCACTGGTGGTTGACCAGCCCTTCGACCAGGTTGAAGCCGCCGAACCCGACGAGCATCGTGCCGGCCAGCAGCCGGCTGGACCACCACAGGTGCCGCCCGTGCGCACGCCGCCACAGCAGCACCAGCGCCACGGCCACGCAGACGTAGGTGACGCTGTGGAACAGCCCGTCGGCGAGGGTGTTCACCTGCAGGTTGCGCACGCTGTCGGCCGGGTAGCCGGCGCTGGTGAGCATGTGGTGCCATTGCAGCAGCTGGTGCAGAACGATGCCGTCGAAGAAGCCGCCCAGCCCGATGCCGAACAGCACCCCCGCGGCCGCGGGGAAGGGCACGCGGGGGGCGTGAGGGGGCGGGGCGATGGCGGCCATGGCCCCGGCGGGCAATGCGCGTTCCGGGCAGGTGATCCGGGCGGCGCGCGTGGCATCCGTTGCGAATCGCAACGGGTGGCACTCAACAAGCCAGCGCACGCGCCGAAGACGGCACCATGGAACCCGCCATGAACGCCGCCCGCTGGCTGCCGCCCCAGCCGCACAACGGCCGACTGCACCGCTACATGGAATCCGCGGACATCAACGCGGCCTTCCGTGCCCTGTTCGACCCGCTGCGCACGGCGGTGCGCCGGGGCATGAGCAACCCGGGCCAGATCTACGGGATCGAGATGGACCCGTGCATGCCGGGCGAGCTGCTGGGCACCGACTGGGTTCCCTGCGCGAGCCAGGGCGTGGACGAACCGGCTGCCCTGGCCGACCCGTTGCGGCGGCATGCGGTTTTCGGACGCTTGCTGGCGCAGAGGCGGCCCGAGGCCCTGTTCGCCTATGTCTGCGAGCGAGCCGCCCAGCGCGGCGCCCCGGCGCACCTGTATCTCGAGATCGTCTCGGCCGACGGTTGCTACGCCGCCGAGTACCCCATCGTCGCCGGCCGTGGCTGGGCACGTCGCGATCTGGTGGATGCGCCACACCACCGCCTGGACCCTGTCGCGCTGATCTGAGGCGCTGGGCCGGCACCGGCCGGCCACAATCGCCGGATGCGACACGACCCCTCACCGGGCCAGGCGCCGGTGCGCCTGCCCGCCGCCGTGTGGATGCTCGGCGGCGTCAGCCTGCTGATGGACGTCTCCTCGGAGATGGTGCACAGCCTGCTGCCGCTGTTCCTGGTGGGGTCGCTCGGCGTGAGCGTGCTGGCCCTGGGCGTCATCGAAGGGGTGGCCGAGGCCACGGCGCTCGTCACCAAGGTCTTCTCGGGCATGCTGAGCGACTGGCTGGGCCGTCGCAAGGGGTTGGCGGTGCTGGGCTATGCCCTGGGGGCCCTGAGCAAGCCGGCCTTCGCGCTCGCGCAAGGCGCGGGGGTGGTGGTCGCAGCCCGGGTGGTGGACCGCATCGGCAAGGGCATCCGCGGCGCCCCGCGTGACGCGCTGCTGGCCGACCTGGCGCCGCCGGGGGCGCGTGGTGCGGCCTTCGGCCTGCGGCAGTCGCTGGACACGGTGGGGGCCTTCCTCGGCCCGCTGATCGCCACCGCCCTCATGCTCGCCTGGGCGCAGGACTACCGAGCCGTGTTCTGGGTGGCCGTGGTCCCGGGCGGGCTGGCCGTGCTGCTGCTGGCCGTGGGCGTGGCGGAGCCGGAGCGGCCAGAGAAGCCACGGCCGGTCAACCCGATCCAGCGACGCGCCCTGGCCCAGCTGGGCCGCGGCTACTGGGCCGTGGTGGCGGTGGGCAGCGTGTTCACGCTCGCCCGGTTCAGCGAGGCCTTCCTGGTGCTGCGGGCGCAGGAGCTCGGGGTGGCCGCGGCCTGGGTGCCGCTGGTGATGGTGGCCATGAACGTGGTGTACGCGGCCACGGCCTACCCCGTGGGCCGGCTCGCCGACCGCATCGGCCATGGGGGCCTGCTGCTGGCGGGCCTGGGTGTGCTGGTGGTGGCCGACGTGGTGCTCGCGCTGGCTCAGGGCTGGGTGGCGCTCGGGGTCGGCGTGGCGCTGTGGGGCGTGCACATGGGCATGACGCAGGGGCTGCTGGCGGCGCGGGTGGCCGACGAGGCGCCCGAGGCCCTGCGCGGCACCGCCTTTGGCCTGTTCCACCTGGCCAGCGGCGTGGCCATGCTGGCGGCCAGCGTGGTGGCGGGGGGCCTGTGGCATGCGCTGGGCGCACCTGCGACCTTCTTCGCGGGTGCGGCGTTCGCGGCATTGGCGGCGCTCGGCTGGGTCTTCACCGGCGGGCGGGCCGCGCAGCGTCGATAATCCGCGGTTTCGTTCCTCTCAACCCCCTTGGAGATTCGCATGGGCAACAAGATCGTCACCGAGGCCGACCGCCGCGCCACCCCCCGCTCGCCTGCCGCCACCGGCACGCACTACACGCCCGGCCGTGGCCAGCAGGTCAGCCGCGAGCGCGGTGCCCACACCCATCACAAGAAGAACCCCGGCAAGCGTCCCCACAAGGGCGGTTGATCGGTCTCGAGCCTCACGGCCCCCCTTCGCCAGGCTGCGCACGGATGATCCGCCTCACCGAGTTGCGGTTGCCGCTGGACCACCCCGAGGCCGCCCTGCGGCCCGCGGTGGTGCAGCGCCTGGGCGTGCGTGACGCCGAGCTGGCGGAGTTCACCGTCTTCCGCCGCGCCTACGACGCGCGGAAGAAGACGGCGATTGTGCTGATCTACACGGTCGACTGCCGTCTTGCGCACGGCGTGGACGAGGCGGCCGTGCTCGCCCGGCATGCCGGCGACGCGCATGTGCGGCCCAGCCCGGACACGCGCTACCGGCTGGTCGGCCAGGCGCCGGCCGATTTCTACGCCGCGGGCCGGCCGCGCCCGGTGGTCGTCGGCTTCGGCCCGTGTGGCCTCTTCGCCGCACTGGTGCTGGCGCAGATGGGCTTGCGCCCCCTCGTGCTGGAACGCGGCAAGACCGTGCGCGAGCGCACCCAGGACACCTGGGGCCTGTGGCGCAAGGGCGTGCTCCACCCGGAGTCCAACGTGCAGTTCGGCGAGGGCGGGGCGGGCACGTTCAGCGACGGCAAGCTCTACAGCCAGATCAGCGACCCGCGCCATCTCACGCGCAAGGTGCTCACCGAGTTCGTGAAGGCGGGCGCGCCGGAGGAGATCCTCTACGTCAGCAAGCCCCACATCGGCACCTTCCGCCTGGTGAGCATGGTGGAGAAGATGCGCGCCGACATCGAGGCGCTGGGGGGGGAGATCCGCTTCCAGCAGAAGGTGACGGACCTGCGCATCGAGGCCGGCCAGGTGCGCGGCGTGTCGCTGGCCGATGGCACCCAGATCGACACCGACCACGTGGTGCTGGCGCTGGGCCACAGCGCCCGCGACACCTTCGCCATGCTGCATGCGCGCGGCGTGGCCATGCAGGCCAAGCCGTTCTCGGTGGGCTTTCGCATCGAGCACCCGCAGGGCGTGATCGACAAGGCCCGCTTCGGGCCCCATGCCGGGCACCCGCTGCTCGGTGCGGCCGACTACAAGCTCGTCCACCATGCGAAGAACGGCCGCTCGGTCTACAGCTTCTGCATGTGCCCGGGCGGCACGGTGGTGGCGGCCACCTCCGAGCCGGAACGTGTGGTCACCAACGGCATGAGCCAGTACTCGCGCAACGAGCGCAACGCCAATGCCGGCATCGTGGTGGGCATCTCGCCCGACGACTACCGGCAGGACCGGGGCGGCTCGGGCCCCGTCTCGCCGCTGGACGGCATGGCCTTCCAGCGCATCTGGGAATCACGCGCGTATGAGCTGGGCGGTGGCGGCTACCGGGCGCCCGGCCAGCTGGTGGGCGATTTCGTCGCCGGCCGCCATGGAGCGGCGGTGGCGCGCGAGTTCGGCACCGTGCTGCCCTCGTACAAGCCGGGCGTGCAGCTGACCGACCTGAACGAGCCGGGGCGGGAGAGCCTGCCCGGCTACGTGCTCGAGGCCATCCGCGAGGCGCTGCCGGCCTTCGAGCGCCAGATCCGTGGCTTCTCGATGGCCGATGCGGTGCTCACGGGCGTGGAGACACGCACCTCGTCGCCGCTGCGCATCCCGCGCGGGCCGGACTACCAGTGCGTCAACGTGAAGGGTCTGTACCCGGCGGGTGAGGGCGCGGGCTACGCCGGCGGGATCATGTCCGCCGGGGTGGATGGCATCGAGGTGGCCGAGGCGCTCGGCCGTGCCATGCTGCAGGCCAGCGCGGTGCCGGCCTGAACGGGGCGCAGCCGGCGCCACGGGCTTCGGCCGCGACGCGAGGCAGCGCGCTCCCGCGCGGCTTCAGCGGCGGCGAGGCGCGCCGCCCGGGGCACCGCCGCTGCGGGGCTCCAGGTGGCGGAACACGATGCGGCCTTTGGTGAGGTCGTAGGGCGACAGCTCCAGCGACACACGGTCACCCGCCAGGATGCGGATGTGGTTCTTGCGCATCTTGCCGGCGGTGTAGGCCACCAGCGTGTGGCCGTTTTCCAGCACCACGCGGTAGCGCGAGTCAGGCAGCACGTCCTCGACGAGGCCGCGCATCTCGATCAGTTCTTCCTTGGACAAATGGACTCCTTGGGGATGACGATGGATGGGGGCAGGGATCAGGCCATCGGCAGGGCGTGATGCAGCATCAGTGCGCCCTGTTCGCTGGCATAGCGGCAAGCGGCCTTCCGGGTGGGAAAGTCGCCGATGAAGCGGAACAGCCGGTCGTGCGTGCCGGTGCCGGTGCCGCTGCGGATGGAGACCGAGGCGGTGAACCGGCCGGCGCCGTCGGGCCGGGTGAGGGGTGAGACAAGGTACTTGCCCACCGAGAACGTCTTTTCGCGGGTGGTGGTCATGGGTCGCGCCGGCCGATGCGGCCGGCGACTGCAGATTCTGGCCCGGCTCGCCTGCGACGGCGACATGGGCGGGGCCGGCGCAATGCCGGGACAACAAGGGTGGCCCGCCAGGACCGGCGCCATCGAAGAAGGGGCGCCGGCAGGAGGCCGTGGGGCTCGCCGCGGGAAGACGCGGGACAAGGCTGCGATCGGTGCGGGCTGGGAACCCGCCCGGCGCGCCCGGCTTCGTGTGACGAGAGGCCACGGAGGGCATCGTCGAAGCAGGCGCCGCCGCGTCGCGTCGGTTGCCGCGCCAGTGAGCAAAGCGAGGCAGATTCGGCATTGTAGCCGCAGTGGGGTTTTCGTGCCGGGCCCCGCGGTGTCCGTCATCTCGCGTAAGTGATCCTGCGTAAGTGCGGTGGGCCGCAAGTGGCCGCCACGGGCGCATCATTGGCGGGTTGAACCTCTTTGCTGGAGAAGCGCATGAGCAAGCGTGATGTGGTGGTGCTGTCGGCGGTGCGTTCCGCGGTGGGCACGTTCGGGGGGGGCCTGGCCGACATCGAGCCGGCCGAGCTGGCCGGGCAGGTGATGAAAGCGGCGGTCGAGCGCTCGGGCGTCGACCCGCAGTCGATCAACTACGTGACGGTGGGCAACACCATCCCGACGGAAAGCCGCTTTGCCTACGTGGCGCGCGTGGCGTCCATCCAGGCGGGCCTGCCCATGGACTCGGTGGCGATGGCGGTCAACCGCCTGTGCTCCTCGGGCCTGCAGGGCATCGTCACCACGGCGCAGAACATCCTGCTGGGCGACTGCGACTACGGCATCGGTGGCGGCGTGGAGGTGATGAGCCGTGGCGGCTATCTGAGCCCCGCCATGCGCACCGGTGCCCGCATGGGCGACACCAAGCTGGTCGACATGATGGTCGCCACGCTCACCGACCCCTTCGGCGTGGGCCACATGGGCATCACGGCGGAGAACCTGGTGACGAAGTGGGGCATTTCGCGCGAGGACCAGGACGCCCTCGCGGTGGAATCGCACCGCCGCGCGGCCGCCGCCATCGCCGAGGGCCGCTTCAAGAGCCAGATCGTGCCGGTGGTGAAGCAGACCCGCAAGGGCGAGGTGGTGTTCGACACCGATGAGCACGTGAAGGCCGGCACCACGCTGGAATCGCTCGCCAAGCTCAAGCCGGCATTCAAGAAGGACGGCTCGGTGACGGCGGGCAATGCCTCGGGCATCAACGACGGCGCCGCGTTCTTCGTGCTGGCCGATGCGGCGGTGGCGGCCGCGGCTGGACACAAGCCGGTGGCGCGGCTGGCCAGCTATGCGGTGGCCGGTGTGCCCAACGAGATCATGGGCGAGGGCCCCATCCCGGCCTCGAAGCTGGCGCTGAAGAAGGCTGGCCTGCGCATGGACCAGATCGACGTGGTGGAGAGCAACGAGGCGTTCGCGGCCCAGGCCATCGCGGTGGCGCGCGGGCTGGAGCTCGACATGGCCAAGACCAACCCCAACGGCGGCGCCATTGCGCTGGGCCACCCCATCGGCGCCTCGGGCGCGGTCATCGCCACGAAGGCGCTCTACGAGCTGCAGCGCACCGGCGGCCGCTACGCCCTGGTGACCATGTGCATCGGCGGCGGCCAGGGCATCGCGGCGGTGTTCGAGCGGCTGTGAGGCCCTGGGGCGGGCCGCCGCTTCACATCTGCGGCTCGTAGCGGGGGCCGCCGCGGCGCGGCGCGTCCCAGCGGCCGGGGTTCCAGTAGCGGCGGCCGCCTTGCCAGCCCCAGTAGCCGCTGATCCATACCGCGCCGGGGTACGGTGCCACGCCCACCACCTCGTACTGCGGGGCGGGTGCCGGTGCCACCACCGCGGCGCGGGCGTGGTAGCCGCGCGCCGGCACGACGATGCAACCGGCACTCAGGCCCGCGGCGGCCAGGGCGGCCGACAGCAGCGCCACCCGGCCCAGCCGGGAGCGTTGGTTCGGGTTCATGGGAACTCCGTTTCTGTACAACTGAAGGCCTGGCAACGGGTGGACGGGCCGGCCCGCTGACACGCGCCGCCGGGCTTTACATGCGGTGACCACGGCATGCCCCGGGGCAGGGGGTGGCGGGGATGAGGTCCAATAGGGCCATGGACGACGAGACCGAGCGCCGCCTCACCGAGCTGGAGATCAAGGCCAGCTATACCGAGGACCTGATCGACCACCTCAACGCCGCCATCGTGCGGCAGCAGCAGCTCATCGACGGGCTGGTTCGCGAGGTGACGCACCTGCGCCAGCAGCTGCCCGCCGAGAGCCCAGGCACCGTGCGCAGCCTGCGTGACGAGCTGCCACCGCACTACTGAGCGCCCGAGCCGCGATGGACGACACCCTGATCGACGCTGACGCCGACGCGCGCGCGCCTGCGCACATCGACATCGACGCGCTGCCGGGCAACGCCATCCGGCGGCTGCAGCAGATCGCCGTGGCGATCTTTCTGCAGGAGGCTCAGGCGAACGGCGTCACGCCGGTGCAGTTCGCCGTGCTGCAGGCGCTGGCCAACGAGCCGGGTGTCGACCAGCGCAGCCTCGCCCGCACGCTCGGCTTCGACACCTCGACCCTCGCCGGGGTGGTCGACCGCCTGGAGGCGCGCGGCGCCGTGGCCCGCCAGGTCGACCCGTCGGATCGCCGGGTGCGGCTGCTGCGCCTCACGGAAGATGGCGAGTCGCTGCTGGCCGACGTGGTGCCCGCGGTGCGGCGCACGCAGGTGCGCATCCTGGCCCCCTTGCCGCCGGCCGAGCAGGCCGAATTCATGCGCCTGCTGCAGGTGCTGGTGCGCGAGAACAACGCGCTCAGCCGCGCGCCCAGCGAGCGCTGAGCGGGCCGCCGCCCCGGGGCCTCAACCCCCCGCGCCCTGGGCGGTGAGGTCTTCCAGCTGCGTCTGCAGCTCCAGCCAGCGCTCTTCGAGCATGGCCACCTCGGCCTGCACATGCGCCAGCCGCCGGCCCAGCTCGGCGAACTGCTCGCCGGCCAGGCCCGGGCTGGCGAGTTGCGATTCCACGTCGGCCTTCTCGGCGCCCAGCTTCTCCAGCCGCTTGTCGATCTGCGACAGCTCGTTGCGCAAGGGGCGGGTGAGCTCGGCCAGCCGCGCACGCGCCTGGGCCGCCGCCTTGCGGTCGTCGCGCCCTGAGCCTGCCGCCTTCGGCGCGGGTGATGGTGCGGGTGACGGCGCGGCGATGGCGGCCGGCGAGGGCGTCGTCGCGGGCGCAGGCGAGGGCGCGCGCGCCGGGCTCGCCTTGGCGCTCAGCGCGCGCGCGGCCTCGCGGCTGCGCTCGAGCAGCCACCGCTGGTAGTCGTCCAGGTCGCCGTCGAAGGGCTTGAGCACGCCGTCGGCCACCAGCCAGAACTCGTCGCACACCTCACGCAGCAATGCGCGGTCGTGGCTGACCAGCATCACCGTGCCCTCGAACTCGTTGAGCGCCATGGACAGCGCCTCGCGGGTGTTCAGGTCGAGGTGGTTGGTCGGCTCGTCGAGCAGCAGCAGGTTGGGGCGCTGCCACACCAGCGAGGCGAGCACCAGGCGCGCCTTCTCGCCGCCCGACAGCGTGCCCACCGCCTGGTTGACCATGTCGCCGGTGAAGCGAAACTGGCCGAGGAAATCGCGCAGCTCCTGCTCGCGCGCCTCGGGGCCCACCGTGCGCGCCAGGCGCACCATGTGCTGCAGCGGCGTGTCGTCGGCGTGCAGCAGGTCCATCTCCTGCTGCGCGAAGTAGCCGATGGCCAGCCCCTTGCCTTCGGTGACCGTGCCCGCCAGCGGCGGCTGCTCGCGGGCGATGGTCTTCACGAAGGTGGACTTGCCCTGGCCGTTGGCACCCAGGATGCCGATGCGCTGGCCGGCCAGCACCGTGCGGCTGATGCCATGGACGATGACCTTCGGCGGGGCGTCCGGCGCCTTGTAGCCGACATCCACATCGCGCAGCGCGAGCATGGGGTTCGGCAGGTTGGGCGGCTCGCGGAACTCGAAGCTGAAGTCGCTGGCGGTGAGCACCGGCGCCAGGCGCTCCATGCGGTCCAGTGCCTTGACACGGCTTTGTGCCTGCTTGGCCTTGGTGGCCTTGGCCTTGAAGCGGTCGATGAAGCGCTGCAGGTGCGCGATGCGCTCCTGCTGCTTGGTGTAGGCGGCGGCCTGCTGCGACAGGCGCTCGGCGCGCATCTCCTCGAAGGCCGTGTAGTTGCCGCCGTAGCGCGTGAGCTTGGCGTCGTCCAGGTGCAGCGTGACGCCGGTGATGGCGTCGAGGAACTCGCGGTCGTGGCTGATGACCAGCAGGGTGCCCGCGTAGCGCTGCAGCCAGCCCTCCAGCCACACCAGGGCGTCCAGGTCCAGGTGGTTGGTGGGCTCGTCGAGCAGCATCAGGTCGGCCGGGCACATCAGGGCGCGGGCGAGCTGCAGCCGCATGCGCCAGCCGCCGGAGAAGCTGTTCACCGGGGCATCGAGCTGCTCGCGGGTGAAGCCCAGGCCGAGCAGCAGGGTCTGCGCGCGGGCACGGGCGTCGAACGCACCGGCTTCCTCCAGCGCCACGTGCGCATGGGCCATGGCTTCACCGTCGTCGGCGGCCTCGGCAGCGGCGAGTTCTGCTTGCGCTTCCATCAGCCGGGTGTCGCCCTGCAGCACGAACTGGGTGGCCGGGTCGTCCGTCTCCGGCATCTGCTGGGCCACCTCGCCCAGTCGCCAGCGCGGAGGCATCTCGAAGTCGCCCGCATCGGCCTGCAGCCGGCCGGCCAGCAGCGCGAACAGCGTCGACTTGCCCGCGCCGTTGCGGCCCACCAGGCCCACCTTCTCGCCCGGGTTGAGCGTGACGGAGGCCGAGTCGAGCACGACCTTGGTGCCGCGGCGCAGGGTGACCTGGCGCAGCGTGATCATGCGTCGCCCCCTTCGGCCGCGGCCAGCGTGGCCACCAGCGCCTCGCGGGTGACGAGCAGCACCTGCTCGTCGCCCGCGCTGGTGGGCAGCCACACCACCTCCAGCGTGGGGAACGCGGCCTCGAAGTGCGGCCGTTCGTGGCCGATCTCCAGCACCAGCACGCCGTCGCGCGCCAGGTGGCCGGGCGCGTCGTGCAGCAGGCCGCGGATGAAGTCCATGCCGTCCTCGCCGCCGGCCAGCGCGAGCGCGGGCTCGGCGCGGTACTCCGGCGGCAGCGCGGCCATGGACGAGGCATTGACGTACGGCGGGTTGCACAGGATCAGGTCGAAAGCCGGGTCACCGTCCACGGCCGCCAGGCCATCGCCTTCGCGCAGGCGGATGCGGTCGCCCAGGCCGTGGCGCGCCACGTTGAGCCGGGCCACGGCCAGCGCGTCGGGCGACAGATCGGCTGCGGTCACGTCCACGTCGGGCCAGGCCAGCGCAGCCAGCACGGCCAGGCTGCCATTGCCGGTGCACAGGTCGAGCACGCGGCGGGTGTGTGCACCCAGCCAGGGGTCGATGGTGGCATCGGCGATGCACTCGGCGATCAGGCTGCGCGGCACGATGACGCGGCGGTCCACGGTGAAGGGAACGCCCTGCAGCCAGGCTTCGCCCGTGAGGTAGGCGGCAGGCTCCCGGGTGTCGATGCGGCGTTGCACCAGGGCCTGCGCCGCGGCAGCCTGGTCGGCGGTGACGGCCTGGTCGGCCACCACGTCCAGGCCATCGAGCGGCTGCCCGAGCGACCACAACACCAGCCACGCCGCCTCGTCGAAGGCGTTGGTGGTGCCGTGCCCAAAAGAAACGCCCGCCTGGTCGAGGCGGGCGCTCATCTGTTCGATGAGTTCGATGACGGTCATGGGGCCCGATTGTCGCTCGGTGCGGCCTCGGCCGGCCGGGCGCGGGCCCGTGGCGCCGTCAGGCCAGCAACTGCTCGAGCACGCGGCGGTAGATGTTCTTCAGCGGCTCGACATCCGCCACGCGCACCCGCTCGTCCACCTTGTGGATGGTGGCGTTGACCGGGCCGAACTCGACGACCTGCTCGCAGACCTTGGCGATGAACCGGCCGTCGGAGGTGCCGCCGGTGGTGGACAGCTCGGGGGTGAGGCCGGTCTCGGCCGCGATGGCGCCCGACAACGCCTGCACCAGGCTGCCGGCGGGCGTGAGGAACGGCTCGCCGCCCAGGGTCCAGGCCACGGACCAATCCAGGCCGTGGCGCGACAGCACCTCGGCCACGCGCTGCTTGAGCTGCTCGGGCGTGGAGGCGGTGGAGAAGCGGAAGTTGAAATCGACCACCAGCTCGCCGGGGATGACGTTGGTGGCGCCGGTGCCGGCGTGGATGTTGGAGATCTGCCAGGTCGTCGGCGGGAAGTGGTCGTTGCCCTCGTCCCAGCGCGCGGCGGCCAGCTCGGCCAGGGCGGGGGCGGCCAGGTGCACCGGGTTGCGCGCCAGCTGCGGGTAGGCCACATGCCCCTGCACGCCCCGCACGGTGAGCCGGCCCGACAGCGACCCGCGGCGCCCGTTCTTCACCATGTCGCCCAGCTGCTCGACCGAGGTGGGCTCGCCGACGATGCAGCAGTGCAGCGCCTCGCCGCGCGCTGCGAGGGCCTGCACCACCTTCACCGTGCCGTCCACGGAGGGGCCTTCCTCGTCGCTGGTGAGCAGGAAGGCGACACGACCGGCGTGGCCCGGGTGGGCGGCGGCAAACTCCTCGGCCGCCACCACCATGGCGGCCACCGAGGTTTTCATGTCGGCCGCGCCGCGCGCATGCAGGTGCCCGTCGCGGTAGCTGGGCGTGAAGGGGTCGCTCGACCAGGCGGTGAGCGGGCCGGTGGGCACCACGTCGGTGTGCCCGGCAAAGACCACGGTCGGGCCGGGCCGCGCGCCCGTGCGCACCGCCCAGAGATTGCTCACCCGGAAGTCATCGGGGCCGAAGGGCATGGCTTCGCAGACGAAGCCGGCAGCGGCCAGCCGCTGGGCGATGAGTGCCTGGCAGCCGCGGTCGTCGGGCGTGACGCTGGGGCGGGCGAGCAGGTCCTCCAGCAGCCGCAGCGTGGGGCTCATCGGGTGCGGGCCGTGATGAGCGGCTTGGGCGCCGGGGGCGTTTCGGGCACCACGTCGAGGGTGATCTCGGTGAAGGAGGGGCTGTCGGGTTCGGGCTTGGTGACGGGCACGCGCGACACGGGCTCGGTCTCGTTCTGCAGCCGCCACAGCAGGTTGGTGGGCGAATCGGCATGCACGAGCGCCTCCTCCCGGCTCACGACCCCGGAGGTGATCAGGCGCGCCAGGTCGGCCTCGAAGGTCTGCGAGCCTTCGGCCAGCGAGCGCTCCATGGCCTCGCGCACGCCGCCGAAGTCGCCCTTCTCGATCAGCTCGGCGACGAGCTTGGAGTTGAGCAGCACCTCCACGGCGGGGATGCGGCCGCCGGCCGTGGCACGCAGCAGGCGCTGCGAGACGATGGCCTTCATGGCCGCGGACAGGTCGGCCAGCAGGGCAGGGCGCGACTCCGGGGTGTAGAAGGACAGGATCCGCCCCAGCGCATGGTGGCTGTTGTTGGCGTGCAGCGTGGCCAGCACGAGGTGGCCCGACAGCGCGTACGAGATGGTCTGCGACATGGTTTCGCGGTCGCGGATCTCGCCGATCATGATGCAGTCGGGCGCCTGGCGCAGGGCGTTCTTCAGGCCCACCTGCAGCGAGGCCGTGTCGCGGCCCACCTCACGCTGGTTCACCACCGAGCGCTTGTTGGTGAACAGGAACTCGATCGGGTCCTCGATGGTGAGGATGTGGCCCGACATGTGCTGGTTGCGCCACTCCATCATGGCGGCCATGGTGGTGCTCTTGCCGGTGCCGGTGGCGCCCACCATGAGGATGAGGCCGCGCTTTTCGAGTGCCAGGCTGGCCAGCACGGGCGGCACCTGCAGGCTGTCGATGGTGGGGATGCGCACGGGGATGCAGCGCACGACCGCGGCGATGGTGGCGCGCTGCTTGAATGCCGACAGTCGGAAGCTGCCCACCTTGGCGATGCCGAAGCCGATGTTGAGCTCGCCTTCCTGCTCGAGCTCCTCCATCTGCAAGGGGGTGAGGATCTCGGTCAGCAGCTGGCGCGGGGCGGACGGTGCCAGCACATGGTCCGTCACGGGCACCAGCTGCCCGTTCACCTTCAGCAGGATGGGCGCGTTGGCCGAGAGGTACAGGTCCGAGGCGCTCTTCTCCGCCATCAGGCGAAGCACGTTTTCCATCGTGATCACGGCAGGTCTCCCGGCAGTCTCGAAAGGGGGCGGCGAAGTCGCCGGGGCAGTGTCAGCCGCGCAGCAGCTCGTTGATGCTGGTCTTGGCGCGGGTCTGGGCGTCCACACGCTTGACGATGACGGCGCAGTACAGGCTGTGGCTGCCGTCGGCGGCGGGCAGGCTGCCGCTGACCACCACGGAGCCGGCCGGCACGCGGCCATAGCTCACCTCGCCGGTGGCCCGGTCGTAGATCTTGGTGCTCTGGCCGATGTACACGCCCATGGAGATGACCGAGTTCTCCTCGACGATCACGCCCTCGACGATCTCGGAGCGGGCGCCGATGAAGCAGTTGTCCTCGATGATGGTCGGGTTGGCCTGCAGGGGCTCGAGCACGCCGCCGATGCCCACGCCGCCGGACAGGTGCACATGCTTGCCGATCTGCGCGCAGGAGCCCACGGTGGCCCAGGTGTCCACCATGGTGCCTTCATCCACGAAGGCGCCGATGTTCACGTACGAGGGCATGAGGATCGCCCCCTTGGCGACGAAGCTGCCGCGGCGCGCCACGGCCGGCGGCACCACGCGCACGCCGGTGGCGGCGAGCTCGGCGGCGTCCATGCCCGAGAACTTGGTCGCCACCTTGTCGTAGAAGGTCAGCTCGCCGGCCTGCATAGGCCGGTTGTCGTTCAGGCGGAACGACAGCAGCACCGCCTTCTTGACCCACTGGTTCACCTGCCACTGGCCCACGCCCTGGCGCTCCGCCACCCGCAGGCGGCCGGCGTCCAGCTCGGCGATCACATGCTCGACGGCATCGCGGATCTCGGGCGACGCGCTGGCGGGGCTGAGGGAAGCGCGGGCTTCCCAGGCCTGGTCGATGAGGGTCTGGAGGGCGTGGGTCATGAAATCAGGAGCGGGGGAGGGAATCGGCGCAACCTTGGGGTGCGAGTGGAATCAGGCGTGGGCAAGCGACCGGGTGTAGGCCACGATGCGCCGGGCGGCTTCCAGGCACTCGGCCGCCTCGGCCACCAGGGCGAGCCGGATGCGGCCGGCGCCGGGGTTCACCCCGTGCGCCTCGCGTGCCAGCAGGCTGCCGGGCAGGACCGCCACATTGTATTGAGCGAGCAGGCCCAGGCTGAACGCGACATCGTCCCCGCCGTGTGCATGTGTTGGCACCCCGGCCCACAGGTAGAAGCCGGCGTCGGGCAGGCGAACGTCCAGCACCTCGGCCAGCATCGGCGTGACGGCGGCGAACTTCTCGCGGTAGGCCGCGCGGTTGGCCTGCACGTGGGTTTCGTCGTTCCAGGCGGCGATGCTCGCTGCCTGCACCACCTTGCCCATCGCGCTGCCGTGGTAGGTGCGGTAGAGCAGGAACGCCTTGAGGATGTCGGCATCGCCGGCCACGAAGCCTGAACGCATGCCCGGCACGTTGCTGCGCTTGGACAGGCTCGACAGCACCACCAGGTTGCGCAGGTCATGCCGGCCCAGCGCCTGCGCGGCCTGCAGCGCACCCAGGGGGGGCTCGTCGCGGAAGTAGATCTCGGAATAGCACTCGTCGCTGGCGATGACGAAGCCGTGCCGGTCCGACAGGGCAAACAGCTGCTCCCATTCGGACAGGGGCATCACGGCCCCCGTGGGGTTGCCCGGCGAGCAGGCGTAGACGAGCTGGGTGTTCGCCCAGGTGGCCTCGTCGATCTGCCCCCAGTCGCAGGCAAAGTTGCGCGCGGGGTCGCTGTTGGCGAAGGCGGGGCGGGCGCCGGCCAGCAGCGCGGCGCCCTCGTAGATCTGGTAGAAGGGATTGGGGCAGACCACGGTGGCATGCGGCCGCGAGCCGTCCACCACCGTCTGCGCCAGCGAGAACAGCGCCTCGCGTGAGCCGTTGACCGGCAGCACCTGCGTCGTCGGGTCCAGAGCCACGCCATAGCGGCGGTCGATCCAGCCGGCGATCGCCTGCCGCAAGGCCGGTTCGCCCCCGGTGGCCGGGTAGCTGGACAGCCCCTCGAGGTGCTCGCACCAGGCCTTCTCCACCAGCGCCGGCGCCGGGTGCCGCGGCTCGCCGATGCCCAGCGAGATCGGTCGGTAGGCGGGGTTGGGCGTGATGTCGCGCGTGAGCGCGCGCAGGCGTTCGAAGGGGTAGGCGTTCAGCCGTCCGAGCAGCGGATTCATCCGCGGATTATCCGGCGCGTGCCGCGTGGCGCCGGGGCCACGCGGGCCGCCGGCCGCACCGCATGCGGTCTCGGCACGTCACAATCGGCAACACATGGCGGGCGAGCGGGAGATTTCACCTGAGCGAACGGCGGGCGACGCCGGCCGCCGGGCGTGGCTTCGCCGCTCCACCGGCTGGGCCCTTGCAGCCGGGGCCGGCACGCTGCTCGGCTGCGACAGGCGGCCCGCGCGGCGCGACCTGGCGCCGCTGCGTCTGGCGATGGACCTGTGGCCCGGGTACTACCCGGCCCTGCTGGCCGACGACCTGGGCTACCTGGAGCAGGCCGGCGTGCTGCTGAAGGTGAGCTTTCCTGGCAACACCGACCGCATGATGTCCGCTTTCGCGGCGGGTCAGGTGGACGTGGTGGCCGTGGCCCTGGGCGACCTGATCCATGCCACCCACGGGCGCGCGCCGGTGCAGGTGCTGCTGGTGTCCGACGAGTCGGCGGGCGGCGACGCGGTCCTGGCGCGGCCAGGCTTCCGGCTGGACGAGGGCGCCGGCGGCGTCCGCCTGGCGACGAACCTCGGCGGCTTCGGTGAGTTGTTCGCGCGCGAGTTCCTGCGCCATCACCGCGTGCGGCCCGAGCGGGTGGCCTGGCTGAATGCCGACGCGGCCGACGTGCCGCAGCTGCTCGCATCGGGCAAGGTCGACCTGGGGCACACCTGGCAGCCGTATGTCAACGACGCGGTGTCCATGGGCGCGCACCCGCTGTTCACCAGCCGGCAGACACCGGGGCTGATCGCCGACGTGGTCGCCACGAGCCGTGCCACGGCGCTGCGCCGGGCCGGAGAACTGCGCGGGTTCCTCGCCGCGTGGCTGCTGGCCGTGGACTGGTGGGCCGCGCATCCCGACGAGGCCGCGGCGCGGCTGGCCCGCCGCCTGCCGCGCGACGCGGCGGCCGTGTCGCTGGACGGCGTGCGCCTGGTGGGCCGCGCGGAGAACCGCCGACTGCTGGGCCGCGACGGCCTGCCACCCGGCCTGGCGCCGGTGGTGGATCGCTACAGCGACTTCTTTCTCGACAAAGGCAGCCTGGCGCGCCCGGTGGTGACGGCGCAGTTCCTGCGGGGAGACCTCTTGCCGTGAAGACACGCCTGCTGGTGGCCGGTGTGCTGACCGGCGTGACGCTGCTGCCCCTGGGTGCGCTGAGCACCTGGCAGTACGCCGAGGCGCTGAAGACCACGGCGGAGCGCCGTGACCAGCTGCTGCAGGCGCTGGCCACCGAGGCGGCGCAGGACCTGAACGCGCGGGCCGATCGCCTCCTGGACAACCTGCGCGCCGACGTCGCCATGCCCGGGCTCGCGGAGCTGCTGCCCCCGGGGCCGTTCGATGCCCTGCAGGCCAACCGGCTGCTTCAGCTCGCGGCGCTGCGCGAACCCATGTACCTCACCTCCGCGGCCCTGCTCGACGCGGCAGGGCGCAACCTGGCGGATACGCAGGCGGCGCGCGTGGGCACCGACGAGGGCGCGGAGCCCTACGTGCAGGCGATGGGCACGCGGGCCTATCCGCAGCTGGTGGGGCCCCTGCGCGCCCACTGGGACGACCACGCCGCCTTGTTCGCCGCGGCGCCCATCAAGCTGGCCGGGCGTGTGGGGGGCATCCTGCGGCTTCGGTTGGAACCGGGCTTGCTGGGTCATGTGCTCACCGAAAGCCTGAGCGCGCACGGTGACCTGCAGGGGATCGTCTTCGATGCGCAGGGGCAGCTGCTGGCGGGCACCGACTCGCGCCTGGCCGACCAGACGCACCTGCCGCCGGAGTTCCATGTGGAGCTCGGCGCCGCCGGCCCGCAGGAGCCGGTCTGGGGTGGGCGCACCTGGCACGGCCGCGCCGTCGAGGTGCCCGGCACGGGCTGGCGCGTGATGGTGTACGAGCCGAAGCGCCAGTTCGAGGCGCCCTTGCGGCATCTCGAGCGTGAATGGGCGCTGTACATGGCGTTGATGGCCCTGTTGGGCACCGGGGCGGTGTGGCTCATCGCCGCACTGCTGGCCCGGCCCGTGGCCCAGCTCAGTCAGGCGGCCCGCGGCATGGCCACGGGTGACCTGCGCCAGCGCGTGCCGGAACGCGGCACCGACGAGTTCCGGCAGCTCGCCCGCGTGTTCAACGCGATGAATGAACGCCTGGCTGGCATGGTGGAGTCGCTGCGTGACAGCGAGGCGCGCTTGCAGCGATCCAATCCCGACCTTGAGCGCCAGGTGCGAGATCGCACGGCCGACCTCGCCCAGGCGAAGGAGGCGGCCGAGGCGGCCAACCGGGCCAAGAGCGCGTTCCTGGCCAACATGAGCCATGAGATACGCACACCGATGAACGCGGTGATCGGCCTGACCGAGCTGCTGCACGACGACAGCACCGACGCGCTGCAGCGCGAACGGCTGCGCCGCGTGGGTGATGCCGCGCAGGACCTGCTGGGGCTGATCAACGACGTGCTGGACCTGTCGCGCATCGAGGCGGGCAAGCTCTCGCTCGACACCGTGGCGTTCGACCTGCGTGCACTCGTCTCGCGCGTGTGCGGCATGGTGGAGAGCGCGGCGCGCGACAAGGGGTTGGTGCTGCGCCAGCAGATCGACCCGGGGTTGCCGCCCCGCCTGCTCGGCGACGAGCGCCGGCTGGGCCAGGTGCTGCTGAACTTCCTGGGCAATGCGGTGAAGTTCACGGCGCATGGCGAGGTGGGCCTGCAGGTGATCGCCGTCCCAGGTGCTCCGGGCCGAGCGGTGGATGACCCGGTGTGGCTGCGTTTCGAGGTGTGGGACACGGGCATCGGCCTGACACCCGAGCAGCAGTCCCGCATCTTCGAGGCCTTCGAGCAGGCGGACGTGTCCACGACGCGCCAGTACGGCGGCACGGGCCTGGGGCTCACGATCAGCCGGGAGCTGGCGCAGCTCATGGGCGGCCAGACCGGTGTGCGCAGCGCGCCAGGCGAGGGCAGCCGGTTCTGGCTCGACGTGCCGCTGCAGGTGCTGGACGACGCCCCGGCCGCCCCGCTGGCCGACACGCCGGACGGGCGCCGCACCTTGCCCCGCTGGGCGGGCGTGGGCCCCGTGCTGGTCGTGGAGGACAACCCCGTCAACCAGGAGGTCATCCGCGCGCTGCTGGCCCGGCATGGGCTCGGCTGCGAGCTGGCCGCCGACGGCGCGGCCGCCGTGGCGCGTGCCGCCGAGGCGGACTACCCGCTCATCTTCATGGACATGCACATGCCGGTGATGGACGGCCTGGAGGCCACGCGGCGCATCCGGCGCCAGCCCCGCCACCTGGCCACCCCCATCATCGCCATGACGGCCAATGTGTACGAGGACGACCGGCAGGGTTGCCTGGCGGCCGGCATGAACGGGCACCTGCCCAAGCCCGTGGATCCCCAGGCCCTGGCGCAGCTGCTGCTCAGCTGGCTCGGACCGCCGGCGCCGGATGGCGGCCCACAGGGCACCTAGAGCCGGCCCACGCAGCCCGGCGCGCCGCAGCGGCAGGCCAGCCGGCCCGCATGGTGCGTTTCACCGTAGGCCACGGTGATCTCTTCGGCGACGGCGATGTCGCGCAGGGCGTAGAACTCGATGCGGCCGTCCTGGATGGACAGCCGGCCGTTGGGCTGGCAGCTGTGGTTGGTGAATCGCATCGGGTCGGTGGACCGGGCGAGATCCACCGCCGTCCGGGGCGAGATCTCCACGATCATGATGCGCTCGAGCGTGGCGGCCCGGCGGCGCGCCTCGGACACGCTGATCGGCTCACCCCGCACCTCGCCGATCTTCTGGCCGCGCGGCACCGGCTCGAGCGCGAACACGCCGAAGCCATCGATGCGGCTGCGGCGCACCGCCACGGCGTATTTCTGGTACGGGGGGTGGTCAGCCAGACGTCCCATGGTTTGGTGGCCCGGACGGCGGCGCCCAGTGGTGTTCGTAGCGCAGCACCGGCCCGCCGAGGAAATCGATGCGCTCGCCCAGGCGGGCGCCGAGCGACTCGGCCAGGCGGATGGAGGCGGTGTTGTCGGGGCGGATCAGGCTGATGGCCTGCGTGCGGCCCAGGTGGTGGCGGGCCACGTCGATGGCGGCATGGCAGGCCTCCCGCGCCAGCCCGCGGCCCCAGTGCGGCCGGGCCAGCAGGTAACCCAGCTCGAAGCCGGGCCAGCCCGCGGGCTGCAGAAAGCCCGCGCGGCCGATGAGCTGGCCGGTGGCCCGTTCTTCCAGCGCCCATTGGCCGAAGCCCAGCAGCGCCCAGTGCCCCAGCATGGCCGCCATGCTGCGCCAGGCGTCGTGGGGCGACAGCGGGCCGCCCCTGCCGATGTGGCGCATCACGGCCTCGTCGGCGCACATGTCGGCGAACGCGGGGTGGTCGTCCGCGTTGAACTGCCGCAGCACCAGGCGGGGCGTGGTGAGCTCGCGCGGTGCCTCGGCGCGGGCCGTCATCCCAGCAGGCCGCCTTCCATGCGGTGCTCGGGCAGGCTCACCACTGGCTGGGGCTTCCAGCCGCGCTTGCGATGCTCGGCCACCACGTTGGTGTAGATGCCGCCACGCACGTACCAGCGGGCGGTGATGCGCGCGTAGCGTGGCTTCGTGGTCTCGACGATCTTGGTGAGGATGTCGTTGGTGACCTTCTCGTGGAACGCGCCTTCGTTGCGGAAGCTCCACATGTACATCTTCAGGCTCTTGAGCTCCACGCACAGCTTGTCGCACACCATGTCGATGGTGAAGTGCGCGAAATCGGGCTGGCCCGTCAGCGGGCAGTGGCAGGTGAACTCGGGGATCTGGAACTGGATCACGTAGTCGCGCTCGGGCGACGGGTTGGGGAAGACGTGCAGTTCCTTCGAGGGGGCGCTCGGCGGGTTGGGCGGCATGGGCCGCTGCGTCGGCGCGGTGGCCGCCCGGGCGGCGCGGGGCTTGGCAGTGCGTGGCATGGGGGCGATGGTATCATCCCGGGCTTTTCGGCGCCCGCTGGCTGGCTAAAAAAGCCAAGCAAATCAAAGACTTAAAGCGGCATCTGAACGCTGCCTCCCGCCTTCCATGCGCCTGAACCAGATCAAGCTGTCCGGCTTCAAGTCCTTCGCCGAGCCCACCACCTTCCAGTTGCCGGGCCAGCGCGTGGGCGTGGTCGGGCCCAACGGCTGCGGCAAGTCCAACATCATGGACGCCGTGCGCTGGGTGCTGGGCGAATCCAAGGCCAGCGAGCTGCGTGGCGAGTCCATGCAGGACGTGATCTTCAACGGCTCGGGCAACCGCAAGCCGGCCAGCCGCGCCAGCGTGGAGCTGGTGTTCAGCAACGAGGACGGCCGCGCCGGCGGCTCGTGGAACCAGTACAGCGAGATCGCCGTCAAGCGCGTGCTCACGCGCGACGGCAACTCCAGCTACTTCATCAACAACCAGCCCGTGCGCCGGCGCGACGTGCAGGACGTGTTCCTCGGCACCGGCCTGGGCCCGCGCGCCTACGCCATCATCGGCCAGGGCACGATCAGCCGGATCATCGAATCCAAGCCCGAGGAGCTGCGGCTGTTCCTGGAAGAGGCCGCCGGCGTGTCCAAGTACAAGGAGCGCCGCCGGGAGACCGAGAACCGCCTCAAGGACACCCGCGAGAACCTCACCCGGGTCGAAGACATCCTGCGCGAGCTCAACGCCAACCTCGAGAAGCTGGAACGCCAGGCCGAGGTGGCGGCGCAGTACCGCACGCTGCAGGACCAGGGCACGCTCAAGCTGCACCAGCTGTGGTTCCTGAAGCACCGCGATGCGGCCACCGAGGAAGAGCGCGTCAAGCTGGCCTCGCTGGAGGCCACCAACGCCCTCGAAGCCCGACTGGCCGAGCTGCGCCACGTGGAAGCCGAGCTCGAGACGATCCGCCAGGCGCACTACGCCGCGTCGGACGCACTGCATGCCCGCCAGGGTGACCTGGCCCAGGCGCAGCTGGAGGTGAGCCGGCTGGAAGAGCGCATCCGCTACGTGGTGGAAGGGCGCCAGCGGGCCGAGGCGCGGCTGGCCGACCTGCAGGCGCAGGACGATCAATGGGCCACCCGGCGCGACGACGCCGTGGCCGAGCAGGAGACCATCGCCGAGCAGATCGCCGCCGCCGAGGAGCAGGCCGAGATCCTCGCCGCCCAGGCCGAGGAGCAGGCCATGCAGGCCCCCAGCTTCGAGGACGCGGTGCGTGCGGCCCAGGCGCGTGCCAACGATCAGCGCGGCCAGGTGGCGCAGGTGCAGCAGCAGATCCAGGTGCTCGCGGCGGAGAGCCGCAACATCGAGGAGCAGACCCGCGCGCTGCGCAGCCGCCGCGAGCGCCTGAGCGCCGAGTCGCAGGGCCTGGCCGCGCCGGACGAGCACCGCCTGGGCCAGCTGCGCGAAGACAGCGAGGCGGCCGACGCCGCCCGCGAGGAGGCCGACGGCATCCTGCACACGCTCAGCGAGGAAGTGCCGCAGCTCGACGAGCAGCGGCGCGAGCGGCAGGACGCGGTGAACCGCGAGTCGGCCCGCCATGCGGAGCTCGCTGCGCGGCTGGAGGCACTGCGCGCGCTGCAGGAGAAGGTGCAGACCGAGGGCAAGCTCAAGCCCTGGCTGGCCAAGCATGGCCTGGACAGCCTGGCCGGCCTGTGGACGAAGATCCACATCGAGCCAGGCTGGGAAGTGGCGCTCGAGGCGTCCTTGCGCGAGCGGCTCAACGCCCTGGCGGTGGGCCGGCTCGACATCGTGCGCGCCTTCGCCGCCGACGCACCGCCGGCCAAACTGGCCTTCTATTCGCCGCCGCAGGCAGCCATCGCCAACAGCCACCACACGCTGGCGCGGCTGTCCGACCTGCTGCGTCTGAACGACGCCGGCCTGAAGGCCCTGCTCAACGACTGGCTGGAGGGCGTGTACACGGCGCCCAGCCTCGACGTGGCACTCGCGCAGCGCGAGCAGCTGACCCACGGCGAAGTGATCATGACGCCCGAGGGCCACGCGGTGTCGTCCTTCGCGGTGGCCTTCTACGCGCCCGATTCCGAGCAGGCCGGCATGCTGGCCCGCGCGCAGGAGATCGAGAACCTCGAGCGCCAGTCGCGCGCCCAGGCCCTGATCGCCGACGACGCGCGCACGGCGCTGGTGCGGGCGGAGGCTGCGTACACCGAGTCCTCGCAGCGCCTTGGGGTGGCCCGTCGCCAGGCGGCCGAGGCGCAGACGCGGGCGCACCAGCTGCATGTGGAGCTGCTGCGCCTGTCGCAGCAGGCCGAAGCGGCCAGCGCGCGGCGCAGCCAGCTGCGCGAGGAACTGGCGGAGATCGACGCCCAGATGGACGACCTGGCCGAGCGCCGGGCCACCGGCGAGGCCCGCTTCGAGGAGCTGGACATGCAGCTCGCGACGACGCAGGAGCGCCACGCCGAGCTGGAGGAGGCGGTCATCCAGGCCGAGCGGCGTCAGGCCGATGCGCGCGAGCAGCTGCGCTCGCTGGAGCGCCAGGCCCAGGAGGCGCAGTTCCAGGCGCGTGCGCTCGCGGCGCGCCGCGGCGAGCTGCAGCGCGCCATCGAGACGGCTGCCCTGCAGCTCGCCGCCAACGAGCAGGCTGCCGAGCAGCTGCAGCAGGAGCTGGCCGGCTTCAACGACGCGGCGGCCCAAGCCGGCCTGCAGGAAGCCCTGGCCGTGCGGCTGGACAAGGAGCAGGCGCTCGCCGCGACGCGCAGCGAGTACGACGACCTGTCGGCCAAGCTGCGTGCCGCCGACGAGCAGCGCCTGCAGGCCGAGCGCAGCCTGGAGCCGCTGCGCGAGCGCATCACCAAGCTGCAGCTGGAAGCGCAGGCGGCGCAACTGGGTGGCGCGCAGTACATGGAGCAGCTCACCGCGGCGGCGGTGGACCTGGACGCCCTGGCCCAGTCCATCGAGACGGGCGGCGTGAAGCTCTACGGCCTGCATGGCGAGATCGACCGCATCAACCGCGAGATCGCCGCACTTGGCGCCGTGAACCTGGCGGCCCTGGACGAGCTGACCGCCGCGCGGGAGCGCAAGACCTTCCTCGACGCGCAGAACGCCGACCTCACCGACGCCATCCAGACGCTGGAGAACGCGATCCACAAGATCGACCTGGAGACCCGCGACCTGCTGATGAACACCTTCCACCAGGTCAACGAGGGCTTCGGCCGCATGTTCCCCAGCCTGTTCGGCGGCGGGCAGGCCAAGCTCATCATGACCGGCGACGAGGTGCTCGACGCCGGCGTGCAGGTGATGGCGCAGCCGCCAGGCAAGAAGAACTCCACCATCCACCTGCTGTCCGGCGGGGAGAAGGCCCTCACCGCCATCGCGCTGGTGTTCGCCATCTTCCTGCTCAACCCGGCGCCGTTCTGCCTGCTCGACGAGGTGGACGCGCCGCTGGACGACGCCAACACCGAGCGCTATGCCAAGCTTGTGTCGGAGATGTCCCAGGGCACGCAGTTCCTCTTCATCTCGCACAACAAGATCGCCATGGAGATGGCCGAACAGCTCATCGGCGTGACCATGCAGGAGCAGGGCGTCTCGCGCATCGTCGCGGTGGACATGGAAGCCGCCGTCAGCATGGTGGAGGGCGCATGAGCGCAGCGGGCCGCTCGTCGGCGCGAAGGGACTGTCCATGAACCTCACGATCGCACTGGCCATGCTGGCGGGCGTGGTGCTGCTGGCCGTGGTGGTGCACGGCGCCTGGTCGGCGCGCCGCCAGCGGCCACGCATCGCGCACGCGCCGGCCATCGATCCGCTGGCCCGCGTGGAGCCCACCTTGCCCGGCGCCTTCGAGCCCGATCTCGATGGCGACCCCGCCGATGCCGCGGCGCCGCCCCGTGCGCTGGCTCCCGCATCGCCCCGCCGGCTGGCCAAGGTGGACCCCCTGATCGACGCCGTGGCCACCCTCACCCCTGAGCAGCCCGTGACGGGCGACATGGCCATGCAGCACCAGCCCGGCAGCCGCCGCGCGGGCAACAAGCCCTTCCACCTGGAAGGCCTGAATGCCGAGACGGGCGAATGGGAGCCGCTGCGCGCGGGCCAGCGCTACGGCGAGTTCCAGGCCGGTCTGCAGATGGCCAACCGCCACGGGGCGCTCAACGAGATCGAGTACTCCGAGTTCGTGCAGAAGGTGCAGGGCTTCGCGGACGCGGTCGGCGCGATGGCCGACTTCCCCGACATGCTCGACGTGGTGGCGCGCGCCCGCGAGCTGGACGGCTTCGCCAGCCAGCACGATGCGCAGCTCACGGCCGTGCTGCGCGCCAACAGCATCGCGTGGTCGGTGGGCTATGTGCAGCAGGTGGCTGGGCGCCACGGTTTCGTGCCCGGCGCCGTGCCGGGGCGCCTGGTGCTGCCAGCGGCCGAGGAGGGCGCGCCGCCGCTGCTGGTGCTGGCCTTCGACGCCCAGGCTGCGCTGGCCGAAGACCCGGGCCATGCTGCCCTGCGCGAGGTGCAGTTGAGCCTCGACGTGCCGCAGACGCGGGAGGATGCCGAGCCGTTCGCCGCCTGGCAGGAATGTGCCCGCAAGCTGGCAGACGACCTGGATGCCACCCTGGTGGACGACCAGGGCCGACCCATCACGCTGCACGCCTTCGCCGCCATCGGCCAGGAGCTGGAGCGCCTGTACCGCGCCCTGGAGGCGCGCGACCTGGCCGCCGGCTGCCCGGCGGCGCGTCGTCTGTTCAGCTGACGGCGGGCTGGCGGCGGGCGGTGGCAGTGGCCGTATGCTCGCGGCCATGTCCTCCGACCTGCTCTCCGAGCTGCTGCCCGACCTGCTGGCCATCGCGCTGCTGATCGCCGGCGCGGCCTTCTTCTCCGTCGCCGAGATCTCCGTGGCAGCGTCGCGGCGCCTGCGCCTGCGTCGCCTGGCCGACGACGGCGACCTGCGCGCCGAGCGGGTGCTTGCGGTGCAGGAGCAGCCGGGGCATTACTTCACCGTGGTGCAGATCGGCCTGAACATGGTCGCCATCCTGGGCGGCATCGTGGGCGAGGGCGCGCTCACCCCGCATTACGCGGCCCTGCTGTCGTTGGCGCTGCCGGGCCCGCAGGCGCAGACGCTGGGCTTCGCGCTGTCGTTCCTCACCATCACGGCGCTGTTCATCGTGCTGGCCGACCTGGTGCCGCGCCGGCTGGGCATGAACGACCCGGAGCGCCTGGCCATGCGCACGGTGGGCCCCATGAGCGTGCTGGCCACGCTGCTGATGCCGCTGGTCTGGGCCTTCAACGGTGTGTCCAACGCGCTGTCCCGCCTGCTCGGCCTGCCCCAGCAGCGTGACGACCGGGTGACGCACCACGACATCCTGGCGCTCACGGCGGCCGGGGCCCAGGCCGGGGCCGTGGCCAGCGAAGAGCAGCAGGTGATCGAGAACGTGTTCGAGCTGGACACGCGCACGGTCGAGACGGCCATGACCACACGCGAGCGCGTGGTCTACCTCTCGATGGACGACGACGAGGCCCTGATCCGCACCCGCGTGGCCGAGCAGCCGCACTCCACCTACCTGGTCTGCGCCGAGGGCATCGACGAGGTGCTGGGTTACGTGGACGCGACGGACCTGTTCCAGCGCGTGCTGCTGGGCCAGCCGCTGGCGCTGCGGGCCTGTGCCGAGTCGGGCCTGGTGAAGAAGGTGCTGATCGTGCCCGACCGGCTCACGCTCGCGGAGATGCTCTCGCAGTTCCGCTCGGCGCACGAGGACTTCGCCGTCATCGTGAACGAGTACAGCCTGGTGGTGGGCGTGATTACGCTCAACGACGTGATGAGCACCGTGATGGCCGCCATGGTGGGCCAGCCCGACGAGGAGCAGATCGTGCGGCGCGACGATGGCAGCTTCCTGGCCGATGGCAGCACGCCCGTGCCTGACTTGCAGCGCGCGCTCGGCATCGACGACTGGCCGCAGCCCGGCCAGTACGACACGCTGGCCGGGTTTCTCATGGTGATGCTGCGCCGCATCCCCCGGCGCACCGACCAGGTGGTGTGGGAGGGGTGGCGTTTCGAGGTCGTGGACGTGGATCGCCACCGCGTGGACCAGGTGATGGTCACGCGCGTGCCGGCCGCCTCGGAGGCGGCATGAAGCGCCGCGCCGCATGGGCAGGGCTCGCGCTGCTCGGCGCATCGCTCGGGGCCTCGTTCGCCGGGGCCTGGGCGCCGCAGCCCGCGCCCTACGCGGGCCCGCTGTTCGACGCGCACCTGCACTACAACGTCGAGGCGGCTGCCGGGCCCCGCCCCGTGGCCGACGTGGTGCGGCGCATGCAGGCCGCCGGCGTGCGCGCCATCGTGGCGAACAGCCGGCCCAACGACGGCACCCGCGTGCTGGCCGCGTCGCCCGCCGTGCGCGCGGCGGGCATCACGGTGGTGCCTTTCGTGCGGCTGTACCGCGACCGCGCCGACTACACCGGCTGGTTCCAGGACGCGTCCATCGAACGCATGGTGGAGGCCGAGCTGAGGGCCGGCACCGCGGCGGGGCCATACCGCGGGCTGGGCGAGTTCCACCTGTACGACAGCACGAACGCCGACGGACCGGTGGCGCGGCGCCTGATGCAGCTGGCGCAGGCGCGCCGCCTGGCGGTACTGGCGCACGTGGACGACGTGGCGATCGAGAAGCTCTTCGCCCACGCCCCCGGGGCGAGGCTGATCTGGGCGCACAGCGGCATCGGCGGCGTGCCGGTGGACCGCGTGCGGGCGCTGCTGGCCGCGCATCCCACGCTGATGGGCGAGCTGTCCTACCGGCCCGGCCTCACCCAGGCCGACGGCCAGCTCAGCCCCGACTGGCGTGCGCTCATCGAGGCCTTCCCAGACCGCTTCGTGATCGGCTCGGACACCTGGGTGAATGCACGCTGGGAGTCCTACGAGGCGCTGATGACGGATGCCCGGCGCTGGCTGGGCGGCCTGGAGCCTGCACTGGCGAGCCGGGTGGCATGGGCCAACGGCGCCGCCCTGTTCGGCGTGCCCGATCCCCGCTGAAGGGCGTGGGGCCGACGGGGTCTGCGTACACTCGGGCGCATGTCCCGAGACACCGCCTCCGCGCGCGCGGCCGAGCTGCGAGCACTACTTCAGCATCACGCATACGCGTACTACGTCCTCGATGCGCCGGAAGTACCCGACACCGAGTACGACCGTTGGTTCCAGGAGCTGCAAGCCCTTGAGATTGCACACCCAGAGCTTCTCACGGCCGACTCACCGACTCAGCGCGTTTCCGGTGAGCCGGTGTCCGGCCTGGAACTGGTAGAGCATGAGGTTCCGATGCTTAGCATCAGGACCGAAACCGACACGTCGCCCGACGGCGCCAAGGCCTTTGATCAACGGGTTCGCCGCGAGCTCAAGCTCACAGATGACGACGCTCTGATTGAATACTGCGCAGAGCTCAAGTTCGATGGCCTCGCATTGAACTTGCGCTATTCCAATGGGGTTCTCTGGAAAGCTTCCACTCGCGGCAATGGCGATGTGGGAGAAGACGTGACACACAACGTCAAGACGATTGCGTGTGTGCCGCTCCGGCTACGCCTGTGTGATGCTCCTGTCTTGGAGATTCGAGGAGAAGTCTTCATGAAGAGAGACGACTTCGAAAGGCTCAATGAGGCGCAGCGTGCAAGAGGCGCCAAGACGTTTGCCAATCCAAGGAATGCTGCGGCAGGTGCTCTTCGTCTTCTAGATCCTCGCGAATCAAAGAAGCGGAGGCTTCACTTCTTCGCCTATGGCCTGGGTGAGGTGCAGGGCTGGGCGGTGCCTGCCACCCACAGCGGCGTGCTGGACGCGCTGGCGGGCTTCGGCGTGCCGGTCAATGCGGACCGCGCGGTGGTGCGCGGCGCAGCGGGGCTGGTGGACTACCACCAGCGCATCGCCGCGCGCCGCGATGCGCTGCCCTTCGACATCGACGGCGTGGTCTACAAGGTGAACGACCGCGCGCTGCAGGAGCGGCTGGGCTTCGTCACCCGAGAGCCGCGCTGGGCCGTGGCGCACAAGTACCCGGCGCAGGAGCAGATGACGCGGCTGCTGGGCATCGACATCCAGGTGGGCCGCACCGGCAAGCTCACGCCGGTGGCCAAGCTGGAGCCGGTGTTCGTGGGCGGCACCACCGTCAGCAACGCCACCCTGCACAACGAGGACGAAGCGCGTCGCAAGGACGTGCGCATCGGCGACACGGTGATCGTGCGGCGGGCTGGCGACGTGATCCCGGAGGTCGTCGGCGTGGTGGCGGACCGTCGTCCGCCGGATGCCGGCGAGCCCTTCGACCTGTACCAGCGCCTGGGCGGGAAGTGCCCCGTGTGCGCCAGCCCCATCGAGCGGCTGGAGGGCGAGGCCGACTGGCGTTGCACCGGCGGCATCACCTGCCCGGCGCAGCGCAAGCAGGCGCTGCTGCACTTCGCCAGCCGCCGGGCGATGGACATCGAGGGCCTGGGCGACAAGCTGGTGGACCAGCTGGTGGATGCCGGCATCGTGAAGACCGTGCCCGACCTGTACCGCCTGGGCTTCACCGCCCTGGCGGCGCTGGAGCGCATGGGCGAGAAGAGCGCCACCAACCTGCTGGCCGGCATCGACAAGAGCAAGTCCACCACGCTGGCGCGCTTTCTCTACAGCCTGGGCATCCGCCAGGTGGGCGAGACCACGGCCAAGGACCTGGCGCGCCATTTCGGGAGCATCGAGCGCCTGATGGACGCACGACTGGAGGAACTGCTTGAGGTGCTGGACGTCGGGCCCATCGTGGCCCAGAGCATCCGCCACTTCTTCGACCAGCCGCACCACCGGGAGCTGGTCGCCCAGTTGCAGGCCGCCGGCATCCACTGGCCCGAGGTGGCCGGCCAGGCCAGCGACGCGCCGCGGCCGCTGCTGGGCAAGACGCTGGTGCTCACCGGCACGCTGCCCACCTGGAGCCGCGACGAGGCCAAGGAGCGCATCGAGGCCGCCGGCGGCAAGGTGAGCGGCTCGGTGTCGAAGAAGACGCACTTCGTGGTGGCCGGCGAGGAGGCCGGCAGCAAGCTGGACAAGGCGCGTGAGCTGGGTGTGCCCGTGATCGACGAGGCGGGCCTGCGCGCGCTCCTGGACGAGCCCGCCGCGGATAATCCGCCGCTTTCCTGAGCACGAGGGCCCTCCCGATGGCGGTGCGAGAGATCCTGAAGATGGGCGATCCGCGCCTGCTGCGCGTGGCCACCCCGGTGGTCGAGTTCGACACGCCGGCCCTGCATGCGCTGGTGCAGGACATGATGGACACCATGCGTGCGGCCAACGGGGCGGGACTGGCCGCACCGCAGATCGGTGTGGACCTGCAGCTGGTGATCTTCGGCTTCGAGCGCAGCGAGCGCTACCCCGACGCCCCGCCCGTGCCCATGACCGTGTTGCTCAACCCCGTAATCACGCCCGCGCCCGAGCCGGATGGCGAGGTGCTGGAGGAGGACGGCTGGGAGGGCTGTCTCTCGGTACCCGGTCTGCGCGGTGTGGTGCCGCGCTGGCGGCGCATCCGCTACCAGGGGCAGGACATCACGGGCCGGCCGCTGGACCGCGAGGCCGAGGGCTTCCATGCGCGTGTGGTGCAGCACGAGTGCGACCACCTCATCGGCCGGCTCTACCCCACCCGCATGCGCGACCTGACGCGGCTGGGCTTCACCAGCGTGCTGTTCCCGGGGCTGGACGCGGCCAGCGACGATTGACTCCCCCTCGACCCGTTACAGCCCGGAAACACTCGGCGGTCAGCCGCCACTGTGGCTGATGCGTTGTCGAGGCGGAACCCTGGAGACCACCATGCACGATTGGATTCATCGCCTGCCTTTTGCCGGCCGCCGGCTGGCCGCAGGCCTTCTTGCGGGCGGGCTGGCACTGGCTGGCATGGCCGCGCAGGCCTCCGACGACCCGCCTGGCCGCGTCGGCCGGCTGGCGGAGGGGCGCGGCCAGGTCTGGCTGCTGGAGGAAGGGCAGGGCGAGTGGCAGACCGCCAGCCTGAACCGCCCGCTGACCACGGCGGACCGCCTGGCCACCGACCGCGGTGGCCGTGCGGTGCTGGAGATCGGCTCCACCACCATCCGACTGGACGAGGCCAGCGACCTGGAGATCGCCCGGCTGGACGATGACCGCATCGAGCTCATGCTCCACAGCGGCGCGGCAGCTGTGCGCGTGCGCGAGTACGAGGTGGCGCGCGAGATCCAGATCACCACCCCGGAGGGCCGCTTCGCACCGCGCGGTGCCGGCCTGTTCCGCCTGGACCGCACCGACCGCGGCACCCTGGCCGGTGTGTCGGTGGGTGAGCTCGATTTCGAATCCAGCGACAGCCAGCTCACTCTGCGCCCCGGCCAGCGCGCCGACCTGTGGTTCGACGACCGTGACCGCCGCACGCACTACAGCTGGACGCAGCCGGTCAACGACGACTTCGAGCAGTGGGTGCGGCGCGAGGACGGCCAGGAGCAGCGCTGGGCCGCCAACCGGCCCATCTCGCCCGAGATGACCGGCGCGCAGGACCTGGACCGCCACGGCCAGTGGGGCACCCACCCCGAGTACGGCGCGGTCTGGTACCCCACTACCGTCGTGGCCGGCTGGGCGCCTTACCGCTATGGCCGCTGGGCCTGGGTGCGCCCCTGGGGCTGGACCTGGGTGGACGACGCGCCCTGGGGCTTCGCCCCCTTCCACTATGGCCGCTGGGTCCACTGGGGTGGCCGCTGGGTCTGGGCGCCGGGCACCTACGTGCGCCGTCCGGTCTACGCCCCGGCCATGGTCGCTTGGGTGGGTGGCAGCCACTTCAGCATGTCCATCCGCGTGGGCGGGGGCCAGCCGGTGGGCTGGGTGCCGCTGGCGCCGCGCGAGGTGTATTACCCCGCCTACCGCGTCTCGCCGGTCTACATCAAGCAGGTGAACGTCACCCACATCCATATCCATGACCGCGACCCGCGTCCGCCGCGCCAGCCCATCATGTACCGCAACAGCCAGGTGCGCGGTGGCGTCACCGTGGTGTCGTCCGACGTGCTCACCAAGCGCGAGGCGGTGTACAAGGCGCCGCGCCCGGCCGACGACGACGTGGTGCGCGTGATGCGCAGCCCCCGGGCGGCGGACCGCATCGAGCCGCCCAAGCCGGCTGATGCCTCGCTGGCGCCGCGCCAGCCCGTGGCCCGCGAGCGGCGCGGCGAGCTGCCGCCCCCGCCCACCCGCGGTGGCCGCGTGCAGGCCGGTGACGGCCCGACCATGCGCAACGGCCTGGTGCCGTCGCCGCAGGGCCGCGAGCCGGCCGCGCGCGACAACCCCGGCCGCGATGGGGACCGCCGCGATGCCGATGGCCCCACCATGCGCCACGGTGTGGTGCCGGCACCGGCCTCGCGCGACAAGGAGCGTGATGCCCGTGAGCCGCGCGACGACGGCGAGAAGGGCCCCACCATGCGGGCCGAGCAGCCGGCCCGTCCGCCGGTCTCCCGCCCGCCGGTGAGCCCGGCGCCGCGCGAGGGCAGCCCGGCCCCCATCCGGCGTGACGGCGACGCCGAGCGGGGTGGACGCGAGCCGCGTGTTGAGCAACGCGAGCAGCGCGAGCAGCCTCGCATGCAGCCGCAGCCGTACCCCGCGCCGGCCGCGCCCCGCGTGCAGCCGCGTGAGGAGCGCCAGCGTGAGGACCGCCCGCGCGACGACCGTCCGCAGCGCGTCAGCCAGGAGCGGCCGCAGCCGCGTGAGGTCGAGCGGGCGCCAGAGCGCGTGCAGGAGCGCGCCGATCGCCAGGAGCGGCAGGAACGACGCGAGCGCCGTGACACCGGCCGCGAGAACGGCCGGGACCGCGACGCGCGCGGAGATCGGCCCAACGCCTGACCGCCTGACCTCCTGACCGCCTGACCGCCTGACCGCCTGACCGCCTGCGCGCACCGGAAAGCCGGGCAAAGTGTCCGGCTGACTGGCGGCCAACCACCGTGCGGCGTCGGGGCACCTAGAATGGTGCCCCGACGCCGTTTTCGTTCATCGTCCGCCCATGCCTGACCTGTCCTCCCTCCGCCGTCGCCGCCACGCCTTGCCGTTGCGCCCATCGCCCTGGCGCGCCTGGTGCTCGGCGGGGGCGCTGCTGGGCCTGTCGGCCTGCGTCTCCACGCCCGGCGCGCCGCCGGCGGCCGGCGGTGGGGGCACGCTGGCCGCGGCGGCCACGCCCACTGGCGCGGCGTCTGCGGT
>JACRBA010000066.1 GCA_016213265.1 Burkholderiales bacterium | reverse complement strand
TTCCCCCCCGAGGTGGCCGAGGTGCCGAGCGAGGCGGACGTGGAACTCGCGCCCGGCTGGCGCGAGGGCAAGTACCCCTACAAGCACCTGCTCACCCGCGCCACCTACGAGAAGCAGAAGTACCGGCTGCAGGTGGAACTGCTGAAGCTGCAGGCCTGGGTGAAGGAGACGGGGCAGCGGGTGGTGATCGTCTTCGAGGGCCGCGACGCCGCCGGCAAGGGCGGCACCATCAAGCGCTTCATGGAGCACCTCAACCCCCGCGGCGCGCGCGTGGTGGCGCTGGAGAAGCCCAGCGAGGTGGAGCGCGGGCAGTGGTACTTCCAGCGCTACATCCAGCACCTGCCCACGGCCGGCGAGATCGTGCTGTTCGACCGCAGCTGGTACAACCGCGCCGGCGTGGAGCGGGTGATGGGTTTCTGCACCGACGCGGAGTACCAGGAGTTCCTGCGCCAGGCGCCCGAGTTCGAACGCCAGCTGGTGCGCTCGGGCGTGCACCTGTTCAAGTTCTGGTTTTCGGTGAGCCGCGCGGAGCAACGCAGGCGATTCAAGGAGCGCGAGCTGCACCCGCTCAAGCAGTGGAAGCTCTCGCCCATCGACCAGGCCAGCCTGGACAAGTGGGACGACTACACCCGCGCCAAGGAGGCCATGTTCCTGCACTGCGACACCTCCGACGCGCCCTGGACGGTGATCAAGAGCGACTGCAAGAAGCGCGCGCGGCTGAACGCCATGCGCTACGTGCTGCACCGCCTGCCCTACGCCGAGCGCGACCTGGCCACCATCGGCCCGGTGGACCCGCTGATCGTGGGCCGGCCTTCGCTGGTGCCCAGCGTGGGCGACGACCAGCTGGCGTCCGCCCAGTCGTCCTGAGCCGGCCGTCGGCTCGATTCCTTCACGCCGCGCGGCCACACACCCCGCCGCGCGGCGCTAGAATCCCGGCCTCGTTCCGAGGAGCGTTGCAAGGCCGACACCACTGGCCCCAGGCTCGGATCGACTCACCTCTGCAACGGCGCTCACCCGCACCACTCGGTGTCGTGGGTGAGCCTATCCAGCGATCAGCTCTGCCGCGTTCACCGCCAGGTTGCGGGCGACCTTGTCACGCCCACCTCACGGAGAAGCCATGAACGCTGCCCTGCCCACCACCGCGCCCGACCACGCCATCGCCGACATCGGCCTGGCCGACTGGGGCCGCAAGGAAATCCGCATCGCCGAGACGGAGATGCCCGGCCTGATGGCCATCCGCGAGGAATTCGCCGCCAGCCAGCCGCTCAAGGGCGCGCGGATCACCGGCAGCCTGCACATGACCATCCAGACCGCCGTGCTGGTGGAGACGCTGCAGGCGCTGGGCGCCCAGGTGCGCTGGGCCTCGTGCAACATCTACTCCACCCAGGACCACGCCGCCGCCGCGCTGGTGGCCACCGGCACGCCGGTGTTCGCCTACAAGGGCGAGTCGCTCAAGGACTACTGGGACTACACCCACCGCATCTTCGACTTCGGCCCGGCCAACGCCGCTGACGAAGGCCCGAACATGATCCTCGACGACGGCGGTGACGCCACGCTGCTGATGCACCTGGGCCAGCGCGCCGAGAAGGACGCCAGCGTGCTGGCGAACCCGGGCAGCGAGGAAGAGCGCGAACTGTTCGCCGCGATCCAGGCCAAGCTGGCCGTGGACCCGACCTGGTACACCCGCAAGAGCGCGCAGATCATCGGCGTGACGGAGGAGACCACCACCGGCGTGCACCGCCTGTACCAGATGCACAAGGAAGGCAAGCTCGCCGTGGTGTGCGGCTACGGCGACGTGGGCAAGGGCTCGGCGCAGGCGCTGCGTGCGCTGTCGGCCCAGGTGTGGGTGACCGAGATCGACCCCATCAACGCCCTGCAGGCGGCGATGGAAGGCTACCGCGTGGTGACCATGGAGGACGCCTGCTCGCAGGCCGACATCTTCGTCACCGCCACCGGCAACAAGCACGTGATCACCCACGACCACATGGCCCGCATGAAGGACCAGGCGATCGTGTGCAACATCGGCCACTTCGACAACGAGATCGACATCGCCTCGCTGGAGAAGTACCAGTGGGAAGAGATCAAGCCGCAGGTCGACCACGTCATCTTCCCGGGCGTGGACGGCAAGCCGGGCAAGCGCATCATCATGCTGGCCAAGGGCCGTCTCGTGAACCTGGGCTGCGCCACGGGCCACCCGAGCTACGTGATGAGCAGTTCCTTCGCCAACCAGACGATCGCCCAGATCGAGCTGTTCACCAAGCCCGAGGCCTACCAGGTGGGCAAGGTGTACGTGCTGCCCAAGCACCTGGACGAGAAGGTGGCGCGTCTGCAGCTGAAGAAGCTCAACGCCAAGCTCACCGAGCTGACGGACGAGCAGGCCGCCTACATCGGCGTGCCGAAGAACGGCCCCTACAAGCCCGACACCTACAGGTACTGACCCACCCCCGAAGCGCCTTCGGCGCCTCCCCCTCAAGGGGGCGCTGCCAGCGGACCGGCGAAGCCGGATCCGCGGCAGCCGCCGGGCAACACCTTTGCGCCCGACACAGATGCGTGCAGACCAACTTCTCGTCGCCCAGGGCCTGGCCCCCAGCCGGTCGGCCGCGCAGCGGCTGATCGAGCGCGGGGCCGTGCGCTGGCTGGGGCCGCAGGGCTGGGTCGTGCCGAAGAAGGCGGGCGACGAGCTGCCTGACGGCTGTACCCTCGAGGTCACCGACGACGCCGAGCTGCGCTGGGCGTCGCGCGGGGGCCTCAAGCTCGAGGGCGTGCTGCGCGAGGCCGGGCTCCACCTGCACGGCGCCACCGCGCTGGACGTGGGCCAGAGCACCGGCGGCTTCACCGACGTGCTGCTCGCCGCCGGTGCCGCCCACGTGGTGGGCGTGGATGTGGGCCACGGCCAGCTGCATCCGCGCCTGGCCGCCGACCCGCGCGTCACCTGCCTGGAGGGCGTGAACGCCCGCTCGCTCACGCGCGGACAGCTCGCCGACGCCGGCGCGCCGCTGCCGCCCGGCGGCTTCGATCTGATCACCGGCGACCTGTCCTTCATCTCGCTGACGCTGGTGCTGCCGGCGCTCATCCCGCTGCTGGCGCCCGCCGGCACCCTGCTGTTCCTCGTCAAGCCGCAGTTCGAGCTGCAGCCGGTGGACATCGGCAAGAACGGCCTGGTCAAGAGCCCGGCCGCCTACGGCCATGTGGAGGCCAAGCTGCGCAAGGCCTGCGCGCGGATGGGGCTGCAGGTCGTCGCCTGGCGCGACAGCCCCACCACCGGCGGCGACGGCAACCGCGAGTTCTTCATCGAGGCCCGCCTGGCCTCGCCCGCACCCGATTCCCCATGAGCACCTCCCCTGTCCTGCCCCGGCGCGTGCCGGTGAGCTTCGAGTTCTTTCCGCCCAACACGCCGGTGGGCAGCGACAAGCTCAAGACCGTCGTGCGCGAGCTCGCCGCGGTCGAGCCGGAGTTCTTCAGCGTCACCTACGGCGCCGGCGGCTCCACGCGCGAGAAGACCCTGGCCACGGTGCGCGACATCGCGGCGCTGGGCTTCGAGGCCGCGCCGCACCTGAGCTGCGTGGGCTCCACGCGCGAAGGCATCGCCGAGATCCTGGCCACCTACCGCGCCCAGGGCATCCGGCGCCTGGTCGCCCTGCGCGGCGACCTGCCCAGCGGCACCGCCACCGCGGGCGAGTTCCGCTACGCCGCCGAGCTGGTGGCCTTCATCCGCGAGACGCAGGGCGCGGACTGGCACATCGAAGTGGCCGCGTACCCCGAGTACCACCCGCAGCAGCGCTACGCGCGGCGCGACCTGCAGTTCTTCGCCGACAAGGTGAAGGCCGGCGCCTCGGGCGCGATCACCCAGTTCTTCTTCAACCCCGACGCCTACTTCCACTTCGTGGACGAGGTGCGCGCGCTGGGTGTGGACGTGCCCATCGTGCCGGGCATCATGCCCATCCACAACTACGCGCGCATCGCGCAGTTCGCGGCGCGCGACGGCATCGAGATCCCGCGCTGGGCCGCGCTGAAGATGGAAGGCTTCCTGGACGACACGGCCAGCGTGCGTGCGTTCGGCCTGGACGTGGTGACGCGGCTGTGCGAGCGGCTCATCGCGGGCGGCGCCCCGTCGCTGCACTTCTATACGCTCAACCAGAGCGCGCTGTCGCTCGAGGTCTGCCGCCGACTGGGCCTGTGACAGGTCGTCCGCGGGTGTGGCGGCGGCGCATCGGCGCGGCTCCCCGCGGTTGATCTACGTCAGATTCCCGCGATGACAGCAGGGCTTTCCCGGTGCCAGCCGGGGTTGGCGCAATGGACAGACAGGGGGCTCCCGGTGCAATGGCGCCATGGCAACGAAGCCATCGGTTCCACTCACCAGGAGTCAACTCACCATGAAGCGTTCCCTCATCGCCCTGGCCGTCGCGGCCGCTGCCGTCACCCCCTTTGCCGCCCAGGCCCAGGACAGCGGCAACTGGATCGTCCGCGCCCGCGCCCTGAACCTGGCGTCCGACAACGGCGGTTCGACCAACCCCGACCTGACCCTGTCGGTCAACGACAAGTGGTTCCCGGAAGTAGACATCAGCTACTTCTTCACGCCGAACATCGCGGCCGAGCTGATCCTGACCTATCCGCAAAAGCATGACGTGAAGTCGGCCGGCACCAAGATCGGTACCTTCAAGCACCTGCCGCCGACGCTGCTGGCCCAGTACCACTTCACCGGCATGAGCTTCCGCCCCTACGTGGGCCTGGGCGTGAACTACACGATGATCTCCGACGTGAAGTGGGATCCGGCCGTGCAGGACGTGTACCACCAGTCCATCGAGAACGACAGCTTCGGTCTGGCGGCCCAGGTCGGTGTGGACATCCCCGTCGGCGGCGGCTGGCTGATCAACGTGGACGTGAAGAAGGTGCAGATCGGCACCGACGTCTACTCTGCCGGCACCAAGGTGGGCGACCTGAAGGTCGACCCCTGGCTGATGAGCGTCGGCGTCGGCCTGCGCTTCTGACAACGGGCTACCCGCCCCGAGTGTTCTTTCGTGCGGCCGCCTGACCGGCGGCTGGGCACCGGCCACCCGAAACGTGTTGGGATGGCGGCCGGTTTCACGGCTCCCTGTGGGAGCCGTTTTTTATGGGCGCGTCACAGGGGCGGCGCCGCGCGCGTCAGGCGCCGCGTTGCCAGAACACCCCGTCCTCGGTCAGCAGCGCATCCAGCGGCACGTCGTGCGGCTCGGGCTCCAGCCAGGGCACGTAGCCGTGCGCATAGCCCAGGCCGGCCGTCACCGGGCGCGGCGCGATCGCGGCGAGCGTGCGGTCGTAGAAGCCGCCGCCATAACCCAGGCGCACGCCACCCGGGCCGAAGCCCACGCAGGGCACCAGCAGCAGCTCGGGGTGGAACTCTTCCGTGTCCTTGGGCTTGGGGATGCCGTAGGCGTCTTCTTCCATCGGGCAGCCCGGGTACCAGACGTGGAACCGCAGCTGCTTGGTCTCGCGGTCGATCACCGGCAGGCCGATGCGGCGTTCCTCATGGCCCTCGCTCCATCGGTACAGCGCAGGGAGGGCGTCGAACTCGCCCTTGATGGGCCAGTAGGCGCCGATCGTCTTCTCCTTGCGGGTGATGAGCCAGACCTGCAGCACCTCCTGCAGGTGGGCGGCGCGCTGGTGCCGGTCGAGCAGGCCCATGCGCTCGGCCTGCAACTGCTTGCGCAGGGTGGCCTTGTCGCGGGCGGGCTCGAGGTTCAGCGGAAACGGCAGGCTCATGGGTGTCGCCCCGAAGAGACGGAAAGCCCGATTGTGCAGCGGGTTTTCCCTGAGGAGTCGGCCCGCTCACCCTCACGTAAACCCTTGATTGCGCATTGAAATTCAGCGATATGAAGCCAAGATGAAAAGTTTGTTTGTGAAACACGAATAGTGCCTTGCTGCCGATCGCTCTGGTGGCTGGGGGGCCGGCCTTCCTACAGTGACCGCTCCCAACCCCTGGAACCGACATGACGAACAACATCCGCTCCACCGCGATCGCCCTCGCCCTGGCCACGCTGGCCGGTGGCGCGCTCGCGCAGTCCTCCGTCACCGTCTACGGCCGCGTGGACCTGTCCCTGGCCCAGCAGGCCGACGCCGTGAAGAACAACGAAGTCCGCAACGGCTCCGGCAGCCGTCTGGGCTTCCGCGGCGTGGAAGACCTGGGCGACGGCCTGAAGGCCGTGTTCCAGATCGAGCACCGCTTCAACGCCGACGAGGGCAAGCAGAGCAACGACACCCGCTTCTGGGAAGGCAAGGCCATCGTCGGTCTCGAAGGCGCCTTCGGCCGCGTGAGCCTGGGCCGCGAAGAGAACCCCGCCTACACCTTCAGCCAGACCGTGGCTGACCCGTGGGGCCCCGACACGGTGGCCTCCAACGGCAGCATCATCTCCGGCCGCATCGGCACCACGCGCTACAGCAACAGCGTCAACTACCGCATCGCGGCCAACGGCTTCACCTTCGGTGCGCAAGTGGCCGAGGCCGACGGCAATGCGCCGGCCACCGGCACCGCCGACGAGCGCGCCTGGAGCCTGGGCGGCGCCTACGCCGCCGGCCCGATCGTGGTGGGCCTGGGCTACGAGAACCCGGCCGACGAGGACGACCACTGGCTCACCGTGAACGGCAGCTACAACTTCGGCATCGCCAAGGTGGGCGCCTTCTTCGGCACCGGCCAGAACGGCACCGACCAGAAGATGCGCTCGTGGCTGGTGTCGGCCACGGCGCCGATCGGCCAGGGCGAGCTGCGCGTGTCGTACGGCCGCCTGGAGAACCGCGACACCGACGTGGTGCGCGACCAGCAGCTGGGCCTGGGCTACCACTACGCCCTGTCCAAGCGCACCACGGTGTACGCCGACGTCGTGCGCGAGAACCGCGACGACATGGCCGATGACCTGAAGAAGACCGGCTACGACATCGGCATCAAGCACAACTTCTGACGCACCCCTGATGCGACGTTTCTGAGGTCTCCGTCGTGCCGCCGCGTGGGGACGCGGCACACGGCACATGGCGCGAGATATTGGGCTGCCCGGGCGACCGGGCAGCCCTTTTTTCTTGGCCGGCCCCGCGCACCCGAGGCCCCTACACTGCCGCCCATGGGCGCTTCAACTCATCGGGACGAATTCGCGCGCTGGTGCGCCGAGCTGCTGGCGCCGCTGGGTGCGGTGCGTGCGAAGCGCATGTTCGGCGGCCACGGCCTGTACGTGGACGACGTCTTCGTCGCCATCATCGTGGGCGACGAGCTCTACCTGAAGACCGACGACGCCAGCCGGCCGGCCTTCGAGGCCGCCGGCGGCCGCGCCTTCGAGTACACCGGCGCCAACGGCCGGCATGCGGTGATGAGCTACTGGACCGTGCCGGCCGAGGCGATGGAGTCGCCGGCTCAGATGCAGCCCTGGGCGCGCCAGGCCCTGGCTTCCGCGTTGCGCGCCAGGGCGAGCAAACCACCCGCCAGGCCGCGCGCGCCGCGCGCCAGCGCCTCGGCCACGGCGGCCACGCCGGCGCGCCAGAAGCGATCGAGCCAGGGCTGAGCCGGCTCGGGGCGCCACACCAGCCAGGTGGGCTCGTCGGCCCGCCAGGCCTCGGCCGTGAGCACGTCGCCTTCGCGCAGCACCAGCCGGTCACCGGTGCCCAGCACGTGGTCGGCCAGGTCGCCGTCCCGCGTGAGCCAGGCCCGGCCGGCCTGCACCGTCACCGAACCGTCTGCACGCGCCACCCAGCGCCGCGCCTGCGGCAGGGCCAGGCTGCCCGGCTGCGCCAGGGGAGGCAGGCCGAGCGCCGATGCGAAAGAATGCGTATTCATCATCAATCTCCTGTCGCGGCGTGGGGTTCGTCTGAGCGGCATCATGCGCGCGGCTCCGGGTTCATACCAATGCTTTCGGCGGCCTACATTGATCACATGCCGTTATGAATAAGCCGAGTACCCGCCCGCTCTCGCTCGACTTCCTGCGCAGCTTCGAGGCAGTGGCACGCCGGCTCAGCTTCAGCGCGGCGGCCAACGAGCTGTTCATCACCCAGCCCGCCATCAGCCGCCAGATCAAGAGCCTGGAGGAGGAACTCGGCTGCGCCCTCTTTCACCGCGGCACCCGCCGCGTGGAGCTCACGGCCGCCGGCACGACGCTGCTGCGCGCCGTGGAGCCGCTGCTCGGCCGGCTGGACGCCACCGTGCGCCAGATCCGCCTGGCCCAGGGGCGGGCGCAGATCAGCCTGTCCACCTTCCCGTCGTTCGCCACGCTGTGGCTGATGCCCCGGCTGACCGATTTCGAGCGCCGCCACCCCGGCATCGACATTCGCCTGTCCGCCACGGACCGCCTGGCCGACACCGACGACCTGGAGCTCGATCTGCTGCTGCGCCATTGCCGGCCCGAACGGGCGCCGCCCGGGGCCGAGCGCATGTTCGGCGAGGTGCTCACGCCGGTGGTCAGTGCCCGCATGGCCGACGCCATCGCCCGCGGCGAGGCGCCCCCGCTGCGCGAGCCGGCCGACCTGGCCCACCACACCCTGGTGGAGGTGGAGGACGACACGCCCCTGGGCCGCGCGCTGGCCTGGCCCGCCTGGCTGGCCGCCCGCGGGCTGCCGCAGCTCGCCCCGCGGCGCTGGTACAGCGTGAACTTCAACCACCAGCAGATCCAGGCCGTGCTGGCCGGCCCGGGTGTCGCACTGGCGTGGCTGCCGATGGTGCACGACGCACTGGCCCGCGGCGAGCTGGTCGAGCCCTTCGGCCCGCGCCTGCGCCTGCCCAGCCCATATGCCTACTGGCTGGTGGCGGTGGACCACCCCGGCCGCCCGCCGCGCCCCGAACTCACGGCGCTGGTGGAGTTCGTGCGTGCCCATGCGGCCGACACCCGGCGGGCCATCGGCGAGGAACCGGCCCTGCCGGGTTGAAGCCGCACCGATGCCCCCGCCTCATGGGGTCCATGCAACGATTGCATCGCGCCAGCGTGCGCCGGCCCGTAGCATGCGCTGCCCACCCCCTTCCACAGGCCCCTCCATGCAGCTCTACATCGGCAACAAGAACTACTCCTCCTGGTCCATGCGGCCGTGGGTGGCCATGCGCCACTTCGGCATCGCCTTCGACGAGGTGAAGGTGCGCTTCGACAGTTTCGACGCCGACTCAGACTTCAAGCGCACGATGGCGCGCGTCAGCCCCACGGGCACGGTGCCGGTGCTGGTGGACGGTGATCTGACCGTGTGGGACACGCTGGCCATCGCCGAGTACCTGGCCGAGACCTTCCCCGACGCCGGCCTGTGGCCGCGCGAACGCGCGGCCCGCGCCCGGGCACGCAGCCTGTGCGCCGAGATGCATGCCGGCTTCCGCGCGCTGCGCGGCGCCTGTGGCATGAACATCGAGGCCTCGCTGCCCGAGGTGGGCCAGCGCGTGCTGGCTGAGCAGCCGGCCGTGCGCGCTGATCTCGCCCGGCTCGACGCCGCCTGGAGCGATGCCCTGGCCGGCAGCGGCGGCCCCTTCCTCTTCGGCGACTTCAGCCTGGCGGATGCCTACTTCGCCCCCGTGGTGGCGCGCGTGCGCACCTACGGCCTGCCGCTGTCGCCGGGCGCGGCCGCGTGGGCCGAGCGGGTGTGGGCCACCGACGCGGTGCAGGCCTGGGTGCACGACGCGCTGCAGGAGCACGACTTCCTGGCCTTCGAGGAAGACTACCGCCAGGCGCCCGCGCGCTGAGCCGCCGCACCGCGCCGGGCCCACCGCAGTGCCCCGGCCGCCCCAGGGGCGCCGCCCCCTGCGGTACATTGACCGCATGCCCCGTTTCGCCCCAGCCCTCACGGGGGGCGCCCGGCGACTCGCCGCCCCCCTGTCCGCCCTCGCCGTCGCCACGGCCGCCCTGCTGCCCGTCGGCGCCCTCGTGACCGCCACGCCCGCCGTGGCGCAGACGGCCGACGACCCCGTGCGCGCCGCCCGCGACGCCTTCGCCCGCAAGGACCGCGTGCGCCTGGCCGCCCGGCGCGCGCAGGTGCTCGATGCGCGCCATCCCCTCGCGCCCTGGGTGGACTACTGGGAGCTCAACGTCCGCCTGGGCGAGGCCCGCGTCGAGGACGTCGAGGCCTTCTACCAGCGCTGGCCCGGCAGCTACGTGGAAGACCGGCTGCGCAACGACTGGCTGCTGGAGCTGGGCAAGCGGCGCGACTGGGCCGCCTTCTCGCGCGACCTGCCACGCTTTCGCATGAACGACGACCGCGAGGTGCACTGCTACGCGCAGGTCGCCGCGCAGGTGGAAGGCAAGGGCAACGCCGAGGCGGCCCGCCGCGCCTGGGTCGCCCAGCGCGAGCCCGGCGACGGCTGCCTGCTGCTCGGCCAGACGTTGTGGGACGCCAAGCTGCTGACCCCCGACGACCTCTGGCGCCGGCTGCGCCTGGCCGCGGAGCTGAACCGCCCGGCACTGGCCCGCCAGCCCGCCGCCCTGCTGGGCGAGCCGGTGGCCAAGGCCGTCACGGCGCTCTTCGACAGCCCCGCGAAGTACCTGAACAGCAAGGCCAGCAACGTCAGCCATGTGCGCATCGAGCTGGCCGCGCTGGCCCTGGCCCGCATGGCCGCCAGCGACCCCGACACCACCGCCGAGCTGCTGGCCGACCGCTGGGCCGACGAGCTGGGCGCCGAGCACGGCGCCTGGGCCTGGTCGCAGGTGGCCAAGCAGGCCGCGCTCGGCCTGAAGCCCGACACCTTCCGCTACGTCGAAAGCGCCTGGGACACCCTGCCGCGCGCCAAGCGCGAGCACCCCGACTGGAGTGACGACACACTGGCCTGGCTGGCCCGTGCCGCGCTGCGCCAGGGCAAGGGAGCCGACCGGTGGCGCTATGCCCAGCGAGCCATCGAGGCCATGGGCCCCGCCGAGCGCGCCGACCCGGCCTGGCAGTACTGGCATGCGCGCGCCCAGCTCTCGCTCGCCCCTGCCGGCGAGGCGGGCGACGCCCCGCGCGCCCAGGCCCGCCAGGCGCTGGCGGCCCTGTCGGGCCAGCTCGATTTCTACGGCCTGCTCGCCGCCGAGGACCTGGGGGCACCGGCCCCGCTGCCGCCGCGCGCACCCGCGCCCAGCGACACCGAGCGCCTGGCCGCGCGCAGCCACCCCGGCCTGCAGCGCGCCCTGGCCGCCATCGACGCCGGCCTGCGCAGCGAGGGCGTGCGCGAGTGGAACTTCTCGCTCATCGGCATGGGCGACCGGCAGCTGCTCGCCGCCGCCCAGCTGGCCTGTGAGCGCGAGGTCTGGGACCGTTGCATCAACACCAGCGAGAAGACGCGTGCCGAGATCGACATCGAGCAGCGCTTTCCGCAGCCCATGCGGGCCGAGGTGGTGGCCAAGGCGAAGTCCATCGATCTCGACCCCTCCTACGTCTACGGGCTGATCCGGCAGGAGTCGCGCTTCATCATGGATGCGCGCTCCCACGTGGGGGCCTCGGGCCTCATGCAGGTGATGCCCGCCACGGCCAAGTGGACCGCCAAGAAGATCGGCCTGGACTTCAAGCCGGCCATGATCACCGACCGCGACACCAACCTGAAGCTGGGCACGGCCTACCTCAAGCTGGTGCTCGACAGCCTGGGCGGCTCGCAGCCCATGGCGGCCGCGGCCTACAACGCCGGCCCGCGCCGGCCCCAGCGCTGGCGCCAGGGCCCCGAGCTCGACCCGGCCATCTGGGCCGAGAACATCCCCTTCACCGAAACCCGCAACTACGTGAAGAAGGTGCTGGCCAACGCCACCATCTACGCCGGGATCATGGCCGGCAAGCCGGCCTCGCTGAAGGAGCGCCTGGGCCCGCGCATCGGCCCGCACAGCCCTGCGGAGCCCCAGCCAGACGCCGACCTGCCCTGACGACGAGGATGGACATGCCCCCCACCAGCCCGCAGGACACCCGCGCCACCCCTGGCCACTGGCTGGTGCTGGGCGGCACCGGCTTCGTCGGCCGCGCCCTGCTCGACACGCTGTGCCAGCCCGGCCGGTCCGACGGCCGCCGTGCCGTGGTGCCCACCCGGCGGCCGGGCGCCGGCCGCACGCTGACCACGCTGCCCATGGTGGACCTGGTCTCGGCCGACATCCACGCCGACGCGGTGGTGCCCGGCCTGCGGGCGGGCGCGGCGGGTGTGGTCAACCTCGTGGCCATCCTGCATGGCAGCGAGGCCCAGTTCGAGCGCGTGCACGTGGCGCTGCCGCGCCGCCTGGCCGCCGCCTGCCGTGCGGCGGGCGTGCGGCGCGTGGTGCACGTGAGCGCCCTCGGTGCCGCCGTCGACGCGCCCTCGCGCTACCTGCGCAGCAAGGGCCGCGGCGAGGCGGTGCTGCGCGAGGCGGGGCTCGATCTCACGGTGCTGCGGCCCTCGGTGATCTTCGGCGCCCACGACCGCCTGCTCAACCTGTTCGCCCAGCTGCAGCGCCTGGCGCCGGTGGTGCCGCTGGCCGGGGCCGATGCCCGCTTCCAGCCGGTGTGGGTGTGCGACGTGGCCGAGGCCATCGCGCGCTGCCTGGCCCAGCCGCAGACGGTGGGCCGCACCTACGAGCTCGCCGGCCCGGAGACGATGACGCTGGCCGAGCTGGTGCAGGCGGCCGGCCGCCACAGCGGCCACCCGCGCCCGATCTGGCCGCTGGGCCGCGGGCTGGCGCGCCTGCAGGCCGGGCTCATGGAATGGCTGCCGGGCGAGCCGCTGATGACACGCGACAACCTCGATTCCATGCGCGTGCCCAACGTCGCCAGCGGCGACCTGCCGGGCCTGGCCGAGCTGGGCATCCGCCCGCAGCCACTGTCGGCCGTGGCACCCACCTACCTGGCGCCCGGCCCCGTCGCGCGCCTGGACGGGCTGCGCGCCCACCACCGCCTGTAAGGCCGGCGGGCAGCCGATGCAGCGCTACATCGTGGGCGGCGCCGTGCGCGACGCCTTGCTGGGCCGGCCGGTGAACGACCACGACTGGGTGGTGGTGGGCGCCACGCCCGAGGCCATGGTGGCCGCCGGCTACACGCCCGTGGGCAAGGACTTCCCGGTCTTCCTGCACCCCCAGACGCACGAGGAGCACGCGCTCGCCCGCACCGAGCGCAAGTCGGGCCGCGGCTACAAGGGCTTCGTGGTGCACGCCGCGCCCGATGTGACGCTGGAAGACGACCTGCGCCGGCGCGACCTGACCATCAACGCCATCGCGCAGGACGAGTCGGGCGCCCTGATCGACCCGCACGGCGGCCAGCGCGACCTGCAGCAACGGGTGCTGCGCCACGTGAGCGAGGCCTTCGCCGAGGACCCCGTGCGCATCCTGCGGCTGGCGCGCTTCGCTGCCCGGTTCCACGACTTCACCGTGGCGCCGGAGACCCTGGCCCTGGTGCGGCACGTGGTGGACGCGGGCGAGGTGGACCACCTGGTGGCCGAGCGCGTGTGGCAGGAGCTGGCCACGGGCCTGATGGAGCCACGGCCCAGCCGCATGCTGCAGGTGCTGCGCGAGGGCGGGGCGCTGGCGCGGCTGCTGCCCGAGGTGGACCGGCTGTACGGCGTGCCGCAGCCGGAGGCGCACCACCCCGAGGTGGACACCGGCCACCACCTGGAGCTGGTGCTGGACCAGGCCGCCGCCATGGGCGCGCCGCTGCCCGTGCGCTACGCCTGCCTGTGCCATGACCTGGGCAAGTGCACCAAGCGCCCCGACGAGTGGCCGCGCCACATCGGCCACGAGGGCCGCAGCGAGCGGCTGGCGCGCGCCGTGTCCGAGCGGCTGAAGGCGCCGAACGACTGCGCCGAGCTCGCCGCCGTGGTGGCACGCGAGCACACGAACATCCACCGCGCCACCGAGTTCGGCGCCGCGGCCCTGCTGCGCCTGATGGAACGCTGCGACGCCTTCCGCCGCCCGGACCGCTTCGAGCAGACGCTGTGGGCCTGCGAGATCGACGCCCGCGGCCGGCTTGGCCTGGCCGAACGCGACTACCCCAGCCGGCCGCGGCTGCAGGCCGCCTTCGCCTCAGCGCGCGCCGTGGCCACCGCGCCGGTGGCGGCGGAGGCGGCGGCGCGGGGGGCGAAAGGCGAGGCGATCGCGCGCGCCATCCACGCCGCGCGGGCGCACGCTATCGAGCAAGAGCTGCTGCAGGCCGGCACCTGAGCGGCGCGCCGCCCGACGCGGGCGCGCCCCTCAGAGCCGGTGGCTGCGGTCGCCCTCGCGGAACCCGATGGGGTCCAGGGCCAGCCCGGCGGTGCCGAAGCCGATCACCTTGAACAGCTCGCCCATCTCGTGCTCGGCGATGAGCTTCTGCGCCAGGGCGCGCTCGCGCAGGTCCGCCGCGCCCAGGCGGTCGACCAGGCCGCAGTTGATGAGAAAGCGCCCCTGGCTGGTGTAACCCAGCACCTCCAGCCCCGCCTCCTGGCCCGCCAGCGCGATGCCGGTGAAGTTCACGTGGGCGGTGATGTCCTTCTCGCCGGGGTCTTCCAGCGGGTCCGCGTCGGCCTGGTGCGCGCGGTGGCACATCAGCGTGCCGCCGGTGCGCTGCAGGTGGTAGTACTCGGCCTCGGGAAAGCCGTAGTCGATGAAGAAGGCCGCGCCCTCGGCCAGCTGCCCGGCCAGGCTGCGCACGAAGGCCTCGGCCTGGGGATGCACCTCCGTGACGGTGCCCGGCAGGTAGGGTCCCGCGTGCGGCGGCTGCAGCGCCGTCGGCCGGTCGGCGAACACCAGCGCGTCGCCCTGCAGCGCAACACCGCGCTCGGCCCAGGCACTGCCGTCGAAGTGCAGCAGCTTGACCGGCATGGCGTCCAGCACCTCGTTGCCCAGCACCACACCGCGGATCGCGTCGGGCCAGGTGTCGGCCCAGCGCACGCGGGTGCCGAAGCGCGCCAGGCGCGCCTGCTGCCGCGCACGAAGGTCAGCCGACAGCTCGACGATGGTGTAGGTGGTGTCGACCAGGCCGAGCTGGGCCAGGCCGTCCAGCACGTCGGCAGCCAGCGCGCCCGTGCCGGCACCGAACTCCACCACCTCGCCGCCCGCCACCGGCTGCAGCACCTGCGCCACCTGCGCGGCCAACGTGCGGCCGAACAGCGGCGACAGCTCGGGCGCGGTGACGAAGTCGCTGCCATCGCCCGGCATGCGGCCGAGCTTGGTGCGGGTGTTGGCGTAGTAGCCCAGGCCGGGGGTGTAGAGCGCCCGCGCCATGTAGTCGTCGAAGGGCAGCCAGCCGCCGGCTGCGGCGATGGCCGCGCGAATGCGCACGCCGAGGTCGGTCGATACACTGCCGGGATTGCGTGCGTCCTGCATGCGCGGATTGTCATGGAAGAGAACCACACCACCTCCGCCAGCGACGCTGGGGGCCGCCTGCAGGAGATCCTGATCACCCTGCCCCGCTGGCTGGTCGTGCTGCTGCTGGTACTGGTGGTGGCCGGCGCGGTGGCCGCCGGCTGGCTGGCCGCCACCAGCCCCGCCGAGAGCGTGCGCGAGGTGGCCAAGTCGGTGCTGCTGGTGCTGCTGCCCATGGTGGTGCTGGTGCTGGCGGCCATCGGCGTTCGGCGCACCTCCACCGCACAGGTGGACGAATTGGTCACGGCCTTCGTCGAGAAGACGCTGCTGCAGCGCTTCCAGCTCGCCTGCGGGCAGCGCACCTTCCACGACTTTCCCTTCACGGCCGTGCGGCTCGTGCAACCGACCGGCGGCCGCTCCTACGCGGGATTCGACTTCGACTGGGCCGACAGCGCCCGGCAGGGCGAGCCCGCCCGCGTGTGGGTGAAGATGAACGTGCTGAACTTCGAGGTCATCGTCGACCAGGCCATCCGCTGCGCACCTGCGGCGCCCGGCGAGCGGCTGCCCAGCGCGTTCTTCGATGCACACAGCCTGGGCATGCTGCTCGACCACCCGGTGGCGCAGCACATGGCCATGACGCTGCAGGGATCGATCGAGGAAGGCTACAAGATCCGCCTGATCCTCGAGCCCACCGGCGAGCCCGGCACGGTGCTGATGCACCTGTCGTTCCGACAGAAGCTGCGTGAGCACTTCCTCGCCTCGCCGTTCCTCAAGCGCTACTACGCCGAGGACGCCGCCATCCTGATCGGCATCCTCTTCCGCGAGTTGCAGAAGAGTCCCCTGCTGGCGCCCGCCGCCCCCGGCCGCAAGGTGACGGTATGAGCGCGCCGCTGGACTGCGTCGTCATCGGCGCCGGCCCGGCCGGTTGCAGCGCCGCCAGCTGGCTGGCGCAGCTGGGACTGGCCACCGCCGTGGTGGACGCGGCCGCCACGCCGTGTGCCTCGCTGGCGGGACTCGATTTCGAGCAGGACTGGGTGCTGGGCCACCCGCGCGAGACCTTGGCCGTCGTGGGCGAACGCCTGGGTGGACACGCGCTGTCCCTGCCCACGCTGCTGTGGCACCTGGACCGCCGCGTCACCGGCTTGCGCCGCATCGAAGACGGCAGCCCCACGGGCTGCTGGCACGTGCGGTTCGAGGGCGATGGCGCCGTGCCGAGTCCCACGCGCGGCCCCACCATGCTGTCGGCCCGCAGCCTGGTGCTGGCCACCGGCGTGCGGCCGGTGCGGCCGGCGCTGTACTTAGACGTGCCGGGCGCTGACCGGCCGGTGCTGGACGCGCTGTCGCTCACGGCCTGCCGGGCCACGCTGCCGCCAGGTCGCGTGCTGCTGCTGGGCGGCGGCGACAACGCGCTGGAGAACGCCACCTACCTGGCCAGCCGGGGCCACGCCGTCACGCTGTGGACGCGCGGCGACTGGCGGGGCCAGGCCGCGCTGATCGCCGCGCTGGACGCGCACGCCGGCATCGCGCAGCGCCGCCAGGTGCCGCTGCCCACCGCCTTGCGCCCACGCGCGGGGGGCGGCTACGAGGTGCAGTCCGAGGCCTTCGGCCTGGAAGGATTCGACACCGTGGCGGTGCTGTTCGGCGATGAGCCGGAGCCGGCCCCGTGGAGCTGGCTGGAGGCGGCCTTGCGGGGAGCGGGTCCGCCGCGGCCGCTGCGCCCGGGGCGGCCCATCGAGGCATTGGGCGTGTTCGTGGCGGGCGACGCGAGCGGCCGCTGGCACCCCTGCGTGCAGACCGCCCTGGCCGATGGCGTGACCGCCGCACAGCAGGTGGCCGCCTGGCTGCACCCGGCCGGGGCGGGCCGCCCCGCCTTCGCGCCCAAGCCGCCGCCGGCCACGCTGAACAGCCATGTGCTGCAGCTGACCGGCCTGCGCTTCGGCGCCAACCTGGGCGTGCTGGACCACGAACGCGTGGCGCCGCAGCCCATCCAGGTGGACGCCGAGCTCAACCTGGGCGAACAGCCGGCCCTGCCCCGCGACGCGGACATCGGCCACGTGCTGGACTACCGCAAGGTGCGCCAGATCATCATCGACGAGTGCACCGCGGAGCACACCGATCTGCTGGAATCCCTGCTGGCCAAGCTGTGCGTGCGCCTGATGCGCCTGCCCGGCGTGCTGGGCGTGCGCATCCGCGTGGCCAAGCTCGAAATCTTCGACGACTGCGAAGTCGCCATCCGCTGCGAAGCTGGACTCTGGTGACCCCTTCTTCCATGACTGACACGCTCACCCCCGACACCACTGCCGCGGCCAGGAAGGCCGCGTTCGAGACCAACAAGCTGAGCAAGCGGCTGCACCGGCAGGTGGGCCAGGCGATCGCCGACTTCCGCATGATCGAGGACGGCGACAAGGTGATGGTGTGCCTGTCCGGCGGCAAGGACAGCTATGCGCTGCTCGACATCCTGCTGAACCTGCAGCAGCGCGCCCCGGTGCGCTTCGAGCTGGTGGCCGTCAACCTGGACCAGAAGCAGCCCGGCTTCCCGGCCGACGTGCTGCCCAACTACCTGCGCTCGCGCGGCGTGCCCTTCCACATCGAGACCCAGGACACCTACTCGATCGTGAAGAAGCACATCCCCGAGGGGCAGACGATGTGCAGCCTGTGCTCGCGCCTGCGCCGCGGCATCCTCTACCGCGTGGCCAAGGAGCTGGGCGCCACCAAGATCGCGCTGGGCCACCACCGCGACGACATGGTGGTCACCCTGCTGATGAACATGTTCTTCGGCTCGCGCCTGAAGGGCATGCCGCCCAAGCTGGTGAGCGACAACGGCGAGCATGTGGTGATCCGCCCGCTGGCCTATGTGGACGAGCGCGACCTGGAGCGCTGGGCCGTCCACCGCGAGTTCCCCATCATCCCCTGCAGCCTGTGCGGCAGCCAGGAGAACCTGCAGCGGGTGCAGACCAAGAAGATGATCCGCGAGTGGGAGAAGCAGTACCCGGGCCGCATCGACAACATGCTCACGGCCATGGGCAACATCGTGCCCTCGCACCTGATGGACCGGCGCCTGTACCCCTTCGAGACCATTCGCGCCACCGGCCGCCCCGACCCGGCGGGTGACAAGGCCTTCGACGACGATGACGAGGCCGACGACGCCTGCGCCACACCGGCGGCGGGCGTCAACGCCGGCGAGCCGCAGGTCGTTCAATGGGTGTCGCGCCAGGCGAAGGATTTGCCCTGACCGATCACCTCAGGAGTCCGCCATGCTGACCACCCCCGCGCTGTCCCTTCCTGTGCCGACACACACGCTGCGCCGCGCGCTCGGCGCCGCTGTGCTGGCCATCGGCACCCTGCTCAGCGGCTGCGCCGCCCTGAACACCGTGACCAGCGAGGTCAGCACGCACGGCCAGTGGCCGGCCGGCCGCCCGGCGGGCACCTACACCATCGAGCGCCTGCCCTCGCAGCAGCCGCCCACTCCGCAGCAGGACGAGGTGGAGCAGGCCGCGCACCAGGGGCTGCAGGCGGCGGGCTTCCGGCCTGCGCCCGAGGGCGCCACGCCCGAGTTCACGGTGCAGATCGGCGCGCGCATCACCCGGCAAGACCGCGCCCCCTGGGACGACCCGCTGTGGTGGCACCCCATGGGCTACCGCTGGTACGCCCCCTGGCCGGGCGCCTATTCGCCGTTCTGGGCGTGGCACATGCGCGCCGACCGGCCCGAGTACCTGCGTGAAGTGGGCCTGCTCATCCGCGACAAGGCCAGCACCCAGCCGCTGTACGAGGCGCGCGCCCGCACCGACGGCGTCACGGCCGGCAGCAGCGCCCTGCTGGCCGCCATGTTCACCGCGGCCATGAAGGACTTCCCCGCCACACGCCCCGAGCCGCACGACGTGAGCATCGTCATGCCCTGACGAGCCGGCCGCGACCGCGCGGGGGTTGACCTGTTGTCCAGTGGATATGTCCCCGGCTCCACGAGCTCTTTTGGACAAGTTGACCAGGACTGTGCCCGGCCCCCTTCCTCATCCGACTGCTGCTAGAGCGGTCCGCAGCTTCCTTTAGAAGTGCAAGTGCAAGCTGCGGCAGTCCTCAACCCGTCAGCTGAAGCCCTCTTATGAGCTGATGACTGCGGAGACCCAATCCATATGCGCGCGATGTCTTGACCTGGTCGGCTTCTGGCCGATGTGCCCCGGGTGTTCAAGTTGGGCCATTTCATCGGCTACGCTGGGCTGGCGGTACAGCAGGGATGCGATGACCGCCAAGCTGGCGGCCTTGGGGAGCAGTCCCCGATGCCGTTCGCTGGCTGCGACAGTTGTCGAAACGTGCCCCGTCATAGAAACTCATGGCCAAAGGGGGCGCTGTGGAATTCCTCGCAAAGCTGTTCGTGATCGCGCTGGGATGGGGCTTCCTTGCGCTGATGGCGCATGCCCTCTCACGTAGATTCACAGGCGCGCCACTGACCTGGTGGCGGCCTGGCAATGACGATAACAAGGGCTCCACACGAGCCACCTTCGGTCAATTCGCCCTCGGGGCTGTGAGCTGCCTGCCGTTTTTCGTCTTCCAAGGGTCGATGGATAGCATCGAAACCTGAAGGAAGAGAAGTGAAGAAGATCCCGAAGCAGGAATACACGGCCGAGTTCAAGGAACAGGCCGTCAAGCACGCGCAGGCGGTGGG
>JACRBA010000065.1 GCA_016213265.1 Burkholderiales bacterium | reverse complement strand
TGCGGTTGACGTAGACGTTGCCGATGCGCGCCCGCTCGGCCAGGCGCTCGGCGCGGCTGTCGATGCGGGTCTGCACCCCGAAGGTCAGGCCGTAGCCCAGGGCATTGATCTGGTCGACCACCGCCTCGGGCTCGCCCGACCAGCGCACCACATGCAGCACCGGGCCGAAGATCTCGGTGGTGAGGGCGCGCACCGACGGCAGCTCGAACGCCACCGGCGCCACCAGCCGCGGGACGGCGGCGGGGTCGATGGCCGTTTCGCCCAGCAGGCGCGCCTCGCGCCTGAGCCGCTGCACATGGCCGGTGATGCTGGCGTGGGCCTCGTCGTCGATGACCGGGCCCACGTCGGTGGCCAGGTCGGCCGGGTCACCGACACGCAGCTCGGCCAGCGCGCCGCGCAGCATCTCGATCACGCCATCGGCCACCTGCTCATGCACGCACAGCAGGCGCAGCGCCGAGCAGCGCTGGCCCGCGGAGCGGAAGGCGCTCTGCACCACCGCGTCCACCACCTGCTCGGGCAGCGCCGTGGAGTCGACCACCATGGCGTTCAGGCCGCCCGTCTCGGCGATGAGCGGCAGTGGCCGGCCGTCGGCACCCAGCCGGCCCGCCAGCGCGCGCTGGATCAGCCGCGCCACCTGCGTGGAGCCGGTGAAGCACACCCCCGCCGTGGCGGCATGCGCCACCAGCGCGGCGCCCACGGTCTCGCCCGGGCCGTGCAGCAGCCGCAGCGCATCGGCCGGCACGCCGGCCTCGTGCAGCAGCGCCACCATGCGCGCGGCCACCGCCGGCGTCTGCTCGGCCGGCTTGGCCGCCACGGTGTTGCCCGCCACCAGCGCCGCCACCACCTGGCCGGCGAAGATGGCCAGCGGGAAGTTCCAGGGGCTGATGCAGACGAAGACGCCGCAGCCCGGCTCCGCGGCCTCGCGCTCCGCCTGGGCCGCGTAGTAGCGGCAGAAGTCCACCGCCTCGCGCACCTCGGCCACACAGTCGCCCAGCGTCTTGTGTGCCTCCTTCACGAGCAGGCCGCAGAAGGTGGCCAGCCGTGCATCGAGCAGGTCGCCCGCGCGGCGCACGATGGCGGCGCGCTCGGCGGCCGGGCGTGCCGCCCAGGCGGCGTGGCCCGCCTGCAGCGCCGCCATGGCGGACTCGAGCTCATCCGCCGTGGCCTCGGCGACGGCAGGCACCATCGTCTCGCCCACGGCCTGCAGCAGCGGCTGGCGGTGGGCCAGGCAGGTGATGTCCACGCCCGCGCTGTTGCGCCGGCCGGCACCGTAGAGGTGCTCGGGCAGCGGCAGGCCTTCGGTGGCGTCCGCCACGCCGGCGTGCGCCAGCACCATGGGCGAGGCCAGCAGCTCGGGCGGCGCCACGCGCGGGTCGGCCAGCTGGTGGACGAAGGAGGAGTTGGCACCGTTCTCGAGCAGCCGGCGCACCAGGTAGGCGAGCAGGTCGCGGTGCTCGCCCACCGGCGCATACACCCGGCACGCCAGGCCGGGCGTCTTGAGCACCTCGCGGTAGACGCCGTCGCCCATGCCATGCAGGCGCTGCATCTCGAAATCGGCGCCCGGGCGGGCACCCGCCTCGGCCGCCATGGCGAGCAGCGCGGCAATGGTGCCGGCGTTGTGGGTGGCGAACTGCGGGTAGACCACGTCGCGGTGGCCCAGCAGGGCGCGCGCGCAGGCGAGGTAGGACACGTCGGTGTGCGGCTTGCGGGTGTACACCGGGTAGCCGGCCAGGCCCAGCTCCTGGGCCCGTTTGACCTCGCCGTCCCAGTAGGCGCCCTTGACCAGTCGCACCATGAAGCGCAGGCCGTGTCGCCGGGCGATGGCGGCCACCTCGTCCACCACCGCGAGCGATCGCGTCTGGTAGGCCTGCACCGCCAGGCCGAAGCCGGTCCACCGCGGGTGGTGCACGGCGATGCGCTCGGCCAGCGCCTCGAACACGTCCAGCGACAGCTCCAGGCGCTCGACCTCTTCGGCATCGATGGTCAGGTTGAGCCCGGCCGGCGCGGCGCGCTCCACCAGCGCCCACACGCGCGGCAGCAGCTCGGCGAACACGCGCTCGCGCTGCAGCTCTTCGTAGCGCGAGAACAGCGCCGAGAGCTTGATGGAGATGCCGTCACGCTCGGCGGGCGAGGCGCCCTGTGCCTGCGCCGCGATGGCATCGATGGCATGGGTGTAGGCTGCGAGGTAACGCTCGGCGTCACGCTCGGTGCGCGCCCCTTCGCCGAGCATGTCGTAGGAAAAGCGCAGGGCCGGCTGCTCGCGCCGCTGGCTGGCCGCCTCGCCCATGGCCTCGCCGATGGTGCGGCCCAGCACGAACTGGCGCCCCAGGAGCTGGATGGCCCGCACCGTGGCCGCCACCACGGTGCGCGCGCCCAGGCGCTTGAGCAGGCCGGGCTCCTGCTCGCCATCGGGCAGGAACTTCTTGGACAGGCTGATGGCGGTGGCCGACAGGCCGGCCAGCAGCCCGCCGGATCCATCGGCGCTGTCGAACTCGGCGCGGCCCAGCTGGTCGGCCGTGAGGGCCACGGCGGTTTCCACATCCGGCACGCGCAGCAGCGCCTCGGCCAGGCGCATCAGGGCCAGGCCCTCGGCGCTGGAGATGGGGTACTCCTTGAGCAGGGACTCCATGGCCCAGAACGGTGCAGGGTGCTGGCGCACGGATTGCACCCAGGGGGTGGCGTGGGCGACCACCGCGTCCCAATCCAGTGCACCCAGCCGCTGCCGGGCCGCCGACAGCGGCCCATGCTCGCGGCGGTAGGGCTCGGGCAGCCGGGCCACCGCGGGGGGCGCCGGGAAGGGGCGCGGGAGGGCTGGAGAGGCGGGCATGGCGGTAGAAACCTGAATAGAAGGATCAGCAGCTTACGCGGACAATTCCAGAAAAAGATTCGGTCTTCCAAGCCAGAAACAAAGTTTTCGCAAGCCAGAACCCCTCACGATGAACGACCAATCCCTGGCGGAGCGCGGCCTCGACAAAATCGATCTGCGCATCCTGCGTGTCCTGCAGAAAGACGGGCGCATCAGCAACCTGAAGCTCGCCGAGGAGGTTCACCTGTCGCCCACGGCCGTGCTCGAGCGCGTCAAGCGCCTCACGCGCGATGGCTTCATCCTGGGCTACGAGGCCAAGCTCAACCCGCTCAAGCTCGGCGCCGGGCTCATGGTGTTCGTCGAGGTGCTGCTCGACCGCACGGTGCACGACGTGATGGACAGCTTCCGCGCCGCCGTGCAGGTGCGCCCGGAGATCCTGGAGTGCCATCTCGTGGCCGGCGGCTTCGACTACCTGCTCAAGACGCGGGTGTCCGACATGGCGGCCTACCGCAGCTTCGTGGGCGACGTGATCTGGTCACTGCCGGGCGTGCGCGAGACGCGCACGTACGCCGTGATGGAGGAAGTGAAGAACAGCACCTCGCTGAGCTTCTGAACGCGCGGGGGGTGCCGGCGGGCGGCCCCCTCCTTCTGGGGGGCCTGGGCCCCTCCTCAGGGCGATGGCAGCGGCCGGGGGCGGCCGGCAGCATCCGTGTCCATGCCGACGACACCGGCCGACGACACCCCAGACCCCTGCGACGAACCCGCCATGCTGCCCGCCGCCTCACTGCCCAGCCCCTCCCCCGCACTGCCCCGGGCCCTGCCGCCCGGCGCCCGCCCGCCGCGCGTGAACGAGCCGCATGGCCCCGTGGGGGGCTGGTACGCCTCCAGCCTCGATCTGCGCATGGGCCTCGAGGTGCGCGACCTCGGGCCGGTGGAGTGGTTGGAAGACGGCCCGTCCCTGGCCGGCCCGTCCGACGCCTGAGGCCCGGGCGGGCAGCGGCTCAGCCCGCGCGCCTCGGCCGTTCGCCGAACACGGCCGTGCCGACGCGCACCAGCGTGGCGCCCTCGGTGATGGCGGCCTCCAGGTCGGCGCTCATGCCCATCGACAGGGTGTCCAGCGGCGCGCCGGTCGGTGCGAGCACCGGGCGCAGCGCCTCCAGCGCCTGACGCAGGCGGCGGTGCGGCGCCCGCTGCGCCTCGGCCTCCGTCGCCGGCTCCGGAATCGCCATGAGCCCCCGCAGCCGCAGCCCCGGCAGGCCCGCCACGGCTTGCGCCAGCCCAGGCAGCTCATCGAACGACACGCCGCTCTTGCTCGCCTCGCCGCTCACGTTGACCTGCAGGCACACGTTCAGTGGCGGCAGGCCGGCCGGGCGCTGCTCGGACAGGCGCTGCGCGATCTTCAGGCGGTCCACGCTGTGCACCCAGTCGAAGGCCTCGGCCACCACGCGCGTCTTGTTGGATTGCAGCGGCCCGATCAGGTGCCATTGCAGCCGCGGCCGCTCGGCGGCCAGTGCATGGATCTTGTCCAGCGCTTCCTGCACGTAGTTTTCCCCGAACGCGTGCTGGCCGGCGGCCAGGGCGGCCGCCACGTCGCCTGCCGGGCAAGTCTTGCTGACCGCCAGCAGCGTGACATGCTCAGGGCTTCGGCCCGCTTCCTCGCAGGCGCGGGCGATCCGCTGGCGCACCCGCGCCAGGTTCTCGGCGATACTGGACCGGTTCGTTTCCATCGGCGGCCGAGCATACGCGACACGCGGCGGGCGCCCCTCTCCTGCATCGCACCATGGACATCACCCAGCTGCTGGCCTTCTCGGTGAAGAACAAGGCCTCCGACCTGCACCTGTCGGCCGGCCTGCCGCCGATGATCCGCGTACACGGCGACGTGCGACGCATCAATGTCGAGGCCATGACGCACAAGCAGGTGCACGCCATGGTGTACGACATCATGAACGACACCCAGCGCAAGCAGTACGAGGACACGCTGGAGTGCGACTTCTCGTTCGAGGTGCAGGGCCTGGCGCGTTTCCGGGTCAACGCGTTCCACCAGAACCGCGGCGCCGCGGCGGTGTTCCGCACGATTCCGTCCAAGATCCTCACGCTGGCGCAGCTGAACTGCCCGCCGGTGTTCGCCGACCTGGCCCTCAAGCCGCGCGGCCTGGTGCTGGTGACGGGCCCCACTGGCTCGGGCAAGTCCACCACGCTGGCGGCCATCCTCGACCACCTGAACGAGAGCCACTACGGCCACATCCTCACGCTCGAGGACCCGATCGAGTTCGTGCACGAATCGAAGAAGTGCCTGGTGAACCAGCGTGAGGTGGGGCCGCATACGCTGAGCTTCTCCAACGCCTTGCGCGCCGCGCTGCGTGAAGACCCCGACGCCATCCTCGTGGGCGAGCTGCGCGACCTGGAGACCATCCGCCTGGCGCTGACCGCCGCGGAAACCGGCCACCTGGTCTTCGGCACGCTGCACACGTCGAGCGCCGCCAAGACCATCGACCGCGTGGTGGACGTGTTCCCCGCCGCCGAGAAGGACATGGTGCGCGCCATGCTGTCGGAGTCGATGGTGGCCATCATCTCGCAGACCCTGTGCAAGACCAAGGACGGCTCGGGCCGCGTGGCGGCGCACGAGATCATGCTGGGCACCGCCGCCATCCGCAACCTGATCCGCGAGAACAAGATCGCCCAGATGTACTCGTCCATCCAGACGGGCCAGAACCTGGGCATGCAGACGCTCGACCAGTGCCTGGCCGACCTGGTGCGGCGCAACGTCGTGAGCCCGGCCGAGGCGCGCCAGAAGGCCAAGTTCCCCGAGAACTTCCCCGGCTGAGCCGGGCCCTGCTGCCTGTTGCCCATGCGCGCCCGGTTCTCCCTGCTGTCTGCCCTGCCCGAGCTGCTGGCGCTGTTCCAGCGCCCCAAGGCCCCGCCCCGCCCCCGGCCGGACGACTCGCGCTTCTTTGCCACCCAGTTCGTCGACCGCCACGAGGACACGCGGCTGTACGTGCCCTGGAGCCGGGCGCCTGAGCTGCATGCGCGCCCGCATGACCGCCAGCGCGGCATCGACGCCGTGGTGCGCCTGATGGCGCTGGACCGGGGGCTCGCGCGCCTGGGCGATCCCGCCCTGCGCCTGGCCGCGGGGCACATGGACTTCGTCGAGGCCGACGCCGGCCAGCGCCTGCTGCGCCAGGACGAGCAGGGCGACTTCCTGCTCATCGTGCTGCAGGGCACCGTGGCCGAGGAACGCGCGCAGCCCTCCGGCGCACGCGTGCGCCTGGGCGAGGCCCGTGCGGGCGAGCTGCTGGGCGAGCTGTCGGTGCTCGATGGCGGCACGCGGCTGAGCGCCTGCACGGCGCTGACCCCGGTGACCCTGGCCGTGCTGGCCCAGCCCGCGCTGGACAAGCTGCTCGACGAAGAGCCGCGGCTCGCGGCCGCCCTCATCGGCTGGATCGGCAAGCGCCTGTCACAACGGCTGCGCCAGACCAGTGCGCGCCTGTCGGTGCTGTTGACCCGCCTGCCCGCCGAGGCCGTGGGTCGTGCCACCTCCTGAGCCCTCCGCCCCTTTTCACTTCCCGACCTTCCCCGCCTTCTCGGAGACACCGCATGGAACGCGACCAGGCTTCGAAATTCGTCAGCGACCTGCTGCGCCTGCTCGTCACGCGCAATGGCTCGGACCTGTTCCTCACCGCCGATTTCCCGCCCGCCATCAAGGTGGACGGCAAGGTGAGCAAGGTGTCGCCGCAACCCCTGACGGGCGCGCACACCATGACGCTGGCGCGCGCCATCATGAACGACAAGCAGGCGGCCGAGTTCGAGCGCACCAAGGAGTGCAACTTCGCGATCTCGCCCGCCGGCATCGGGCGCTTTCGCGTGAGCGCCTTCATGCAGCAGGGCCACGTGGGCATGGTGCTGCGCACGATCCCGGCGCACATCCCCACGGTGGACGAGCTGGGCCTGCCGGCGATCCTGAAGGATGTGGCCATGACCAAGCGCGACCTGGTCATCATGGTGGGCGCCACGGGTTCGGGCAAGAGCACCTCGCTGGCCGCGATGATCGACTGGCGCAATGAAAACGCGGCCGACCACATCATCACCGTGGAAGACCCGGTGGAGTTCGTGCACCCGCACAAGAACTGCATCATCACCCAGCGCGAAGTGGGCATCGACACCGAGGACTGGGACATCGCCCTGAAGAACTCGCTGCGCCAGGCGCCCGACGTCATCCTCATGGGCGAGATCCGCGACCGCAAGACCATGGAGCTGGCCGTCGCCTTCGCCGAGACGGGCCACCTGTGCATGGCCACGCTGCACGCCAACAGCGCCAACCAGGCGCTGGACCGCATCATCAACTTCTTCCCCGAGGAACGCCGCGACCAGCTGCTGATGGACGTGTCGCTGAACCTCAAGGCCATGATCTCGCAACGCCTGGTGCCCCGCCAGGAAGGCAAGGGCCGCATGGCGGCGGTGGAGATCATGCTGAACACGCCTCTGATGGCCGACCTGATCTTCAAGGGCGAGGTGGGTGAGCTGAAGGAGCTGATGAAGCGCTCTCGCGAGCTGGGCATGCAGACCTTCGACCAGGCGCTGTTCGACCTGTACGAAGCCAACACCATCTCGTACGAGGACGCGCTGCGCAACGCCGACTCCATCAACGACCTGCGCCTGCAGATCAAGCTCAACAGCCAGCGCGCCCGCGTGAGCGATCTGTCCGCCGGCACCGAGCATCTGACGATCGTTTGAATGGTGCCCCCACGCCCCTTGCCGGGGGGCTCGTGGAGCGGACCGGCGAAGCCGGATCCGCGCACGTGGCTTAGAGGGCGGCGGCTCCTGCGGAGCGCCGCGGAATGACGGAGCGAGAGATGAAGACGTATGAGCCGATTTCCCCGCGACGCGTGGCGTTCCTGGGCCTGGGGGTGATGGGCGGGCCGATGGCGGCGCACCTGGCGGCGGCGGGCCATGCGGTGACGGTCTACAACCGCACCGGCGCGAAGGCGCAGGCCTGGGTGGCCGAACACGGCGGTGCGATGGCCGGCACGCCGCGGGCAGCCGCCGAAGGGGCTGAGTTCGTCTTCGCCTGCGTGGGCAATGACGATGACCTGCGCGCGGTCACGCTGGGCGATCAGGGTGCCTTCGCTGGCATGGCGCCGGGCGCCGTGTTCGTGGACCACACCACCGCCTCGGCGGAGGTGGCGCGGCAGCTGCACGCCGAGGCCCGTTCGCGCGGCTTGCATTTCGTGGACGCGCCCGTGTCCGGCGGCCAGGCCGGCGCGGTCAATGGCGTGCTCACCGTCATGTGCGGCGGTGACGCCGAGCCCTTCGAGGCCATGAAGCCGGTGGCCATGGCATTCGCGCGCGCCGTCACCCGCCTGGGCGACAGCGGCGCCGGTCAGCTGGCCAAGATGGTGAACCAGATCTGCATCGCCGGCCTGGTGCAGGGGCTGGCCGAGGCCATCGCATTCGGCCAGCGTGCCGGCCTGGACATGACCGCGGTGCTCGACGTGATCGGCAAGGGCGCGGCGCAGAGCTGGCAGATGGACAACCGCGGCAAGACCATGGTCGAGGGCCGCTTCGACTTCGGCTTCGCGGTCGACTGGATGCGCAAGGACCTGGGCCTGGTGCTGGACGAGGCGCGGCGCAACGGCGCGAAGCTGCCCGTGACCGCGCTGGTGGACCAGTTCTACGCGGACGTGCAGGCCGAGGGCGGCGGGCGCTGGGACACCTCCAGCCTCATCCGCCGCCTCTGAGCCGCGGGCCGGCGGCCCGCCGCGCTCACTTCTTCTCGATCGCCTTCAGCTCGGCCTCGGAGATGATCTCGAAGACGCGCACCACCTTCTGCACGCCGCTCACGCCGCGCGCCACCTCGGCCGCGCGGTTGGCTTCGCGCTCGGTGACGCGGCCCATCAGGTAGACGGTGGCCCGCTCGGTGACCACCTTGATGGCGCTGGGCTGCAGGTTGCCATCGTCGATCATGGCGGCCTTCACCTTGCTGGTCAGCAGGGTGTCGTTGGAGCGCGAGGTGAGTGAGCTCAGGCCCATCACCGCCGCCTCGTTGACCACCGAGCGCACGTTCTCCACGCCGGCCATGGCCTTCTCGGCGGCCGCGCGGTCCTCCTCGCTGGCCACCTCGCCGGTGACCAGCACCAGCCGGTTGTAGCTGGTGACGTTGAGGTGGGCGCGCTCGCCCAGGGCGTCCTTCAGGCGCGGGCCGGCCTTGAACTCGATGGCCTGGTCTTCCAGCTGCGCGCCGGAGGTGCGGCGGTCGGTGTAGAGCAGCGCGCCGGACATGGCGGCGCCGCCGATGACGAGCGGCGCGCAGCCGCTGGCCAGCGTGGTGGCGGCCAGCGCAGCGCCGAGCGCGAGCAGCAGGGGACGGGCAGAACGGTGCAGGGTCATGGTGATTCCGATGGGGAAGGCGGTGGTCTGAGGGCGGCCGGGTCAATCCGGTTCCGCGTCACCCAGCAATTGCAGGTCGATCGCATCGCACAGGGCATGCAGCACCAGCAGGTGCACTTCATGCACGCGGGGCAGCCGCTCGTGCGGCACGGGAATCCACAGGTCGGTTTCCTGCAGCAGGGCGGGCAGCGTGGCGGCACCGTCGGCGGTGGAGCCCGACAGCAGCACCACGCTCATGTCCTTGGCATGCGCTTCCCGGATGGCGGCCGCCAGGGTGGCGTCGTCGCCCGCGGCGCTGCAGGCCAGCAGCAGGTCGCCCGGCTGGCCCAGCGCGCGCAGCTGCAGGGCGAGCGACAGCGTGGGGTCGGCGGCGAGTTCGTCGTGGGGGTACGGCGGCAGCGCCAGCCAGGGGCCCAGCGCCATGGCCGAGAGCGGCGGGCGCTCGCGCTCGAAACGCAGCATCAGCGCGGCGCTGAACCACTGCGCCAGCCACTGCCCGCCGCCCTGGCCGCAGGCCAGCAGGCGGCCGCCCGAGGTCAGGCAGGCCACGACGGCCTGTGCGGCGTCCGCCACGGGCCGGGCGAGGCCGTCGGCCACCTGGTAGACGAGGTCGGCGCTTTCGAAGAACTGCTGCTGGATCCGGGCTTCGAGCATGGTCGCCGATCATAAGCGGGGCACGCCCGCGGGCCGGCTGGCGATCAGGCGGTGAACGCGCCCGGCAGCCACTGCAGCTGCGCGCCGTCGATGGCCACCACATCGAACCGGCAGGGTGGCAGCCGGTCGAACCGCAGCAGGTAGTGCTGCGCCGCGTAGATGAGCCGCCGCTGCTTGCCGGCATGCACGCTCGCCGCCGCTCCTCCGGCACGGGTGTCGGCCCGCGCACGCACCTCCACGAACACCAGCGTGCCGTCGGGCGCACGCATGACGAGGTCGACCTCGCCGGCCCGCCGCGAGGGCCCGCGGGCCACCCGATAATTGCGCTCGACCAGCACCAGACCCTGGCGCTGCAGATGCGCCAGGGCGCGGTCCTCGGCGCCTGCGCCGGTCGCCTGCCTGGAACCGAACATGTCCTCCCCTTCCTCCGCGGCCACCGTCTGGCGCGAAGCCGCCCGCGCTGCCGCGGGCGGCCAGCACCACCCCGGCGGCACGCTCTACGTGGTGGCCACGCCCATCGGCAACCTGGCCGACCTGAGCCTGCGTGCCCTGCACGTGCTGGGCGGGGTGGACGCGGTCGCCTGTGAGGATACGCGGGTCACCGGGGGCCTGTTGCGCCACCTGGGGCTGGACAAGCCGCTGATCGCGCTGCACGAGCATAACGAGCACGCCGCGAGTGAAACCGTGCTCGCCCGGCTGGCCGCCGGGGAACGCGTCGCCTATGTGAGCGATGCCGGCACGCCCGCCGTCTCGGACCCGGGCGCACGGCTGGTGGCCCAGGCCCAGTCGGCGGGGCGGCGGGTCATACCCGTGCCCGGCGCCAGCAGCGTGGTGACCGCGCTGAGCGTGGCGGGGGACGTGGCGGGCGCGGGCGGCTTTCACTTCGCCGGCTTCCTGCCCGCCAAGGGCGCGGAGCGCGCCGCCGCCCTGCAGCAGGCGCTGGCCCAGCCGGTGCCCTGCGTGCTG
>JACRBA010000068.1 GCA_016213265.1 Burkholderiales bacterium | reverse complement strand
GGGCACCATGATGCCGAGAAAGCCGTCGTCGGTGATCTGCTTGTACAGCTCGGCCGGCGGCTCGCTCTTCTCGGCGTACTTCTTCCAGTACGCATGGTCGAAGCGCTGCGACACGCGGTCGCCGTACTCGTAGACCATGCGCTGTTCCTGGGTGAGGGCGAAATCCATGGGGGCTCCTGCGATGACGAAGGGAACGTGCCGTTCAGCGCTTGGCCGACGGGAACTGGGGCGCGCGCTTCTCCTTCACCGCGGCGACGCCTTCCTTGGCGTCCTCTCCGAGGAAGCACAGCATCTCCATCGCCAGCGAGCTCTCGAAGATCGGCCGCGCCATGTTCATCCAGCCGTTGAGCGAACGCTTGGTGAAGCGGATGGCCTGCTGGCTGCCGGCGGCCAGCTTGTCTGCGACTTCCATCGCCTTGTCCATCAGCTGCGCGCGCGGCACGCACAGGCTCACCAGGCCGATGCGCTCGGCCTCCTTGCCCGACACGAACTCGGCCGTCATCAGGTAGTACTTGGCCTTAGCCATGCCGCACAGCAGCGGCCAGCAGATCGCCGCATGGTCGCCCGCGGCCACACCGAGCTTGACGTGGCCGTCGGTGATCTTCGCCTCTTCGGCCATGATGCTGATGTCGGCCATCATCGCGACTGCCAGCCCGGCGCCGACCGCCACACCGTTGATCGCCGAGATCACTGGCTTGTCGCAGGCCATGACGTTGTAGACGATGTCGGAGGCCTCGTTCATCACCATGTTGATCGTCTCGGCATTGCCGACCATGTTGGTGATCCAGTTCAGGTCGCCGCCGGCGGAGAAGGCCTTGTCGCCGGCGCCGGTGATCACCGCCACCTTGGTCTTGGGATCGTCGTTGACCACGCCCCAGACCTTGGTCAGCTCCCAGTGCAGGCGGCCGTTGGTGGCGTTCATCACCTCGGGGCGGTTGATCGTGATCAGCAGCACGCCGTTGGGCTTGTGGTCGAACTTCAGGAACTGGAAGTCGGAGTAGTTCATCGGAAGGGTCCTCGGTGGTCGATGGTGGAGAGGGTAGGGCTGTGCGAGGGGAATCGGGGGATGGGTCGGGCTCAGACCGGATCCCATGAAAACACGACGGCCGAGCTCTCCAGCGGGAAGAAATTGGGCTTCATCGCCGGCAGTACCCGCTCGGCGATCGTTTCGGGCGTCCAGCCCTCGGCGGTGTGCATGCCGCGCACCGGTCGCGGCTGGCTCATCAGGAAGATCTCGTTGCCGCGCACCGCGAAGATCTGCGAGGTCACCTCGGCCGCGGCGTCGCTGGCGAGGAAGGCCGCCATCGGGGCGATCTGCGCGGTGTCGAGCTTCTTGAGCTTCTCGACGCGCGCCTGCTGCTCGGGCGTATCGGTCGGGATCGAGCCGATCATGCGGCTCCACGCGAACGGCGAGATGCAATTGGAGCGCACGTTGTAGCGCTTCATGTCGCCGGCGATCGATCGCGAGAGCGCGACGATGCCGAGCTTGGCGGCGCCGTAGTTGGCCTGGCCCAGATTGCCGATCAGACCGGAGGTGGAGGTCATGTGCACGTAGGCGCCCGACTGCTGTGACTTGAAGTGCGGTGCCGCGGCGCGCGAGACGTTGAAGCTCCCGTTGAGGTGCACGTCGATCACGGCCTTCCACTCGTCCTGCGACATGGCAAAGAACATGCGGTCGCGGAGGATGCCGGCGTTGTTGACGACGATGTCGATGCGGCCGAAGTGATCTACAGCGCACTGCACGATGCGGTGCGCGGAGTTCCACTCGGCCACACTGTCGGTAGAAAGCGCAGCTTGGCCGCCCATGGCCTTGATCTCGTCGACCACCTGCTGACCAAGGCTGGCATCGTTGCCTTCACCACTGACCGATGCACCCACGTCGTTGACGACAATCTTGGCGCCCTGGGCGGCCATCTCGAGCGCAATGTCGCGCCCGATGCCGCGCCCCGAGCCGGTCACCACGGCGACCTTGTCTTTCAGCATGCTGCCTTTGTGCATATCGGGTCTTCCTTTGAAAGAATGAATCGAAGGGGGTGCTTGATCAGCTCGGCAGCTGAAGCACGGTGCTCGCCAGGATGTTGCGCTGGATCTCGTTGCTGCCGCCGTAGATGGTGGCCGGGCGTGCGTTGTAGAAGGTCGTGAGCACGTCGATCGCGCCGTCATCCGTCTCAACATCGCCCGCTGTCGCTCCGCTGGCCCCGGCGATCTCGACCAGTACGTTGGCCAGCCGGGAGTAGGTCTCGGTGGCGAAGACCTTGAGCATCGAGACCTCGGGCCCCAGCGCCTCGCCGCGCTTGACCTGTTCGACGAAGCGCGCGTAGAGCGTGCCGAGGTCGGCGACGTCCAGCGCCAGCTGCGTGTAGCGGTCGGCGAACACCGGATCTTCGAGCAGCCCCAGTCTGGCCGCGGCCTCTTCGACGCGCGACAGTGCGTATTGGCTCTGCTTGGGGCTGCCGAGGAAGATGCGCTCGAAGCCGAGCAGCGCTTTGGCGATGGTCCATCCCTTGTTCAACTCGCCGACGATGTTGGCGCGTGGCACGCGCACGTTGTCCAGGAAGACCTCGCAGAAGTCCTCGGCGCCGGCAATGTTGCGGATCGGCCGCACCGTGACGCCCGGGCTCTTCATGTCGGCCAGCAGGAAGCTGATGCCCTCCTGCTTCTTGGCTGCCTTGTCGGTGCGCACGAGCAGGAAGATGTGGGTCGCGTCCTGCGCCAGCGTGGTCCAGATCTTCTGCCCGTTGACGATGAAGTCGTCGCCGTCGGCCACGGCCTCGGTGCGCAGACTGGCGAGGTCGGAACCCGAGTTTGGCTCCGAATAGCCCTGGCACCAGATGTCCTGGCATGACAGGATGCGCGGCAGATAGTGCGCACGCTGCGCGTCGGTGCCGTGCTGGATGAGCAGCGGCCCGACCATGGTGATGCCCATGTCGGGTGCGCGCGCCACGCCGTGCCGCTCCTGCTCCTCGATGAAGACGATCAACTTGTCCGGTGCCAGGCCCATGCCGCCATGGCGCGCCGGCCAGCTCGGAGCCAGCCAGCCGTGGGCCGCCAGCTTCAGTGTCCACTCGCGGATCTCGTTCCAGCGCAGGCGCCGCTTGGGGTAGCGCAGGTGTTCGGGGTAGTGTTTCTGGAAGAAGGCTCTCACCTCAGCGCGGAAGGCGTCGGTGTCCATCGTGTTCCACTCTTTGGCCATGTTCGACGCCCTCATCGAGCTGAGTCCTTTGCGCCGGCAGCGTCGCGGCGTGACAAGGCGGCGAAGCGGCGCCGCTGCTGCGCAGCATTGCCGAGCCACGCCGACAGCACGAGCGTGCGCTGCAGGTACAGCCCGAGATCGTGCTCGTCGGTGACGCCGATGGCGCCGTGCATCTGCACGGCTTCGCGTGCGATGGTGAGTGCGGCCTCCGAGCAGCGCGCCTTCACGCGGGCCGCCAGCTGCGCGCGCTCGGTGCCGGCGATGCCGCGGTCGAGTTCGGTCAGCGCGTGTGCGAGCACCGCGCTGCTCAGCTCCTGTTGGATGAACAGGTCGACGGCACGGTGCTGGAGGGCCTGGTAGCTGCCGATCGGCCTGCCGAACTGCTTGCGCGTGCGCAGGTAGTCCAGGGTCATCGCCAGCATCCGGCGGCCGCCGGCCAGCAACTCCACCCCCGTCATGATGAGGGCCTCGTCATGGGCGGCAGCGAACGCCGCGCGCGCGCGATCGCCGCTGGCCAGCAGGTGGCTGTCCGGCACCACCACATTGTCGAGATCCAGCCGGGCCGCGAACGTACCGTCGGCCAGTCGTTGCAGCAGGCGTTTCGATCCGACGGCTTCGGCCGGCAGCCAGACCAGCGCCAGCCCCTCCGAGGACGAGGCGGTGACGATGTAGGCGTGCGCCCCAGCGCCGGGCCGCACATGCAGCTTGCGGCCATTCAGCCGCAGCCCGGAGGCGCTTCGCGCGCACACCGCGGCCGGCTCCGACGGATGGCCCTGGCTGTCGAAGCTAGCGCTGCCCGTTGGATCTTCCTGCCAGGCCACGGCAGGCAGGAGCTGTCCCGACGCGGTTTGTTCGAGGAGCCCCGCGGCCATGCCCTGATCGCCGCAGCCGGCCAGCAGGCGGCCTGCGAAGACGGTGACCGGCGTCAGCGGCTCGGGGGCAGCCTGCTCCGCCAGGGCAGAGACCACCTCGGCCATTTCGGCGAATCCCTGCCCGTAGCCACCGACGGACTCCGGCGCGAGCAGACCGGTCCAGCCCTGCTGGGCCAGTGCCGCCCAGAAGCGCAGGTCGAACCCCGGGGCCTTGCCGCGAAGTGCGCGGGACCTTGACGGAGGTGACTCCCGGCCCACAAACGATGTCGCACTGGCGCGCAGCAGGGCGCGCTCTTCGAGTCGATCGGCCGGTGTGGCCACGGTGGAAGCAGACATGCGATGAGGACCGGCAATCAGTACGACTTGGGTAGGCCGAGTACCTTCTCGGCGATGAAACACAGGATCAGCTGTGGGCTGATCGGGGCGACCCGCGGGATCAGCATCTCGCGCAGATAACGTTCGACCTGATACTCTTTGGCGTAGCCGAAGCCGCCCAGCGTGGCCATGGCGCGCTGGCAGGCGGCGAAGCCAGCTTCCGCCGCCATGTACTTGGCGGCATTGGCATCTGCTCCGCAATCCAGCTTGTGGTCGTACTTCCAGGCCGCTCGCATTGTCATCAGCCAGGCGGCCTCCAGCTCCATCCAACTCTGCGCCAGCGGGTGCTGGATCGACTGGTTCTGGCCGATCGGACGGTCGAAGACGATGCGTTCGCGCGCGTACCGGCTGGCCCGTTCGAGCGCGGCCTGTCCAAGCCCGACCGCCTCGCCGGCGATGAGGATGCGCTCCGGGTTCATGCCGTGCAGGATGTACTCGAACCCCCGGCCTTCCTCGCCGATGCGATCTTCCACCGGCACCTTCAGGCCATCGATGAAGAGCTGGTTGGAGTCCACCGCCTTGCGGCCCATCTTGTCGATTTCACGCACCTCGACGAAGTTGCGGTCGAGGTCGGTGTAGAACAGGCTCAGACCGAGCGTGGGCTTGCGGCACTGCTCCACCGGCGTGGTGCGGGCCAGGATCAGCATCTTGTTGGCGACCTGGGCCGTGGAAATCCATACCTTCTGGCCGCTCAAGACGTAGTGATCACCGCTGCGCTCGGCGCGGGTCTTGAGCTTGGTGGTGTTCAGGCCCGTGTTGGGCTCGGTCACCGCGAAGCAAGCCTTGTGCTGGCCGGCGACGAGCGGTGGCAGCATGCGGCGCTTCTCCTCGTCGGTGCCGAACACCACAACTGGCTGCAGCCCGAAGATGTTCATGTGCACCGACGAGCATCCCGACAGGCCGGCGCCCGAACGCGCGATGGCGGCCATCATCACTGTCGCTTCTGCGATGCCCATGCCACTGCCGCCATACTCGGTCGGCATGCAGATGCCCAGCCAGCCGCCGGCGGCCAGGGCGTCGTACAGCTCGAACGGAAAGCCGCCGTCACGGTCGTGCGACAGCCAGTAGTCGTCGCCGAAGCGCTCGCAGATCTTCCCGATCGCTTCGCGGATCGCTTCGTGCTCGCGGTTCTCGATGAAGTCCATGATCGGATCGCCTGCGCTGCCGAGTGTCAGAAAGTCATCGCCAGTCGCGTGCCTTGCTCGATGGCGCGCAGCGCGTCCAGTTCGGCCGCGCGCTCGGCGCCGCCGATCACCGCCGGCTCGATGCCGAGGGCACGCAGCTCGGCGACCAGTCCGGCCTCGGGCTCCTGGCCAGCGCACACGACCACCGTGTCGACCTCGAGCAGCCGCGGTTCGCCGTTCACTCGGAGGTGCAGACCGGCATCGTCAATCTTGTCGTACGCGCAGCCGGTGAGGGTCTTGAGCCCGCGCTGGTCGAGCCGCGCACGCAAGGCCCAGCCGGTGGTCAGCCCGAGGGAAGTGCCCGGCTTCTGCGGCTTGCGCTGCAGCAGCGTGACGGAGCGCCAGGGCTCCGGGTGTCGCGGGGTGGTCAAACCGCCGGAATTCTCTTCCGTGAGGTCTACACCCCAGTCGGCGAAGAACGCCTGGGCGTCGCCGCTGGTACCGTGCGCTGCTGGGCGCCGCGGCGGGGTCGCAGGATCGTGTTCGTCGTGAAGCAGGTATTCGGCAACGTCGAAGCCTATGCCGCCGGCACCGATGACGGCGACCCTTCGCCCGGCGATTCGGCGCCCGGACAGCAGATCGGCGTAGCCGATCACCTTGGGGTGTTCGATGCCGACGATGTCGGGCTTGCGTGGGCGCACGCCGGCGGCGACGACGATGCGCTCGAAGTCGGCGGAAGCGATGTCGGCGGCGGTCGGGCGTCGATTCAGGTTCAGCTGTATGTCCAGCTCGGCGATGCGCGCGCTGAAGTAGCGCAGCAGCTCGTCGAACTCCTCCTTGCCCGGAACGGCGCGCGCCAGATGGAGCTGGCCGCCGATGACCGCACCGGCCTCGAACAGCGTCACGGCGTGACCTCGTTCGGAAGCGGTGATGGCGCAGGCGAGCCCGGCCGCACCGGCACCCACCACGGCGACTCGGCGCTTGGCCATCGGCGCCGGCATCTCGGCGAACTCCAGCTCGCGTCCGGCGCGCGGGTTCACCAGGCATGACGTGGGTTTGCCGGTGAAGATGAAGTCGAGGCAGGCCTGGTTGCAGGCGATGCAGGTATTGATCGACTCAGGTCGGCCGGCAGCCGCCTTGCGCACGAAATCGGGGTCGGCCAGAAAGGGGCGCGCCATCGACACCATATCGGCGTCACCGGAGCCGATGATTTCCTCTGCCACCTCGGGGGTGTTGATGCGGTTGGAAAGGATCAGCGGGATCCTCAGCGCACGCTTGATGCGTGCACCGACGGCCCGGAAGGCCGCGCGCGGCACGAGGTAGGCAATGGTCGGCACCCTGGCCTCGTGCCAGCCGAAACCCGTGTTGATGAGATCAGCTCCGGCGGCTTCGATGGCGCGCGCCAGCGCGACCACTTCGTCGGCCGGCGCGCCGCCCTCCACCAGATCGAGCGCCGACAGGCGGTACATGATCAACCCGCGTGCTCCCAGGCGCTCGCGGGTGCGGCGTACGATCTCCACCGGCAATCGGTGCCGGTTCTCCATGCTGCCGCCGAACTCGTCGTTGCGGTCGTTGCAGCGCGTGGTGGTGAACTGGCTGATGAGGTAGCCTTCGGAGCCCATCACCTCCACGCCATCGAAGCCGGCGTGAAGGGCCAGTTCGGCGCAGCGCACATAGTCGTCGATGGTGCGCCAGACCTCCTCGGAGGCCAGCGCGCGCGGCGCGCGGCGGTTGATAGGCGAGGGGATGATCGAGGCGCCCACCGGGTTGGCGATCTTGGCATAGCGGCCGGTGTGCAGCACCTGGAGCACGATCTTGCCGCCTTCGGCATGGACCGCTTCTGCAATCGGGCGCAAAGCCTCGGCCTCATCGGGCGTAGTCAGCATCGGCCCGTGTTCGTCCAGCCGCGCCTCTGCATTCATCGCGTAGCCACCGGTGGCGATGAGGCCGGCCCCGCCTCGAGCGCGCTCGGCGTAGAACGCGGCCAAGCGAGCCGTGCTGCCGTCCAGGTGCTCCAGGCCGGTGTGCATCGAGCCCATCAGCGTGCGGTTGCGCAGCGTATGGCTCCCGGCCTGCAGCGGGGCGAGCAGATGGGGGAAGGCGGGCTTGGGCTTGCTCATCGCATTCGATGCTTTTGGGCTAACTAACGTATGTTCGATCAGTATGCTATCGTATCCTGACAGCGTGCCGATGTCGCCGTGATCGCGCTACGGGTTTGCCCGCGGCATCGTCTGCACCCCCGCTTCGGGCTGTGCCGCTTCTGGCTTTGCCACATTCGTTCCGTCTGCATTGCGCCGCCTCACATGATGTCTAGTGCTTCCACCCCTGCCGCCGATCCCTTCCTTGCCCCGGGACGCTGCGTCGACAGCGATCACCCCGCGGTCAGGGCCTTTGCCCTCGAGCACGCGCAAGCATCGATGCCGCCACGCGATATCGCCGTGCGGCTGTACTACGCCGTGCGCGACGGTTTCCGCTACGACCCCTACTTCTTCGACATGTCGGAGCAGGGGCTCAAGGCCAGCCATGTGATCGCCAACGGCCGCGGCTTCTGCGTGCCCAAGGCTGCCTTGCTGGCAGCTTCTGCCCGTGCGCTGGGTGTGCCGGCCCGGCTCGGCTTTGCCGACGTGCGCAACCACCTGACCAGCCCGCGGCTTCGGGAGATGATGCAGACGGACGTGTTCACGTTTCACGGCTTTGCCGAACTGCTGATCGACGGTCATTGGGTCAAGGCGACGCCGGCTTTCAACCTCGGTCTGTGCGAGAAGGCGGGTGTCAAGCCGCTCGAGTTCGATGGCCGGGCCGACTCGGTCTTCCACGAGTTCGACGCACACGGCCGTCGCCACATGGAGTACGTCCGCGAGCGGGGCAGCTTTGCCGACGTTCCTCGGCGCGAGATGCTGGCTGCGTTCGCCGAGCTGTATCCGGCCTTCGAGACCTGGATGCGCAATGCTGGAGCCGGCGACTTCGAGCAGGAGGTGAGTTCTGGCGACGCCACCTGAACCCGAAGAACGACCGGGGCGCGCGCGACGGGTCGAGTTTTCCGGCTTCGACGGAGGCGCCTGGGTGGCCGACGTTGCCGGGCCGGCGACGGCCCCGACCGTGCTTCTCATGCATGGCGGCGGGCAGACACGCCATGCATGGCATGGTACGGCGATGGCGCTGGCGCGGGCCGGCTGGCGGGCGGTGGCGCTGGATCTGCCGGGCCATGGCGAGTCGGCCTGGTCGCCGCAGGGCGACTATCACGTCGACAAGCTGGCCGCGGACGTGTCGCGGCTGTGCCATAGCCTCGGCGCTCCGCTGGCCATCGTTGGTGCGTCCCTGGGCGGCATGATCGGCATGGCGCTGGTCGGCCGTGCCGATGCGCCGGCGGTGGCCGCGCTGGCTCTGGTGGACGTGGGCCCGTGGCTCGAATCGGCCGGGGTCGATCGCATCGTCAATTTCATGCGCGCTCATCCCGACGGTTTCGCGACGTTGGAAGAGGCCGCGCGCCACATCGCGGACTACCGCGGTCGACCGGTCCAGGCCCATCCGCGCGGGCTCGGCAAGAACCTCAGGCAGAACGCCGCTGGGCGCTGGGTCTGGCACTGGGACCCGCGCCTGATGAACGAGGAGAACCACAGCCACCGTAACGACCCGGATTACCTGTCGCGGTCGCTGGCAAGATACCTCGGGCCTGTGGCGCTCATACGGGGTGGCCGCAGCGACGTCATCAGTGCTGCCGGCGCGGCGCGCTTTTGCGAAGCGTTCCCGCGCGCCCGCTTCTACGAACTGGCCAAGGCCGGCCACATGGTCGCTGGCGACGCCAACGATGTGTTCACGGCGAGCCTGATCGACTTCCTCGGCGTCGCCATGCCTGCGGCCGGTGCAGCCGCCACGGCGCCCTCTGCTACGAACCAGGAGAGCAACCCATGAGTCTTCGCTCCTTCACCCTGTTCGATCGGATCGAGCACAACGCCCGGGTGCACGCCGGGCGCACCGCCTACGTCTCCGATGGCGTGCGCGTGACGCACGCCGAGTATGCCGAACGCGTGCGTCGCCTGGCCGCCGGCCTGTCAGCGGCCGGCGTCGGCGTGGGGGACCGTATCGCCATCGTCGCGCACAACGGGGGGCTGTACCTGGACCTCTTCGGTGCCGCCGCCCGGCTGGGGGCGATCGTCGTGCCGGTGAACTGGCGCCTGTCGGCCGACGAGGTGGCCCACGTGTTGGCCGACACCTCGCCCCGAGTGGTGATCGCCGCGCCCGACCTGCGGGCGCAACTGGCCAGCGCCGAGTTGTCCGGTGCACGCACGTTCTCGGCCGGTACCGAGTCCCCCGAGTGGCCGGCGGCGGAGGCGCTGTACCTAGATTCGGTCGCGTCGTCGCCTGCCGTGATCGACGACGCCGCCGGGCTCCTGATCGTCCACACCGCGGCCGTGGGCGGCAAGGCGCGCGGTGCCTTGCTGTCGCACCGTGGGCTGCTGGAGGCTGCGGGCCACTCGGCGCACGGCTGGGGTCTGACGCCGCAGGACGTGCACGTCGGCGTGCTGCCGTTCTTCCACATCGCCGGCATCGCGATGTGGATGGCAGTGCAGGCGGCTGGCGGTTCGACCGTGGTGATGGCGCGCTTCGACCCGAAGGCGGTTGTCGAGGCGATCGACCGCGAAGGCGGCAGCGTGATGGGCTCGTTCCCGCCGATGCTGGCCGGCGTGCTGGATGCGGCGGCTGCAACGGGTTCGGCCCTCAAGGCATTGCGCGTGGTCAGCGGGCTGGAGTCGCCCGAGACCCTGGCTCGCTTCGCTTCGACGTGTCCGCATGCCGACTTCTGGGTCGGCTACGGGCAGACCGAGACCTCGGGGTCGGTGTCCATGGCGAGAATGTCCGCCCGCCCGGGCAGTGCCGGGTTGCCGGTGGACGGTCATGTGGTTTCGATCGTCGACGACGAGGACCGGTCCGTGCCCGCTGGCGCCACCGGCGAGATCGTGGTGCGTGGACCGATGGTGTTCCGCGGCTACTGGCGGCGCGACGAAGACAACGCCTTCACCTTCCGCAACGGCTGGCACCACACCGGGGACATGGGGCGCCTGGACGAGGAAGGCTATCTCTGGTACGCGGGCCGATCACCGGCCAAGGAACTGATCAAGCCGGGCGGCGAGAACGTCTACCCGGCCGAGGTCGAACGCACCCTGGCCGAGCACCCGGCCGTCGCTGCCGCCGTGGTGTTCGGCGTGCCCGACGCGCAGTGGGGCGAGGCCGTCAAGGCCGTCTGCGAGATCCGCCCCGGCGCGGTCGCGGGCGCGGAGGAACTGATCGAGTTCGTCGCTCAGCGGATCGCACGCTACAAGAAGCCCAAGCGCGTGGATTTCGTCGATCGGTTGCCGCGCACCGCCGGCGGCGCGATCGATCGCGCCGCCGTGAAGGCCGCGCACGGCGGCTGAGGCGGGGTCTGGGCGCCTCAACCCGGCGTGCTGAGCCCGCCGTTGACGCTCAGCGTCTGCCCGGTGATCGCGTCTGACTCCGGCCCGGCGAAAAACGCCACCGCCTGCGCGATGTCGGCGCAGTGCACCGGGAACAGCATGCGCTTCTTCAACTGCTGCAGCATGCCGCGCTCGTGGCTGGCCAGCGCCGGCGAGGCGCCGCCCCAGCGCGGCTCGGCATCGGCGATGTAGCTCATGGCCACGGCGTTGATGCGGATGCCGTCTCGGCCAAGCTCACGAGCCAGAACGCGGCACATCTGCATCATGCCGCCGGTGGCGCCGCCGATGAACGACTCGCCTACCGTGGCCACGCGACCCGCGTCGGTCCCGATGGCGACGATCTTGCCGCGCTTGTTCGCGCGCATCGCCGCGGCAGCCGCCTGGATGACATGTGCGCGTGCCAGCCAGTGCGAGCGGATGTAGGTCTCGAAGTCCTCGCCACTCATGTCCATGAACAGCTTGAAGGCCAGCGAGTCGCTGCTGGCGCCTGCGCCGCTGGCCGCCAGCACGTCCAGCCGGCCGTGACGCTGCACGATGCCGTCGACCAGGGCCTGCACCGCGGCACGGTCGGTCAGGTCCGCGGCGGCGAACTCGGCCCGCCCGCCCGCGGCGGCGATCTCGTCGGCCACCGCCTGCCCGGCAGCGGCGTTGCGCCCGCTGACGACCACATGCGCGCCGCGCCGCGCCAGTTCGAGCGCGATCGCGCGGCCGATGTAGGCGGTGGCGCCCGTCACCAGCGCGATGGGAGCGGAGAGCGGGCTCGATTGTCGAGGCGCTTCGGATGTCATAGAATTCAACCTAACATTTGTTTGACCGAACGGTGCCATTGTGACGGAGAACCAGGGCCATGAGCAAACGTGAGGCGGTGATCGTCGGCGTGGCCGACCTGCCCTTGAAGGACGGAAAGGTGGCGGTGCCGATGTCGGTGCTGCAGGCCCAGGCGCTGTGCGCGCGCGATGCGCTGGCCGATGCCGGCATTCCGATGCACGCGGTCGACGGCCTGCTCACTGCGGGCATGTGGGGCGTGCCCGGTCCTGGTCAGCTGGCCACGGTGACGCTGTCGGAGTACCTCGGCATCGCGCCCCGCTTCGTCGATGGCACCAACATCGGCGGCTCGGCCTTCGAGGCGCACGTGGCGCACGCCGCCACGGCCATCGAGGCCGGGCGCTGCGAGGTGGCGCTGATCACCTACGGCAGCCTGCAGCGCAGCGAGGCCAGCCGCAACCTCGCGGGTCGTCCGTCCGTGCTGACGATGCAGTACGAGACACCCTGGGGTATGCCCACGCCGGTGGGGGGCTACGCACTGGCGGCGATGCGCCACATGCACGAGCACGGCACCACGTCCGCGCAACTGGCCGAGATCGCGGTGGCCACGCGCAAGTGGGCGGCGATGAATCCGTCGGCCACGATGCGCGATCCGCTCAGCGTCGACGACGTGCTTGCGAGCCCGATGATCTCGGACCCGCTGCACCTGCTCGATGTCTGCCTGGTCACCGACGGTGGCGGTGCGGTGGTCATGACCACCGCCGAGCATGCGCGAGCGATCGGCCACCGCAAGCCGGTGCACGTGCGCGGCTAAGGCGAGGCGCACACGCACTGGACCATCGCCGCGATGCCGGATCTCGCACGCCTGACCGCCGCCGAGATCGCCGGCCGCGAGGCCTTCGCGATGGCGGGTGTGCGACACGACGACATCGATGTCGTCGAGCTGTACGACTCCTTCACGATCACCGTGCTGCTCACGCTCGAGGCGCTGGGGTTCTGCCAGCGCGGCGAGGGCGGGGCCTTCGTTTCCAATCAGCGCACGGCGCCGGGCGGCGCGTTCCCGATGAACACGAACGGCGGGGGGCTGTCGTATGCACACCCTGGCATGTACGGCATCTTCCTTCTGATCGAGGCGGTGCGGCAACTGCGCGGCGAGTGCGGCCCGCGGCAGGTGAAGGACGCCGCCACGGCGCTGGTGCACGGCACGGGCGGCACGCTCTCGAGCGGCGCCACCTGCATTCTTTCGACGCACTGACATCGAGCAGCTCACCATGTACGACAAGCCACTTCCCGTCGTCGACCCTGAAAGCGCCCCCTACTGGGCCGCCCTGAAGGAACGCCGCCTGATCCTCAAGCGTTGTCGCGACTGCGGCCGTCACCACTTCTACCCGCGGGCGCTGTGCCCACACTGCCACAGCGACGCGCTCGAGTGGTCCGACGCTCGCGGCACCGGCAGCATCTACAGCTACACGGTCGCACGGCGTCCGGCCGGCCCTGCGTTCAAGGCCGACGCACCCTACGTGGTGGCGGTGGTCGAACTGGACGAGGGGGCGCGGATGATGACGAACATCGTCACCGACGACGTGGAGTCCATTCGCATCGGCCAGCGGGTCGCGGTCGCCTTCGATGCGGTCACCGACGAGATCACGCTGCCCAAGTTCAAGGCGGCTTGAACCGAGGCCTCCAGTCATGAATTTCGAAGTCGACGCCGACACCCGGGCCATCGGCGAGGCCGTTCTGCGCTTCGTCGAGCGAGAGGTTCTGCCGCTCGAGGACGAGCACCGGGCGGTGCTGGGCAGCGAACGCACGCTCTTCCAGCCCGATGGCCGCTTCGTGCCCGAGGCGCTGGCGCTGCGCCGGCGCATCCGCATGCGCTCGGCCGAACTGGGTTACTACAACGTGTTCGGCGCCGAAGCGCTGGGCGGCGCCGGCCTCGGGGCGCAGGCGATGGCGCACATCCAGGAGGTGCTGAACCATCGCTTCGGGCCCGGTCGGCCGCTGATCCAGACCGTGGTGCTGCCGTCGCCCTTCACCAACGGCCTGTCGCCGGTGCTGCGGCACCTGGAGCCGACGGTGTTCGCGCGCTATCGCGAGGGCATCGCCAGCGGCGACAAGACGCTTTGCTTCGGCCTGAGCGAACCCGACGCGGGTTCCGACGTGTTCGCAATGAAGACGCGCGCGGTGCGCGACGGCGACCACTGGGTGTTGAACGGCACCAAGCAGTGGATCACCAATTCGCCCTACGCCGACCACGCGATGGTCTTCGCACTCACCGACCCCGAGGCAGCGGCGCGCCACCAGGGCGGGGTGACCGGTTTCTTCGTCGACACGCGAGCGCCCGGATTCTCGGTACCGCGGCTGATCAACACCATGGGCCACCTGGGCGGCGATACCGGCGTGGTGACTCTCGACGGCGTGCGCGTGCCCGACGACCATCGCCTTGGAGCCGTCGGCCGCGGCCTGGCGGTGGCGATGGACGGC
>JACRBA010000067.1 GCA_016213265.1 Burkholderiales bacterium | reverse complement strand
CACGTCGGCATGCGGCACCGGGTTGGGGTAGACCCCGGCGGCGATCAGGCCGGCGTAGTGCGCCATGTCCACCATGAAGTAGGCGCCGACCGCCTTGGCCACCTTGGCGAAGCGCTCGAAGTCGATGCGCAGGCTGTAGGCCGAGGCGCCGGCGATGATGAGCTTCGGCTTGTGCTCGTGTGCCAGGCGCTCCATCTGGTCGTAGTCGATGGCCTCGTTGGCGTCCAGCCCGTAGCTGACCACCTTGAACCACTTGCCGCTCATGTTGAGCGCCATGCCGTGGGTGAGGTGGCCGCCTTCGGCCAGGCTCATGCCCATGATGGTGTCGCCGGGCTGCAGCAGGCCGAAGAACACGGCCTGGTTGGCCTGCGAGCCCGAGTTCGGCTGCACGTTGGCGAAGCCGGCGCCGTACAGCTGCTTCAGGCGGTCGATGGCGAGCTGCTCGACGATGTCCACGTACTCGCAGCCGCCGTAGTAGCGCTTGCCGGGGTAGCCCTCGGCGTACTTGTTGGTGAGTTGGGAGCCTTGTGCGGCCATCACGGCCGGGGAGGTGTAGTTCTCCGAGGCGATGAGCTCGATGTGTTCTTCCTGGCGGCGGTTTTCGGCCTGGATGGCGGCCCAGAGGTCGGGGTCGACGTGGGCGATCGTCGATTGCGAGCGGTCGAACATGAGGTTTCCTTCAGGACGGGGCGGTCGGGCCCGCGCCGGCCGGCAACGGAACCGGCGGCGGGCAGCCCAGGCGAACGGCGTGAGGCAGGCGGCCGCGGCCGCCCTCGCGCTTCCCGGTGGTGATCCACCTCGCGGCCGCCTCGGAGAGAGGGGCCCTTATCGCCAGTTGCGCGTGGCGCTAGTGTAGCCGGCCCCGTCGGCTCAGCCGGCCAGCGCCACCTTGTCGGCCGCCGGTGCCAGCGGGGCGGTGTCCCGCCCGGCGGCCGCACTGCCGGCGCCGACCGGCACGGCCGGCGTGCTGCGCTCGGCCACGGCGGGCTCGCTCACCACCAGGGGGGCGGACACTGGCACGGTCTCACCCGCGGCCACGCGGGCCAGGTGGCGGTGCTCGGCCAGCACCTTGGCCGCGTAGCCGCCGTCGTCGGCCGCGTTGGCGCTGCCCACGTAGTACTTGAGGCCGGCTTCGAGACTGCCGGCGCGCGCGATGCACTCCTTGAGCACCTGCACGCCGACGCGCAGGTTGGTCACCGGGTCGAAGGCGGCCAGGCGGCCCCCGAAGACCTCGTACTTGTCGTCGTGCACGCGTGTCATCACCTGCATCAGGCCCTGGGCACCCACGGAGCTCTGCGCGAAGGGGTTGAAACGCGATTCGATGGCCATCACGGCCAGGATCAGCGTGGGCTCCAGCTTGGCCCGCTGGCCGACGGCCCAGGCTTCCTGCACCAGACGGGCCACGGGCTCGGGCGCGACGCGGTAGCGGCGCGACAGCCACTTGGCCACGGCCGCCTGCTGGCGGTTGAGGTCGGCCGGGTCGGCCGCCAGCGCCTGGGCCAGCGCGGCCGATTCGGGCCCGTCGGGCTCGGCCACGAAGGCCAGTTCCTCGACGCGGGGGGCGTGGCGCTGCTGCAGCCAGTCCAGGGCGCGCTGCTCCACCGCGTGGCGCAGGTCGGCGCGGCCACCTGCGAAGACCACGGCGGCGACGACCAGCAGGCCGAGCAGGGCCAGCATGTTGTGGCTGACGTCCAGCAGGCCGTGGCCCACGTCACGCAGGAAGATCCCGCCGGAGCGGCGGGCGGCCTGGGCCATGCGCAGCCACCAATGGGGCTCGGTCATGTCCATCCTTTCATCGTTCGCGCCAGCGCCGTGGTTGGCGTGGCGGGCCCGTCGAGGGGGCCCGGCCCCACGCCCGGGGCTGGCGATAATCGGCTGCCACCTCGCAAAGACGCACCGAAGCAGGGTCGGCGGGCCGGCGGCAGGGCGGGGCGTTTACCCGTTCAGAAGTGCCTCTCCAGGGCGGCGGGGGTAAACCCGGATCTCAATCGCGGCGCATTGTAGGAAGGCTGGAAATAACCGGTCAAGGATAAGGGTTGCCGCTCTAATAACCATAGATTATGAAGTATCGCGACCTCCGTGATTTCATCCACGGCCTGGAAGGCCGGGGAGAACTGCGTCGCCTGTCGGCGCCCGTCGCGCCCCGGCTTGAGATGACGGCACTCGCCGACCAGGTGCTGCGCGCCGGTGGGCCGGCCCTCCTGCTGGAGAACGTGCCAGGTTTCACCCAGACCGCGCTGGTCAACCTGTTCGGCACGCCACGGCGCGTGGCGCTGGGCATGGGGGCCGAGGACGTGTCGCAGTTGCGGGACGTGGGCCGGCTGCTCGCGGCGCTGAAGGAACCGGAGCCCCCGGCGTCGCTGCGCGAGGCGGGCAAGCTGTGGGACATGGCCAAGGCGGTGTGGGACATGAAGCCGGCGCGCGTGGGGCATCCGGCGTGCCAGGAGGTGGTGGTGCCGGGGCCGGAGGTCGACCTGTCGCGCTGGCCCATCCAGCACTGCTGGCCGGGCGACGCCGGCCCGCTGCTCACCTGGGGGCTCGTGATCACCCGGGGGCCGCGCACGGCGCCACGGCCGCGCACGCGACAGAACCTCGGCATCTACCGCCAGCAGGTGATCGGACGGCGCCAGCTCATCATGCGGTGGCTGGCCCACCGCGGCGGCGCGCTCGACTTCCGCGATTTCGCGAGGCTGAACCCCGGCGTGCCGTTTCCCATTGCGGTCGCGGTGGGGGCCGACCCGGCGACGACCCTTGGCGCCGTGACCCCCGTGCCGGACACCTTGTCCGAGTACCAGTTCGCCGGCCTGCTGCGCGGGGGCCGCACCGAACTGGCCGACAGTGCCGTGGGGGAGGGTGACCTGAAGCTGCAGGTGCCCGCGACCGCCGAGCTGGTCCTCGAAGGCCACATCCCCCCAGCCCCCCCGGGGTTCGAGGGGCGCAGCGAGCTGGGCGTGCCGCTCAAGGAGGTGGGTGGCTACCTGCACGCCCTGGAGGGCCCCTTCGGCGACCACACCGGCTACTACAACGAACAGGACTGGTTCCCGGTGTTCGAGGTGAGCCGCCTCACCCACCGGCGCGATCCCATCTACCACTCCACCTACACCGGCAAGCCGCCGGACGAGCCGGCCGTGCTGGGCGTGGCGCTGAACGAGGTGTTCGTGCCGATCCTGCAGAAGCAGTTTCCCGAGATCACCGACTTCTATCTCCCGCCCGAGGGCTGCAGCTACCGCATGGCGGTGATCTCCATCCGCAAGAGCTACCCCGGGCATGCCAAGCGATTGATGTTCGGCCTGTGGAGCTTCCTGCGCCAGTTCATGTACACCAAGTTCATCGTGGTGACCGACGACGACGTGGACATCCGCGACTGGAAGGAGGTGGTGTGGGCCATCACCACGCGGATGGACCCAGTGCGCGACACCACGCTGGTGGGTGACACGCCGATCGACTACCTGGACTTCGCCTCGCCGGTCAGCGGCCTGGGCGGCAAGATGGGGCTCGACGCCACGAACAAGTGGCCGGGCGAGACCTCGCGCGAATGGGGCCGCACCATCCAGATGGACCCTGCCGTGTCCTCCCGCATGGCGGGCCTCGTCGAGGCGCTGCTTCGCTGAGCGTCGCGCCGTCCAGCCCACTGGATACCTGTGTAAAGCCACTTGATCGCGGGGGCCCGGCGGCGCACACTGGTCTTGCCTCGATGAGGCAACCACCCAAGGCGCAATTCCAGCGCCAACGGCGCCCCGGCCCACTTTCCGCCAGAGCGCCATGTTGAGCGGCCACGCCGCTCACAAGCCCCTCCACCCTCGCGGGACCGGAGGGGCTTCGTCGTTATAGGCCCTGCGCGGGCATGCCGAGGCGGCGGCCCGGAGAATCCAGGCACGGGCGCACCCGGCCCCAGCCGGTTCGCCCGCCCCGCCTCCGACGCAAGAAACCCCAAGGAACGCCATGTCCGCCGACCACCCGCCGACCCCTGCCTCGCAGACGATCACGCTCGCCGGCGGCTGCTTCTGGTGCCTGGAGGCGGTCTACGAGCAGGTCCGAGGGGTGCAGCAGGTCGAGCCGGGCTACAGCAACGGGCAGGTGCCGCAGCCGAGCTACGAGCAGGTGTGCCGGGGCGACACCGGCCATGCGGAAGTGGTGCGCGTGGTGTTCGACCCCGAACAGGTGAGCCTGCGCCAGCTGCTGGAGGTGTTCTTCGCGGTGCACGACCCCACCACGCTGAACCGCCAGGGCAACGACGTGGGGCCGCAGTACCGCTCGGGCATCTATGTGCACGACGATCGCCAGGCCGCCGTCGCGCGTGAGGTGCTGGCCGAGGTGAATGCCGCCACGGGCGGGCGTGTGGTGACGGAGCTGGCACCCGAACGCAACTACTGGCCGGCGGAGGCGTACCACCGCCACTACTTCGCCAACCACCCTGAGCAGGGCTACTGCGCCTACGTGGTCGCGCCCAAGGTCGACAAGTTCCGCCGCACCTTCGCGGCCTTGCAGCGCGCCTGACCTGCCTCAGGGCCTCTTCACGGGGCGAGGCGCTCGCGCAGCCACCGGCCGCCGTCCAGCCGGTAACGCAGCCGGTCGTGCAGGCGCGACTTGCGGCCCTGCCAGAACTCCCAGCGGTCGGGCGACAGCCGGAAGCCGCCCCAGTGCGGCGGGCGGGGTGGCTTCAGGCCGTGTTGCGCAGCGGCCTTCGCGGCGTTGGCCACCAGCACCGCGCGTGAGCTGATCACCTCGCTCTGCGGCGACGCCCACGCGCCCAGCCGGGAGTCGAGCGGGCGCGAGTGGAAGTAGGCGTCGGATTCCTCGTCGCTGGTGCGCGCCACGGCACCTTCGATGCGCACCACGCGCTCCAGCTCGACCCAGTGGAACTGCAGGGCGGCGAACGGATGGGCCGCGAGCTCGCGCCCCTTGCGGCTGCCGTAGTTGGTGTACCAGACGATGCCCCTCTCGTCGAAGCCCTTGATGAGCACGATGCGCGTGGAGGGGCGGCCGTCCGGCCCGACGGTGGCCACCGTCATGGCGTTCGGCTCGGGGATGCGTGCATCCATCGCCTCGTGCAGCCAGCGCGAGAACTGCTGCAGGGGATCGTCGGCCGAGGCGGATTCATCCAACTCGGCCCGTTCATAGCTCTTGCGCAGGGCTGCGAGGTCGTCCATCCCCGAAGTGTAGGCGGCGAGGGCGGTCCCCCGGGCAAGGCCTTAGGTGATCGTCCGACTGTCGGCCATCGGCCTTCGCACCCATCCTAGGCGTGCGTTTCCGCGGCACGCCCTCGCTTCGGGGACCGGCCTGCACCCAGAGCGAATGACACTCACCCCGCCCACCTTGATCCTGTTGGGTGTCGCGCGCGGCACCGGCGCCACCGGCACCCGCCACCCGCTGGCCGAGCCCTGGGAGGGAGGCAGCGTGCTGTCGGCCACCGTGCGCAACGTGCTGGCCAGTGGCCTGCCGCTGGTGGTGGTGACCACCGCCCGCTTCTCGCCGGACGTGGCCGACCAGGTGGCGCGGCGGGACATCGTCGAGTTGGCCGACGCGTGCGCCGGCATGCCGCGCCTGGGCGAGGCGGTGGCCGCGGGCGTGGCGGCGCGCCCAGGGCCGGGGGGGTGGCTGCTGCTGCCCGCCCACATGCCCATGGTGCAGCCGTCCACGCTGCTGCGCGTGGCCGAGGCGCTGGCCACGCAGTCTGTGGTCTATGCCCAGCACCGGGGCCGGCAGGGCCACCCGATCGGCTTCGGCGCGGAGCTGTTTTCCGAGCTGGTGCGCCTGCCTGCCGACCAGGGCCCCCGCCGCCTGCTGGCCCGCTTTCCGGGCCAGGCGGTGGAGGTGGAGGACGCTGGCGTGCTGCTGGACACCGACACCGCGGCCGGGCTGGCGGGCCTGGCACGTCTTCGCCCGTCACCGCCCAGCGCCGGGCTGCGCGCGTGAATTGCCGGTGGGGGCAGGTCTAGGTGGCCGCGGTTTGACCATGTAACCAGGTTACCTGATAATCGAACCCTGAGTTACTTCCGGGCGCCCGGCGCCCGTGCCTGTGCCCATGACGAACATGCACCCCCTCGTGGCCGAGGTGACGGCCCGCATCCGCGAGCGCAGCCGGGGCACGCGCAACGCCTACCTCGCGCAGGTGGACGCCCTGCGCCGCCGGCCGCGCGGCGCGGACCGCATGGGCTGCGCCAACGTGGCCCACGCCTTCGCCGCAATGCCCCCATCGGACAAGCTGCGCATCGTTGCCGAGCGTGCGCCGCACCTGGCCATCGTGACCAGCTACAACGACATGCTGTCGGCCCACCAGCCGTACGAGAGCTACCCGCAGCGTCTGCGTGCGGCGGCCCAACGCCATGGCGCCACGGCGCAGGTGGCCGGCGGTGTGCCGGCCATGTGCGACGGCGTGACCCAGGGCTACCCGGGGATGGAGCTGAGCCTGTTCTCGCGTGACACCATCGCGATGTCGACCGCCATCGCGTTGTCCCACGACGTGTTCGACGGCGTGCTGCTGCTGGGCATCTGCGACAAGATCGTGCCCGGCCTGCTCATCGGCGCGCTGCATTTCGGCCATTTGCCGTGCGTGTTCGTGCCGGCCGGACCGATGTCCTCCGGCCTGTCCAACAGCGAGAAGGCGCGCGTGCGCGAGCTGGCGGCGCAAGGCCAGGTCGGCCGGGCCGAGCTGCTGCAGGCCGAACAGGCCGCTTACCACTCGCCTGGCACCTGCACCTTCTACGGCACGGCCAATTCGAATCAGATGCTGATGGAGGCCATGGGACTGCACGTGCCAGGTGCCGCCTTCGTGCACCCGCACGAGCCCCTGCGCGATGCGCTGACCGACGAGGCCGTGGAGACGGTGCTCAGCCTGCGCGCCGGGCAACGCGACCTGCCCATCGGCCACCTGGTGGACGAGCGCAGCATCGTCAACGCGATGGTGGCGCTGCTGGCCACCGGCGGCTCCACCAACCACCTCATCCACTGGGTGGCGGTCGCACGGGCGGCCGGCATCCTGATCGACTGGAACGACTTCTCCGACTTGTCGGCCGTGGTGCCGCTGCTCGCGCGCGTCTATCCCAACGGCAGCGCGGACGTGAACCAGTTCCAGGCAGCCGGCGGCCCGGCCTTCGTGTTGCGCGAGCTGATGGACGGCGGCTACTTCCATGCCGATGCGCACGCGGTGGCGCGGGGCGGCATGCCGCGTTATGCCGAACAGCCGGCGCTGGACGCGGGCCGCCTGTCGTGGCAGCCGCTGCCGGCCGGCACCACCGACCGCACCGTGCTGCGTCCGGCCAGCGAGCCCTTCTCGGCCTCCGGCGGGCTGGCGCTCGTGCAGGGCAACCTCGGGCGGGCGGTCATCAAGGTCTCCGCCGTGCCGGAGGACCGACACGTGATCGAGGCACCGGCTAGGGTGTTCGACAGCCAGGAGGCCTTGCACGCGGCCTTCCAGGCCGGTGAGCTGGACCGCGACGTGGTGGTGGTGGTGCGCTTCCAGGGGCCGCGCGCCAACGGCATGCCGGAGCTGCACAAGCTCACCCCGCCGCTGGCCGTGCTGCAGGGCAAGGGCTTCCGCGTGGCCCTGGTGACCGATGGCCGCATGAGCGGGGCGTCGGGCAAGGTGCCGGCGGCCATCCACGTGAGCCCGGAGGCGCTGGCAGACGGCCCGCTGGCCCGCGTGCACGATGGCGACCTGATCCGGCTCGATGCCCGTGCGGGGGTGCTGGAGGCCCTGGTGCCGGCCGACGAATGGGCGCGCCGGCCACTGGCCCGCCGCGGCGATGCCGCCGCCGAGGCCCACGCGCACGGCCTGGGCCGTGAACTCTTCGCCGGCATGCGCCGGCATGTCACCAGTGCAGAGCAGGGCGCCTGCACCTGGCTGTGAGGAACCCCATGGACACCCGCGAACTGGCCACGCACGGCCCCGTCATTCCCGTCATCGTCGTCGAGCGCGTGGAGGACGCGGTGCCGCTCGCCCGGGCCCTCGTGGCCGGTGGCGTGAAGGAGCGCGAGGTGACACTGCGTACGCCTGCGGCGCTGGCGGCGATTTCGTCCATGGTGCGCGAGGTGCCCGAAGCCATCGTGGGCGCGGGCACGGTGCGCACCGCGGCGGATGCGCGCGCAGCCCGTGATGCCGGGGCGGCTTTCGCAGTGAGCCCCGGTTACACGCCGGCGTTGGGTGCGGCATGCCGCGACATCGGCCTGCCCCTGCTGCCGGGCGTGGCCACGGCGAGCGAAGTGATGGCCGCCCAGGACGACGGGCTGTCGTTCCTGAAATTCTTCCCGGCCGTGGCCGCCGGCGGCGTGCCGATGCTGAAGTCGCTCGCCGGCCCGTTCCCCGACGTGGTGTTCTGCCCCACGGGTGGCATCACCCTCGACAGTGCGCCGCAGTTCCTGGGGCTGGCCAACGTGGCCGTCTGTGGCGGCTCCTGGCTTACGCCGGCCGACGCCGTGCGGAGCGGTGACTGGGACCGCGTGCGTCGGCTGGCCGCCGAGGCGGCCGCGCTGCGCGGGGCGGCGGCCTGAGGGCGGCGGCGCCGCGGGCGTTCACCGCGCCTCGCGGTCCAGCCACACGCCCATGCCCTGGGCGTTGAGTTCCACATCGAGCGCCAGCAGCTCGTCGATGCGCGCCTCGGGGAGCGTGCAGCCGTGGGCGCGCAGGCTGCGGCGGTAGAGCTGGCGCAGGCCCTCGCTCAGGGCCGCGTGGCGCGCCGCCGGGTCGGCCATCGGCGCCAGGCAACGGCCGAGGGTGACCACCTCGTCCAGCAGGCTCAGCAGCTGGGCGCCCAGCGCGGGCACGTCCTGCACACGGCCGTAATGGGTGAGGTACATGCAGGCGGGCGAGCGCGCCAGCAGCCGCTCGATGGACTGGCGCAAGGGGCCCGGCTGGAACTGCACCGGTGTGGTGGTGGGCTGGATCCACGCGCGGCCATCGGCGGTGTCGAACTCGCGGTACGACAGCCCGAAGGTGTCGCCCGTGAACCAGCCGCGCGACACCGGGTCCCAGATGCAGTGGTGGTGCAGCGCGTGGCCGGGTGTGTCGATAAGTTCGAGATGGCGCTGCCCGAGCGGGACCGACATGCCGTCCTCGCTGGTGCGCACGCGCGACGCGTCCACGCCGACCAGCTCGCCATAGGCCCGGTCCATCTCGGCCTGGCCATAGACGGCCATCGCGCCCTGGTAGAGCGCGCTCGGGTCGATCATGTGCCGGGCACCGCGCGGGTGCACCAGCAAGGTGGCCGCAGGCAGGGCCTGCATGAGTGGGCCCACGCCGCCCGCGTGGTCGAGGTGCACGTGCGTGGGGATCACCCAATCGACGGTATCCACCCCGAGGCCGAGGCACGAAAGCGCACCGAGCAGGCGGGGGAGGGCGTGGCGCGTGCCCGTGTCGATGAAGGCGGCGCGGCCGCCGTCCACCACCAGATAGGCGGCGTCGAAGCGGTCGCGCTGGAAGCCGGTGTCGATGGCGTGGATGCCGTCGCCCAGCGGCTCCAGCCACCCGGGGCGGGCCACGCTCACTGGCCGAGGGCGACCGCGCTCAGGCGCGCCACGTCGGCGGCGCCGTCGGTACCCTGCACGGTGCGCAGCACCTGCACGCCCTTGGCGCGCGTCTTGGGCGATTGCATCAGGGCCTGGCCGAGGCGCAGCTTGGCGTCCTCGGGGCGTTTCAGGCCGCCCTTGGTGATGCCTTGCTGGATGAGATCCGCCCCCTGCTCGGCCTGGCCCAGGCTCACCGCCACGGTGCCCACCTGCACCAGCGCGTCGCCGGTGCGCTCGGCCTTGGCCGCGGCGATCTCTTTGTCGAGGCCCGCGCGCACTTCGCCGTCCTGCTTGACGGCCAGGGCCTGCAGGCGCTTGTGGCGTTCCGCCTCGGCGCCTGTGCCCAGGGCGCCGGCGGCAAAGCCCTTGTCCACGATGGCCTTGCCTTCGGCGGGGTAACCGGCCTGCAGCGCCAGCTGCGCCATCTCCATGTACTCGTCGGTCTTGCTGAGGTTGCCGGTGGCCAGCTTCAGGCGCATCACGTCCAGCGCGAAGCGGTCCGAGAAGCCGGCCTTGCGCGGCAGGCGGCCCAGCAGCGCGGCCCAGTAGTCCCTCTTGGGGTAGTGGGCCACCAGCTTTTCGAGCGTCGCGATCTGCGCGCCGCCGTTGTTCAGGCGCTGGTAGGCGTCGGCCAGGCGCAGCAGGTCGCCTTCATCGGGGCGGCGGCCGGCCTGCTCGGCGGCGGAGACGGCGGCGGCCGCGTCCTTGGCGATGGCGCCATAGTCGCCGCTCTGCGACTGCAGGTAGCTCTGCAGCTGCTTGAGCGAGGCGCTGTTGGCGCCCAGCGATTGCGCCTTGCTCACCCATTGCTGGGCCTTCGCGTTGTTGCCGGTCTGCGAGTAGGCGAAGGCCAGCGATTCGGCCACCTGGGCCTGCTCGGCGCCGCTGAGCTTGCCGCTGGCGAAGGCGGCCTCGAAGGCCTGGGCCGCGGTGGCGTTGTCGCCGGCGCGCTGGGCCGCCGAGCCCTTCATGCGGTCGACCAGGAACTGCTCATGGGCCGACTTGCCGCCCACGGCCTCGGCCTCGCGCACCTTGGCCAGCGCCTCGCGGCCCTTGCCGGCGCGCAGCAGCTCGCCGGCCTGCTGCAGCGGCTTGCCGATTTCGGGGCGGACGCTCTGCGCCTGGGCGAGGCTCAGGCAGCCGGCGGCGACGAGGGCGACGGTGAGGGCACGCAGGTGTTTCATGGGTGGGGGTTCCAAGGAATCTGGACAGGAAGGCTGGGCCGCGAAGCCCCTAAACGCAACGGGGATCGCACCGATATGACGGCCGATCCCCGGCAAGACGCGTGCGGCGTGGTGTCAGTTCATGAACTGCTCGTTGCCGACGATGCCGATCTTGGTGACGCCCAGTCGCTGGGCCTCGGCCATCACCATGGCCACGTGCTTGTACGTGACCAGCTTGTTCGGGCGCAGGTGCACCTCGGGCTGGTCGGGCATCAGGCCGGTGCGGTACAGGCGGGCCTGCAGGTCGCCACGGCTGGTGACCAGCTCGCCGTTCCAGGTGATCGCACCGTCGAAGTCGACGTCGATGCGCACGATCTCCGGCGGGGTGGGTGGTGGCGGGTTGTTCGAGTTCACCGGCATGTTCATCTTCACCGCGTGCGTCTGCACCGGAATGGTGATGATGAACATGATCAGCAGCACCAGCATCACGTCGATGAGCGGCGTGGTGTTCATCTCGACCATCACGTCGTCTTCGGCGGCGGAGCCAACGCTCATTCCCATGGTCGGTTTCCTTTCTCAGTTCTTCGCGGGCGGCTCGGTGATGAAACCGACCTTGGCGATGCCAGCACGCTGGCAGGCCACGATCAGGCGGCCGACCGACTCATAGCGAACGTTCTCGTCGCCGCGGATGTGCACCTCGGGCTGCGGCTCCTTGACCGCTTCCTTCTTCAGCGCCTCGACCAGGGCCTCGTTGTCCGGCATGCGCTTGGTGTTCCAGTAGACGTCACCGTCCTTGGTCACGGCCAGCAGGATGTTCTCCGGCTTGGTCTGCGTGGGGACGTTGATCTCCTTGGGCAGACTCAGCTGCACCGACTGGGTGACCACGGGGACCGTGATCAGGAAGATGATCAGCAGCACCAGCATCACGTCCACCAGGGGCGTGGTGTTGATGGAGGAGTTCATCTGTTCGTCGCCGTCGTCCGGCGTGCCAACGCTCATGGCCATGGCTGTTCCTTCGCTCGTTCGCTGGGGCGCCGCTCAGGCGGCGCTCGGGTGCCGGGCGGGCGGCCTCGTGGGCCGGCCCGGCACCAGGTCAGGCTCTCAGCGCTTGCCCGCCAGCAGCACGTTGTGCAGGTCGGCGGAGAAGGCGCGCACGCGCTCCATGGCCACCTTGTTGCGGCGGATCAGCCAGTTGTAGCCCATCACCGCGGGCACCGCGACGGCCAGGCCGACGGCGGTCATGATCAGGGCGGCGCCGACGGGGCCGGCCACCTTGTCGATCGAGGCCTGGCCCGACACGCCGATGGCGGTCAGGGCGTTGTAGATGCCCCAGACGGTACCGAACAGGCCGACGAACGGGGCGGTGGAGCCGACGGTCGCCAGGAAGGCCAGGCCGTCCTGCAGGCGGCTGTTGATGTTGTCCACCGAGCGTTGCACGCTCATGCCCACCCAGGTGTGGCGGTCGATCTGCTCGGTCAGCGTGCCTTCGTGGTGGTCAGCCGCCTTCAGGCCCTGCTCGGCGATGTAGCGGAAGGCGCTGGCTTCTTCCAGCGTCTCGGCACCCTTCTTGACCGAACCGGCCGTCCAGAAGGATTGCGAGGCGGCGGAGGCGCTCTTGAGCAGCTTGTGCTGTTCCCACACCTTCGTGAAGATGATGTACCAGCTGCCCATCGACATGATCAGCATGATGACCAGCGTGATGCGGTCCACCCAGCCGCCGTGTTCCCACAGGGCCTTCAGGCCGTAGGGGTTGTCGATCTCTTCCTTCTTCACCTCGGGCTGGATGCCCGCGGCCGGCACGGCCGGCTCGGCAGCCGGGGCGGCCGCCGGTGCCGCATCGGCGGCGGGCGCCGAGGCGGCGGTGTCCTGGGCGTAGGCACCGGCAGGGGCCAGGGCGACGGTGCCCAGCAGGGCGATGCTGGCGGCCAGGAAGGGGGCGCGCACAAGTTTCAGAAAGGACATGGTTCCTCCAGGGGGCAAGGGGCGGTCGACGCAGCGTTGAGGGTGCTCGGCGTGCTGCGCCGGTTTGTTGAAAGGGAGCGGCCTCGGGGAGCCGAAGCAGGCGCGGCTTATTCGAGGTTCCAGGCGTACTCGACGTTCGAGAACGCGCCCACGGGCTTGCCGTTCTCGTCGGTGCCGGGGCGGAAGCGGCAGGCGCTCAGTGCCTCGACCGCCGCCCGGTCCAGCAGGCGATGCTGACTCGAATTGCCAGAAGATTTGACGACTTCCGCCTTGATCACCTGACCCGACTCGTCGATCGAGAAGCGGATCTTCGTGACGCCAGTGGCCTCTGCCTGGCGAGCCTTCGCCGGGTACTCGGGCTTATCGCACGAGCCGACATCGATCTGAGCGGCCCGCGCACGAGAGACCGCCGGCGCCGGCGGCGCTGGCGGTGCGGGCGGTGCCATCACTGCGGGAGTCGGGGGCGGCACGACGTTGGTGGCGGTGATGGTTGGCTGCGGCGTCGGCGGCGGCGTCACGTTCACTTCCGGCGGCGGCACGAAGGCCGGCGGCGGCGGCAGGTTCTTCGGCGGCGGCGGCAGGTTCTCTGGCGGCGGCGGCGGCGGCGGCTTGATCTCTTCGATGATCTTGGTCTCGATCGGGGCCTTCACCACCTCGACCACCTTGCGAGCCAAACCGCTGACCAGCGCATAGCCCAGCAGCACGTGCAGCACGATGACAACGCCCAGCCCCACAGGATGCTTGCCGGGGTTGCGCTGCGCTTCTGCGTAGTCCACTCGAATCCTCCAGTCGCCTTGAGGGCGCTGTCTTGTCCATACGCGGCCTCATGGGCCGTTGAACCGAGAACTATAGCTCGGTGTAATTTGCTTTCCACATAGGCTTCACCCTAATGATTCTCGGTGGAAGCGGCCGATCCGCCGAACGGAATGAGCCGATTCGCCCTCGTGACCGAGTGTTGCCAAGGCTTTCTGAAAGCTTTCAGGGCCTCCGCCACCCCCACGCAAAAGTCGTTCCTGCCCCGTCGGGCGGCCGGCCGCGGCGACCCAAGGGGCGGATTCCTACAGCCCGCCGGGCCCTGACCCGACAGCGCTGCCGCAGGAGGGGTCGATACGCTGGGCCCATGGCCACGGCGCCCGGATGGACCGGGGCCCGCCGATTGCCCAACGTCTCCGACGGAGCCCTCCATGCTGAATGCCCTGCCACTTTCCGCCCTGCCACCGCTCGGTGGCGCGTGGGCTGTTCCCACCGATCGCGCCCGCGTCGGCTTCCTGCGCAACAGCGGCCGGCACGGCCCGCTGGACCACGACGCGGCCGCGAAGGCGCGCGTGGCCGAGTCGCTGGCCGAGCTGCTTGGCCTGGACTACGCCGGTCTGGTGGACGACAACGGTCCTGCGCCCTCGGGCCCGCCGCTGTATCTCGTGCCGAGCGACACCCTCACCTCGCTCGAGGCGGCGCACCGCCTGGGCATCCGGGCCCCCGAGGACTTCTTTGGTGGCGTCGCGCCGCATCCCTTCGTGGCCACCAAGCTCGTGTCCCATCCGCTGGTGCGGCCGGAGGCCGACGCGCCGGCCGGCTGGTGCACCGACGCGGACTGGCGCGAGCGCATCCAGGCGGCGACACTGCCGGGCTGGTCGGTGTTCACCCCGGCCGATGCACGCGAAGCGGCGCGGCGCCTGCTGGTGGGCGGCTCGCTGCGCCTGAAGGACCCGGCCGGCGTGGGCGGCGTCGGCCAGTGGGTGGTGCGCAGCCTGGATGAGCTGGATGCGCACCTGCTGGCGTTGGGCGAGTCGCGCATCGCGCGCTGCGGGCTGGTGCTCGAGCGCAACCTGCGACAGGTCGTGACCCACAGCGTGGGCCAGGCCCGCGTCGGTACCCACCTGGCGAGCTACCACGGCACCCAGGTGCTGACCAACAACCACCGCGGGGTGGAGGTGTACGGCGGGTCCACCCTGCGCGTGGTGCGGGGCGGCTTCGACGCCCTGCTGGCCGACGTGTCGCACGGCCCGGTGCGCCGGGCGGTCGAGCGGGCCATGACCTTCCACGAGGCGGTGATGGCCGCCTATCCCGGTACGATGGCCTCGCGCTGCAACTACGACATCGCGCAAGGGGTGGACGATGCCGGGCGCGCCTGGTGCGGCGTGCTGGAGCAGTCGTGGCGCATCGGTGGGGCCAGCGGCGCGGAGATCGCGGCATTGCACGCGTTGCACGCCGACCCCTCGGCGCGGCGCGTGCGCGCCAGCACCTGCGAGACCTATGCGGACGACGTCACCCTGCCGCTAGGCGCCTGGGTGCTCTACGACGGGCCCGACCCGCACGGCGGCCGCCTGGTGAAGCACGTCATGGTGAGCAAGGATGTCGACGCTTGAGGAGGCTGCCCGCATAGCCGTCGGCGACGTGGAGCTGGCGGCCACGGTGGTGTCCCCGGGCACCCTCATCCCGGGGGTGCTGTTCGTGCACGGCTGGGGCGGCAGCCAGGCCCAGTACCTGTCCCGCGCACGCGACGTGGCGGCGCTCGGCTGTGTATGCCTCACCTTCGATCTGCGCGGCCATGTGCAGACCCGCGGCCAGTTCGAGACAGTGTCCCGCGCGGACAACCTGGAGGACGTGCTGGCCGCCTACGACAGCCTGGCGCGCCGCCGGCACGTCGATCCGGGCGCGATCGCGGTGGTGGGCAGCAGCTATGGCGGCTACCTCGCGGCCATTCTGAGCACGCTGCGCCAGGTGAACTGGCTGGCTCTGCGGGCCCCCGCGCTGTACATCGATTCAGGCTGGGGCAGCCCCAAGCTGCAATTGCACAAGGACCAGGACCTGGGCACCTACCGCCAGCGCCTGGTGCTGGCCAGCGAGAACCGTGCGCTGCGCGCACTGCAGGATTTCGAGGGCGACGTGCTGCTCATCGAGTCGGAGCTGGACCGCATCATTCCGCGGGCGGTGCTCACCAGCTACCGCGAGGCGGCCACCCATGCCCGCTCGCTGACCTACCGCGTGCTGGCTGGCGCCGACCACGGGCTGACGGCCGAGGCCGACCAGCGGGCCTACAGCGACGTGCTGGTGGGCTGGCTCAAGGAGATGCTCGCCGGCGCGCGCCGTGGCACCCGCGTGCCACCCGTGCGGGAGAGCCAGCCCGTGCCCGAGTCGCCCCCGGGGTGAGACCTGGCGTTCCTTGCGCGGCACCGGCCGGCAGGGCCTGCCGGCGCCTTCCTACAGCGGTGGCCCGGGCGCGGGCCTACAAACGAACCATGGCCACAGCCACCCGACCGGACTCTCCGATCAAGCTGCGCGTCCTCACGGTCAACATCCACAAGGGCTTCACGTTCATGAACCGGCGATTTGTGCTGCCAGAGCTTCGCGACGCCGTGCGCAGCGTGGACGCCGACGTGGTGTGCCTGCAGGAGGTGCAGGGCGAGTACCTGCCCCACCGCGCGCACGGCAGCGGCTGGGCCGCCGCACCCCACTACGAGTTCCTGGCCGACGAGATCTGGCCGCAGTTCGCCTACGGGCGCAACGCGGTGTACCAGGGCGGACACCACGGCAACGCCGTGCTGTCGAAGTACCCCATCGTGGCCGAGCGCAACCATGACGTCTCGCTGGACCGCGACGAGGCACGGGGCCTGCTGCACTGCCTCATCGGCGTGCCTGGCCTGCCCGCGCCCGTGCACGCCATCAGCGCGCACCTGGGCCTGATGGAATCGCACCGCACGCACCAGCTGCAGCAGCTGTGCCGCGTGGTGAACCACGAGATTCCGCCCGATGTGCCGGTGGTGGTGGCGGGGGATTTCAACGACTGGCGCGACCGCGCGCACCGCGTGCTCGACGGCTGCGCGGGGCTGGAGGAGGTCTTCGTGGCGGCCCAGGGCCGCGCGGCGCGCACGTTCCCGGCACGCTGGCCCGTGCTGCGGCTCGACCGGATCTACGTGCGGCATGTGCGCGGCCACAGGCCGGTGCTGCTGCCACGCTCGCCGTGGTCGCAGCTGTCTGACCACGCGCCTCTGGCGGCGGAGGTGATGCTGTGAAGCGCCGTTGGTGGGCGGGCAACCGCGTGCAGCTGCTGGAGAACGGCGAGGCCTATTTCCCGGCGGTGTTCGAGGCGATCGGCCAGGCGCGCCGCGAGGTCATCATCGAGACCTTCATCCTCTTCGAGGACAAGGTGGGCCAGGCGCTGCACGAGGCGCTGCTCGCGGCGGCGCGGCGCGGTGTGCAGGTGGACCTGCTGGTCGATGGCTTCGGCTCGGCGGACCTCAGCAACGCCTTCGTGGGCGCGCTCACCGAGGCCGGGGCGCGGGTGCGCACCTTCGATCCGTCGGTGCGTATCCTGGGAAAGCGCTTCAACGTGCTGCGGCGCATGCACCGCAAGCTGGTGGTGGTGGACGGCACCCTCGCGTTCGTGGGCGGCATCAACTTCTCGGCCGACCACCTGGGCGACTTCGGCCCCGAGGCCAAGCAGGACTATGCGGTGAGGGTGCAGGGCCCGGTGGTGCGCGACATCCACCGTTTCGCGCGCACCGCGCTGGCCACGCCCGCCTGCGTGGACCTGCCCGGCTGGCCGCGCGCGGCCTGGGCTCGGCGCCGCCAGTCGGTGCAGGACGCGGTGGGGCCGGCCGAGGCCACCTTCGTGCAACGCGACAACCTGCAGCATCGCAGCGACATCGAGCGCTTCTACCGCATGGCGATCCGCCGCGCGCGCCAGCAGGTGCTCATCGCCAACGCGTATTTCTTTCCAGGCTACCGCCTGCTGCGCGACCTGCGCCGCGCGGCACAGCGTGGTGTGGACGTGCGGCTGATCCTGCAGGGTGAGCCCGACGTGCCGCTGGCGCGCACCGCGGCGAGCCTGCTGTATGAGCACCTGCAGCGGGCGGGGGTGCGCATCTACGAATACTGCGAGCGCCCGCTGCATGGCAAGGTGGCGGTGGTGGACGATGAATGGGCCACCGTGGGCTCCAGCAACCTCGATCCGCTGAGCCTGTCGCTGAACCTGGAGGCCAACCTCGTGCTGCGCGACCGCGGCTTCGCGCAGGAGTTGCGCGGCCGGCTGGAGCACCTGATCGAGCGCGCCTGCCGCGAGGTGCCTGTGCCCGAGTTCCCGCCCGTGCCGTCGTGGTGGACGCAGCTGCGCGGCTTCGTGGTCTTCCATTTCCTGCGCCGCTTCCCGGTCTGGGCCAGCCGGCTGCCCACGCACGCGCCCACGCTGGCGCTGCTGCGGCCGCGTCGGGGCGCCGATGTGCACGCGGGGCCGGCCGCGGGGGCCGGCCGTGGGCGCTGACGCCTCGGCGCTCGCACGCCGCCACCGCCTGCAGCGCCAGCACGCGTGGCCGCACCGCTGGCATGCGCCGGCGTGGTGGCCCCGAGCGCGGCGCATCGCCTGGACGGTGTTCCTGCTCGGCACGGCGGGGCTGCTCGTGCACCTGGGGCGCGGGCTCGACTGGGCCGGCGCCGTGCAGGCCCTGCGCGCGCTTCCCATCGCCTGGGTGGGGGTGGCGGCGGCCGGGGTGGCGCTCGCCTACGCCGCCTTTGCGTCGTACGAGCTGCTCGGCGCGGCCATGACGCCGCCGCGCGAGGGCGGCGGGGAGGGCGCACGCCTCGGACGACGCTGGCTGCTCGCCGTGGGCTTCGTCACCTTCGCGGTGAAGCTCAGCCTGGGCGCGCTGGTGGGCGGCGTCGCCATCCGCTATCGCCTCTATGGCCGCCTCGGGCTGCCGCTGGCGGCCACCACCCGCCTGCTCGCGGCCAGCCTGCTCACGAACTGGCTCGGCTACGTCGCGCTGCTCGGGGGCCTGCTGCTGTGGCAGCCCCCGGTGCTGCCGCCGGCCTGGGGCGAGGTCGCCGACGCCGGCCAGGGGGTGTTGCGGGGCGTGGGTGGCGTGCTGCTGGCCGGGTGTGCGGCCTACCTCGCCGCCTGTGTGCGGCCGCCCGGGCGCGCGCGTACCCTGCATTGGCGCGACCACGCCATCTCGCTGCCGCCCTGGCCGGTGGCGCTGGGCCAGTTCGCCCTGTCGGGCCTGCACTGGGCCAGCACCGCCGGGGTCTGCTGGGCGTTGCTCGGGGGGCACCTGGACTACGCGGCCGTGCTGGGGGCATTGCTGCTGTCGGCCGTGGCGGGGGCCGTCACCCACGTGCCAGGCGGCCTGGGCGTGATCGAGGCGGTGTTCATCGCCATGCTGGGCGGCCAGGTGGACCAGGGCCCGCTGCTGGGTGCGCTGCTCGCGTTCCGTGCCATGTACTACGTGATGCCGCTGGGCCTCGCGCTGCCCCTGTTCCTGTGGGTGGACCGGCGCGGCCGGTCGTCGCGTCCTACAACGCGCGCCGGGCGCGTCCGACCCCGGCGGCCACGGGGCGTGCCCACACTGAGGGCACGCACCCGGCGTGCGCAGGAGACCCCCATGCCCCGCATGATCTGGAAAGGCGCCATCAGCTTCGGCCTGGTGCACATCCCCGTGGCGCTCTACCCGGCCTCGCGGCAGAGCGGCATCGACTTCGACTGGCTCGACAAGCGCAGCATGGACCCGGTGGGCTACAAGCGTGTGAACAAGCGCACCGGCAAGGAGATCGACAAGGAGCACATCGTCAAGGGCGTGAAGGTGCCCGGTGGCGACTACGTCCTGCTCAGCGAGGACGAGATCCGGGAGGCCTACCCCAAGACCACGCAGACGATCGCCATCGAGAGCTTCGTCCAGGCGGCCGAGGTGCCCTTCGTGCACCTGGAGGCGCCGTACTACCTCGAGCCACAGGCCAAGGGCGAGAAGGCCTACGGCCTGCTGCGTGAGGCCATGCGGGAGGCGGGCGTGATCGGCATCGCGCGGGTGGTGATGCACACCCGCGAACACCTGTGCGCCCTGGTGCCGGCCGGCCCGGCGCTCATCGTGAACACCCTGCGCTGGGCCGAGGAGATCCGGCCCTGGGACGAGCTCAAGCTGCCGGCCGAGGGCCGCGCGGGTGCCGGCCTGAAGGAGGCCGAGTTGAAGATGGCCCGCCAGCTCATCGAGGACATGACCGAGACCTTCGAGGTCGGGCGTTATGACGACCAGTTCACCAAGGCCATCGAGCTGCTGATCGAGCAGCGTGTCGACTCGGGCAAGACGCACCGTGTGGAGCCGATGGAGGAGGGCGCCGCGCCACGCACCGGCAACGTGGTGGACCTCACCGAGCTGCTCAAGCGCAGCCTGGGCAAGCGGGGCGGTGCAGCGGCGGCCGACGAGGGCGTCGACGCGCAACCGCGCAGGACCACGCGCCGGACCGCCAGCGGCAGCAGCCGCAAACGGGCGTGACACACGAGGCCGCCGACCATGCCGAGCCGATCGTCGCCCCAGCGTGCGTCGCCCGAGGCTGCGTCCGCCGCTTCCGTGTCCACACCGTCCGAGCGCCTGGCCACCTACCGCGCCAAGCGCGACTTCCGCGGCACGCCGGAGCCGCGCGCTGCGCGCCGGCCGCGGGCCGGAGGCCCGCTGGGCTTCGTCGTGCAGAAGCACGACGCAAGCCGCCTGCACTACGACTTCCGCCTGGAGCTCGACGGCGTTCTGGTCTCGTGGGCGGTGCCCAAGGGCCCCAGCCTCGACCCGGCCGACAAGCGCATGGCCGTGCAGACCGAAGACCACCCACTCGGCTACGCCGACTTCGAAGGCACCATTCCGCAGGGCCACTACGGGGCCGGGGAAGTGATCGTCTGGGACCGGGGCGAGTGGGAGCCGGTGGGCGACCCCCACGCGGGGCTGGCCAAAGGCAAGCTGTCCTTCCGGCTCAAGGGGCACAAGCTGCACGGCGCCTGGGAGCTGGTGCGCCTGGGCGGGCGGCAAGCCGCCGCCGGCCCCAAGTCCAGCTGGCTGCTGATCAAGCGGCGTGACGAGCATGCGCGCGCCCACACCGAGTACGACGTGGTCACCGCGGCGCCCGACAGCGTGCGCGGCCTGGAGCCGCCGCCCGGGGGCGATGCACCCGCCGCCCCGGTGCCCGCGAGCGCCGCGCCGGCCACCGGCCGCCGGGCCGCCTTGCCGGCCGCCATCGAGCCGCAGCTCGCCACGCTGGCCAGCGCACCGCCGGCCGCGGGCGACTGGATCTACGAGATCAAGTTCGACGGCTACCGCGTGCTCACCCGCGTGCAGCGCGATGTGCCCCGGCTCATCACCCGCCAGGGCCACGACTGGACCGAGCGCATGGCGGCGCTGGCGCAGGAGCTGGCGGCGCTGAAGCTGGGCGATGCCTGGCTGGACGGCGAGGTGGTGGTGCTGGACGACGACGGCGTGCCCGACTTCAACGCGCTGCAGAACGCATTCGACCGGCGCGCCACCCGCCAGCTCACCTACTACGTCTTCGACCTGCTGCACCACGGCGGCCGCGACCTGCGGGGCGAGCCGCTGCGGGTGCGCCGCGAGCGCCTGCGCGCCCTGCTGGAGGGGCGCGAAACCGAGCACCTGCGCTTCAGCGTGGATGCCGGCGCCGACGCGGCCAGCGTGCTGGCGGCGGCCTGCCGCCTGCGCCTGGAGGGCGTGATCGCCAAGCAGGCCGATGCGCCGTACCGTTCGGGTCGCGGCACGGCCTGGCTGAAACTCAAATGCCAGCAGCGACAGGAGTTCGTGATCGGCGGCTTCACCGACCGCGAGGGCCACCCCGGGGAGGTGGGGGCGCTGCTGCTCGGTGTGCACGACGACCAAGGTCGGCTCACCTCGGTCGGCCGCGTGGGCACCGGCTGGGACGCCGCCCAGGGCCGCGCCCTGCGCGAACGCCTGGCCAGGCTGGAGACGGAGCGCTCACCCTTCCACGGCGAGGCACAGGGCAGCACCCGCTGGCGGCGCGCGGCCGGCGCCGCCCCGCACTGGGTGAAGCCCGCGCTGCTGGCCGAGGTGGCCTTCGGCAGCTGGACGCCCGCCGGCCAGGTGCGGCACGCGGCCTTCGTCGGCCTGCGCGCCGACAAGGCGCCGCGTGCCATCACCCGCGAGCAGGACGTGGCGCCGGCGCCCGCGGCGGCGCGCCGCCGCGGGCCGAGTGCCGCCGCTTCCGACGTGCCGGGGGTGAAGGTGTCGCACCCCGAGCGGGTGATCGACCCCAGCACCGGCACCACCAAGCTGGACCTGGTGCGCTACTACGAGAGCGTGGCGGACTGGATCCTGCCCCATCTCAAGGACCGTGCGGTGGCGCAGGTGCGCGGCCCGCAGGGCATCGGCGGGCCCTTGTTCTTCCAGCGCCATGACCCGGCCGACGACGACCCCGACGCGCCGGTGCGCATCGGCAGCCGTGCGGCGCTGCTCGGGGCGGCTCAGCTCAACGTCATCGAGCTGCACACGGGCAATGCACGCCTGCGCAGCCCGCACAAGGCCGACCGCATGGTGTTCGACCTGGACCCTGGCGAGGGCGTGGACTTCGCGCAGGTGCGCGAGGGAGCCCAACTGGTGCGCGCGCTGCTGCAGGAGCTGTCGCTCCAGGCGTGGCTCAAGACCAGCGGCGGCAAGGGCCTGCATGTGGTGGTGCCGCTGGCCTTGCGCTGGACGCTGGACGAGACCAAGCAGGTGTCCAAGGCCATCGTCGAGCACCTGGCCCGCACGCTGCCCGAGCGCTTCGTGGCCAAGAGCGGCCCCGCCAACCGAGTGGGCCGCATCTTCGTCGACTACCTGCGCAACGGCGAGCGCGCCACCACCGTGGCGGCCTTCTCGGCCCGCGCCCGGCCCGGCATGGGGGTGTCCATGCCGGTGTCGTGGGACCAGCTCGCCGAGCTCAAGAGCGGCGCGCACTGGACGGTGCTCACCGCGCGCGACCACCTCTCGTTCCGCCGCGACGACCCCTGGCAGGGCTACGCCCAGGCCCGGCAGAGCCTCAGCCCGGCGCTGAAGGGGCTGGGCTTGAAACTTGCCCCGCGCTCTTGAGGACGAGGAGGAGCATGCAGCATGGCCCACGACGACCTGGAAGCCGACGATGGTGTGCGCCGCTGGTTCTATGGTGGCACGCCGCCCGAGGACAGTGCGCCCGCCAACGAGCCGCCGCTGCCGCCCGTGCGGCGCGCCCAGCCGCGTGACGGCGGTGCCGACGCGCTGATCGCGCGCGCCTGGGCCACGGCTGCGCTGCACCGCCTGCGCGGCCCGGTGACGGCAGGCCGCTCCTGAGCGTGCGCCGGGCGCGCGTGCGGCGGCTGGGGCGGCCGCCGGCAGCGGGCATGGGCAGGGGCATGCCTCGGCCACGCGGGCCTGCGCTACCCTTGCGCCTCCTTTCACGCACCCGGAGCGGGCCCTTGATGCCTGGTCGCCATTTCGCGTCGTCACCGTGGCGGCGCTATGCCGTTGCCATGGCGCTGAGCGCGCTGGCGGTCGTGTGCCAGTGGCTGCTGCAGCCGTGGCTGCAGGGGCGCGTGCCGTTCGTCTTCTTCCTGCCGGCGGTGGCGCTGGCGGCCGCGCTGGCCGGGCGCGGGCCGGGCTGGCTGCCGTTGCTGGCCGGCATGGTGAGCGGCGCCCTGTGGCTGGCGCCGGTGGATCAGCTGGCCGTGATGGCCCCCGGCGACCGGCTCTCGCTGCTGTTGTTCTTGGGTGTGTCCGTGCTGCTGGTCGAGTTCGGCACCTGGGTGCGCCGCGTGGCGCGGCGCGCGGCCGAGGCGGAGGAGCGCCTGGTCATGGCCATCCAGGGCACGGGCATCGGCGTGTTCGACCTCGACCTCGACGCACGCACCGCCTATGTGTCGCCCGCACTGGCCCGCGCGGTGAACCTGCCGGTGTCCACCACGGCCATGCCGCTCGACGAGTGGCTCTCGCATGTGCCGGCCGGGCTGCGTGAGGAAAGCCGGCGCACCCTGGTGCAGAAGTTCCGGGCCCGCTCGCGTGGCTACGAGCGCGAGGTGCAGCTCACGCAGGCCGGCGGCCAGCCGCTGTGGCTGCTGCTGCGGGTGCATGTGGTGTGGCTGGAGGACAGGGCCGTGCGCCTGCGCGGCGCCTGCGTCGACATCACCGAGCGCAAGGCGGTGGAGTCGCGCCTGGCCCAGGCCCAGGCCGAGCTCAGCCAGCAGGTGGCCGACCTGAACCGGCTGCACGACCTGAGCAGCCGGCTGCTGGACGCCCATGCCCTGCCGGACCAGCTGCAGATGATCCTGGAGACGCTGGTGCAGCTCCATGGGGCGCAGCAGGGCCTGCTGTCGCTGGTGGAGCCCGATGGCGGCGCGATGCTGCTGCAAGCCGCCTGCGGGGTGGACGCGGCCACGCGCGCGCTGCTGGCTCGCCGCGGCGCGGACGAGGGGGCCTGCGGCCAGGCCAGCCGCAGCGGCCAGCGGGTGGTCATCGTCGACATGGACACCGACCCCGGCTGCGAGCCCTTCCGCGATCTCGCGCGTGCACAGGGCTTCCGCGCCGTGCATGCCACGCCGCTCATCAGCCAGGATGGGCGCGTCATGGGCGCGATCACCGTGCACCTGTCCGAGGCACGCGCGCCCACTGAGCGCGAACGCGCGCTGGCCGACATCTGTGCCCGCAAGGCGGCCGTGTTCACCGAGCGGGCGCGTGCCCAGGCCGCGCTGGAGGAATCGCAGGGCCGCTTCCTGGCGGTGCTGGAAAGCTCCGCCGTGCCCTTCGCGCTGCTGGTGCCTGTGCGTGCGCCGGGCGGGCAGGTGATCGACTTCCGCTGGGACTATCTCAACCGGGCGGCTGGCGAGGCGCTGCAGTTCAACCCTCAGGACCTGGTGGGCCGGCGTCTGCGCGAGGCCGGCTCGGGCGCAGGGCAGGGCGACGAGGCGTTCCTCGAGTACGCGGCGGTGGCCGAGCAGCGCGTGCCCCGCGCATTCGAGATGCCGTCGCGCGTGCGTGGCGAGGACGGCTGGCTGCACTGCATCGCGTCGCCCATGCGCGAGGCGGTGGCGGTCTGGTTCAACGACATCACCGAGCGCAAGCGCCACGAGCGCGTGCTGCGCGAGGCCGACCGTCGCAAGGACGAGTTCCTCGCCACGCTGGCGCACGAGCTGCGCAACCCGCTGGCGCCCATCCGCCAGGCGGCGCTGCTGGCCACGGCCCCGCAGGCCACCGAGGCCCAGAAGCGCTGGAGCCACGAGGTCATCGAGCGCCAGGTGCGCCACATGGCGCTGCTGCTCGACGACCTGCTGGACGTCTCGCGCATCACGCGCGGCGTGCTGTCGCTGCGCCGGGTGCCCACCGAGCTGGCGGCGGTGGTGGCATCGGCCGTCGAGACCGCTCGCCCGGCCATCGACACTGCCGGGCACCAGCTGGCCGTGGACCTGCCCGCGGCGCCCGTGCACTTCGTCGCCGACCCGCTGCGCGTGGCGCAGGTGCTGGCCAACCTGCTCACCAACGCCGCCAAGTACACCGACCGCGGCGGTCACATCCGCCTGGCCGGTCGGCAGGAGGGGGCCGAGGTGGTGCTCCAGGTGAGCGACGACGGCATCGGCATTGCACCCGGCTCGCTGCCCGAGGTCTTCCGCATGTTCTCCCAGCTGCACGCCGGGGGCGACCGCGGCAGCGCCGGGTTGGGCATCGGCCTGGCGCTGTCCAAGGGGCTGGTCGAGCTGCATGGCGGCCAGATCCAGGTGGACAGCGCCGGGCCTGGCCGCGGCAGCACCTTCACCGTGCGCCTGCCGGTGGGGTCGCCGGCAGCCCAGGCACAGCCGGTGACGCCGGTCGAGGCCGCCCCGGTGCCGCCGCGGCGTGTGCTGATCGCCGATGACAACCGGGATGCGGCCGACAGCCTGGCTGCCCTGCTGCGCCTGGAGGGCCACGACACCTGCCTGTCCTTCGATGGCGCCGAGGCGCTGGAGCGGTGGCGCGAGTTCGACCCCGATGTCTGCCTGTTCGACATCGGCATGCCGGGGCGCAATGGCTACGAGCTGGCGCGCGAGATCCGTGCCCAGCCAGGCGGCCAGCGGCCGGTGCTGATCGCCATCACCGGCTGGGGCCAGGAGGCCGACCGCCAGCGGGCCATGGCCTCGGGCTTCGACCACCACCTGACCAAGCCCATCGACCCGCGCCAGCTGGCCCAGTTGTTTCGCTAGTCTACCGATGCGGGCACGTTGCTTGCCCTTGGAGCCGCCACGTTTCACGCGGCGTGCCGGGACCGCCGCATACCCCTTGTCTGGACCCGGCTTCGCATCCGCGCCCCTGTGGCGGGTGGAGGATGATCCGGGTTCGCCGCCGGGCCCCGGCCCGGCACGTCAACGCTTCCACTGCCCATGGCGCAAGGACACGTCCTGAACCACGTACTCATCGTCGACGACGACGTCGACTCCGCCACCACGCTGCGCGACCTGGTCGCGGGCGAAAACTTCTCCGTGGCGGTGGCGCACACCTTGCGCGACGCCCGGCGCCAGATCGCCATGCAGCCGCCCGACCTGGTGCTGCTCGACCTGCAGCTGCCCGACGGCAGCGGGCTGGACCTGTTCTCGGACCCCGACCTGGTGGCCGCGTCGGAGCTGGTGCTGATCACCGGCCACGCCAGCCTGGACACCTCCATCCAGGCGCTGCGGCTGGGCGCGGCGGACTACCTCGTCAAGCCCATCGCCATGCGCCAGCTGCAGGGCGTGCTGTCGCGTTTCATGAAACCGGCGGCGCTCAAGGCCGACGTGGCCCGCATGAACGCCGGCCTGGCCCAGGGCGGGCATTTCGGCCACCTGTGGGGCCAGTCGCCACCGATGCTGCGCGTGTACGAGCAGATCTCCCGCGTCGCAGGCACCTCGGTGAGCGTGTTCATCACCGGCGAGTCGGGCACCGGCAAGGAGGTCGTGGCCCAGACGGTGCATGACCTGTCGCGCCGCCGCAAGCAGCCGTTCCTGGCCGTCAACTGCGGCGCCATCTCGCCCAACCTCATCGAGAGCGAGATCTTCGGCCACGAGAAGGGCAGCTTCACCGGCGCCGAGCGCCAGCACCTGGGCTTCTTCGAGCGTGCCAACGGCGGCACCCTGTTCCTCGACGAGATCACCGAGATGCCGCTGGAGCTGCAGGTCAAGCTGCTGCGCGTGCTGGAGACCGGCCGCTTCATGCGCGTGGGCTCCACCACCAGCCAGGAGGCGGACGTGCGCATCATCGCCGCCACCAACCGCCTGCCCGAGCAGGCCGTGGCGCAGGGCAAGCTGCGCGAGGACCTGCTGTACCGCCTGAACGTCTTCCCCATCGAGCTGCCGCCGCTGCGCGACCGCCTGTCGGACGTGCCGCTGCTGGCCCAGCACTTCCTCGACGCGGTGGTCGCGCGCGAAGGCAAGGCCAAGCGCTTCACCGCCGGGGCACTGGACCGCCTGTCGCAGCACCACTGGCCGGGCAATGTGCGCGAGCTGCGCAACGCGGTGCAGCGTGCCTACGTCATGGCTGCGGGCGACACCATCGACGACGAATGGCTGCCGCGGCCGTCGGCCGCGCTGGCCGCGGCGGCGCCGCGGGCCGCCGAGCCGGCGCCTTCCACGGCGCCGGCCATGCCCGCACCGGCAGCGGCACCTGCCGGCCCGCAGGACCATGGCGATGTGGTCATCCTCCCCATCGGCACCTCCATGGCCCAGGCTGAACGGGCGCTGATCGAAGCCACGCTGCGCCACCACAAGTACCAGAAGGAGCGCACGGCCGCGGTCCTCGGCATCAGCCTGAAGACGCTGTACAACCGCCTGAAGGAGTACGCGGCCGACCAGGAAGACGCCGACGCGTCGCGCGCGCCTGCGTCCTCGACCGCCGGCGACTGACCGCCGGCAACTGAGCGCCGGCGTGCCGTGCCGCGGCACGGCGCTTGCAGCAGGGCGCGTGCCATGCCGCGCGCTGCCCGCCCACCTGCCTCCGTGTCGGCGCCCGCCCGGGCCGCGCCGGGGGCCGGCACGGCGCTCGCCTGGGTGTGCGACCGCGACCCCGGCATCCGCCGCGTGCGCCGCGGGCAGGGCTTCGCCTACCTCCTGCCCTCGGGCGAACCGCTGCGCGATGAGGACGCCCTGCAGCGCATCCGGCGGCTCGCGGTGCCCCCCGCCTACCAGGACGTGTGGATCTGCCTGCGTGCCGATGGGCACCTGCAGGCCACGGGGCGCGACGCCCGGGGCCGCAAGCAGTACCGCTACCACCCCGACTGGACGGCCCAGCGCGGCGCCACCAAGTTCGACCGCCTGGCCGCCTTCGGCCGCCTGCTGCCGCGGCTGCGCCAGCGGGTGGACCGGCGCCTGGGCAGCGCCAGCGAGCCCACACGCGAGCGCGTGCTGGCCACGCTGGTGCGGCTGCTGGACGCGACCTGGCTGCGCATCGGCAACGACGAATATGCGCGCCAGAACGGCTCGTACGGCCTCACCACCCTGCGCAACGACCATGCCGGGGTGCGGGGGTCGGAGCTGCGCCTGTCCTTCGTGGGCAAGAGCGGCGTGCGCCACGAGGCGCGGCTGTCCGACCGGCGCGTGGCCCGCGTCGTCCGCCGCTGCCGCGAGCTGCCCGGCCAGGAGCTGTTCCAGTACCTGGCCGAAGACGGCAGCGTCGGCCGCATCGGCTCGGCAGACGTGAACGCCTGGCTGGCCGAGCTGGCGCCCCAACTGCACCCCACTGCCAAGGATTTCCGCACCTGGCATGGCAGCGTGCATGCGCTGGCCGCCACGCTCGCCGCCTGCCGGGCCCCCGCCGGGCAGGCGGCGCCGACGGTGGCGGCCATCGTCGCCGAGGTGGCGCGCCGATTGGGGAATACCCCAGCCGTTTGCCGCAAGCATTACATCCACCCGGCCGTGCTCGCCGCGGCGGACCAGCTGGCCACGGCCGAGGGGCGCGAGGCGCTGTCCCGGCAGCCCTGGGCGGCGGCGCCGCCGGCGGCGCGCGGGCTCAGCCTGGCGGAGCGCCAGCTGATGGCGTTGATCGGCGGCGGCCGCCGGCCAGGCGCGCGCGGGAACCCCGTTTGCTGAACCGCGGCACACCATCGGCGGCGGCCCGCGCTGCGGCCGGCCCCGTTCCCTGCCGCGAGGACCTGTCGTGCGCGTCGCCTACATCACCGAGACCTTTCCGCCCGAGATCAATGGTGTCGCGCTGACCACCGCCCGCACCGTGCAACACCTGCGTCAGGCGGGGCACGCGGTGCAGCTCATCCGGCCGCGCCAGCCGCACGAGACCAGCGAGGGCTCTCAGGCGCCCGCCGAGGGCGACCACACCTTCGACAACGGCGAATGGCGCACGGCCGGCGCGCCCATCCCCATGTACCCGGGCCTGCGCTTCGGCTGGGCCACCGCCTCGGCGCTGCGCGAGCGATGGCGCGCGGCGCGGCCCGACATCGTGCACGTGGCCACGCCGGGTCCGTTGGCGCACTCGGCCCTGCGCGCCGCCCGCGCCGAAGGCATCCCCACCAGCGCCGACTTCCGCACCAACTTCCACGCCTACAGCCGCCACTACCGGCTCGGCTGGCTGCAACCGGCCGTGCTGGCCTACCTGCGTGGCCTGCATGGCATGGCCGACCGCAGCTTCGTGCCCACCCCCTCCCTGTGCGACGAACTCGGCGCGGCCGGGTTCGAGCGCCTGCGTGTGGTGGGCCGGGGCGTCGATGCCGGCCAGTTCTCGCCGCTGCAGCGGGACGCGGCGCTGCGCGAGGCCTGGGGTGCCGCGCCGCAGGACCGCGTGCTGCTGTACGTGGGCCGGCTGGCGGCGGAGAAGAACGTGGCACTCGCGCTGGACACCTTCGAGGTGCTGCGCCCACACCACCCCGGCCTGCGCATGGTGGTGGCGGGGGAAGGCCCGCAGCGCGCGCGCCTGGCGGCCGAGCACCCGGATGTGTGCTTCGTGGGCCTGCAGCGCGGCGCGGCACTGGCGCGCTGTTATGCGAGCGCCGACGTGTTCCTCTTCCCGAGCCTCACCGACACCTTCGGCAACGTCACCCTCGAGGCCCTGGCCAGCGGCCTCGCCGTGGTGGCCTTCGACAGCGCCGCGGCCGGTGAGCTGATGGAGTCCGGCCACAACGGCTTTCTGGTGCCGCCCGACAGCCGCGCGGGTTTCATGCAGGCGACCCGCTGTGCCATCGCCCACGCGGATCCGGCGGGCGCGCTGCGCCAGCGGGCCCGCCGCCTGGCCCTGCTGAGCGACTGGGAGACGGCGCTGCGCGCCTTCGAGCAGGAGCTGGCGGACGTGGTGGACGAGGTCACCGGCCGCCAGGCGCCGGGCCGGCCCGCCGTGGCCTGAGCGTGCCCGGGGCCACGATGCGCCGCTGGCTGGACTCCGGCTGGGTGTACAGCGCCGAGCTGGACCGCCGGTGGGCCGTGGCGCTGCACCAGCGCTCGGCCCGGCCGCTGTGGCTCAAGCTGATGCTCTGGTGCAGCCGCCTGGGCGACGGGCCCATGTGGGCGGCGGTGCTGGTGGCCCTGCCGCTGGCCGGCGGGCCGCGTGGCATCGCGTGTGCGCGCCAGCTGGCTGCGGCCGGTGTGGTGAACCTGGCGATCTACTTCACCATCAAGGGCTGGACGCGGCGCTCGCGCCCCTGCCAGCAGTGCCCGGGCATCCAGGCCTGCGCACCCATCCCGGACCGCTTCAGCTTCCCCAGCGGGCATGCATTGCACGCGGCCGCGTTCGCCTGGCTGCTGACCGCCGCCTACCCCGCGCTGGCACCCGTGCTGTGGAGCTATGCGCTGCTGGTGGCGATGGCGCGTGTCGTGCTGGGTCTGCACTACCCGAGCGACGTGGTGGTGGGCGGCCTGATCGGCGTGTGCACCGCGGCGCTGGCGCGGGCCTGGGTCTGAGCGTGGACCGGCCGCTCACGCCGCGCGCGTTCCGCTGCCGCTGCGGCCGGCCGGTGTTCTTCCGCAACACGCAGTGCCTGGCTTGCCAGACCCCGCTGGGCTACGACCCGGTGCGGCGGGCCCTGCTGCCGCTCGAGCCCGTGGCCGGCGAGCCTGGCGCCTGGCGGGCCGTGGCCGTGGGCCGGCGCCGGCCGGGCGCGCGCAGCTACCGCCGCTGCCGCCACTTCGACGGCCCCGGCGGCTGCAACTGGCTGGTGGAAGCGGGTGACGCGCATGCCGGGGAGCCGCCGCTGTGCCGCAGCTGCAGGCTCACGCGCACGCTGCCTGACCTCACCGTGCCTGAGAACGCCGGCTACTGGCAGCTCATCTCATCGGCCCAGCGCCGGCTGGTCTCCACCCTGCTGGGCCTGGGCCTGCCGGTGAAGTCGCGCACTGCGGAGGACCCGCAGCACGGCCTGGCCTTCGACCTGCTGCGCGCGCCGCCGGGCGGCCCGGCGGTCGTCACCGGCCATGCCGATGGCGTCATCACCCTCGATGTGGAGGAGGCCGACGACAGCATCCGCGAGCGGCGTCGCCACGACCTGCACGAGCCCTACCGCACGCTGCTGGGCCACCTGCGCCACGAGACCGGGCACTATTACTGGATGCGGCTGGTGGACGGCGGCAGCGGCAGCCGGTGGATCGAGCCCTTTCGCGCCGTGTTCGGCGACGAGCGTGAGGACTACGCCGCCGCGCTGCAGCGCCACTACCAGCAGGGGGCGCCACCCGACTGGGCGCAGCGCCACGTGAGCGCCTACGCCAGCAGCCACCCGTGGGAGGACTGGGCCGAGACCTGGGCGCACTACCTGCACCTGCGCGACACGCTGGACACCGCGCGCAGCTTCGGCGTGGACGGCGAGAGCGTCGAGCTCGACTACGAGCGCTTTGCGCTCGACACGCTGGGCGAGCTGGCCGAGCCCGATCGCGGGCAGGCCGAGGCCTTCCTCGGGCTCGTCAACGGCTGGATGGAGCTCACCGGCGTGCTCAACGAGCTGTCGCGCAGCATGGGGCTGCACGACTTCTACCCCTTCGTGCTGTCGCGTCCGGCCCTGCGCAAGCTGTACCTGGTGCACCGGGTGATCGGGGCGCCGGTGGCGGGCTGAGGGCCAGGCCTGGCGCTTCAGCCTCGCCGCACGAGCGCACGGCGACGCCGCGCATCCAGCCCCGGCGTGGCACGCATGTCGGTGTCCACCTGGCCGGAGGTGATGTCCTCGTAGGCCTGCTGCATCACCGGCAACGGCTCGCCATGCGTCTGCCCGGTCATGGACTCGTCGCGCTCGTGCGGCAGGGCCAGGTCGTTGCGCTCGCTGCCGCCGGAGCCCGGGGCGATGGGCGGGCGGCCGACACGCTGCGGTTCGGGGCGGCCGGATCGGATGACGCGGGGGCGGGCTTTCATGGCGGGCGTGGCATGGGGTTGGGTTGGCGGCGGGAGGGCAGGGCACGTGCCCGGTGAGCCGCGGCGAGGGCACGGGGCTTGCCGTCCGGCGCGCCATGCCCCGCTCCGTTCTTCATGGCGCCGGCGGCGGGCGCATCCGCAAGCCCGCGCTCGCCGCCAGCCCCACCGTGCTGCTGCTCGTGGACGTGGTGAACCCGCTCGACTTCCCCGGCGGCGACGCGCTCGCGCCCACCGCGGTGGCGGCGGCGCACGCCACGGCGCGGCTGCGCCGCGCGCTCAACCGCGAGCAGGTGACCTGCATCTACGCCAACGACAACTACGGCGTCTGGCGCTCGGATTTCCAGACCCTGTGGCACGACTGTGCGCGCATGCCCGGGGCTCCGGGCGAGATGGCACGCGCGCTGAAGCCCCGCCAGCGCGACTACACCGTGCTCAAGCCGCGCCACTCGGCCTTCTTCGCCACGCCCCTCGACGAGCTGTTGCGGCTGCTGCGCTGCCGGCGGCTGGTGCTGGCCGGGGTGGCGGCCGACAGCTGCGTGCTGTTCACCGCGATGGACGCCTACCTGCGCGGCTACGCGGTCTGGGCCCCGGCCGACTGCGTGGCCGCGGAGACCGAGGCGGCGCGCGAGCAGGCGCTGGGCCTGATGGAGCGGGTGCTCAAGGCCGACGTTCGGCCGGCCTGGGAACGGGCATTGCCACGCGGCCCGGCATGAGCCCTGTCCCCGGCGACGCACTGCATGCGCGGCTGCTCACCACCCACGCCGGCGGGCCGCTGCTGGCCGGCAACCGCCTGCGCTGGTGGCGTGACCGCGCGTCGGCCGAGGCCGCCCTGTGCGCCGTGCTCGATGGCGCCTGCCACCAGGTGCAGCTGGCCCTGGCCTGGCAGCGCGACCGCCGCCTGCGCGGCCTGCTCACCGACCGCCTGCGCGCCTGTGCGGCGCGTGGTGTGGCCGTGCATCAGTGGCCGCTGCCCACCCAACTGCTTCAGGTGCTGGCCGCCCAGGCCAGCGGCTGGTGGCACGGTGGCGAGGGCGGGTGGTGGGTGGTGGTGGATGCCCGCCACGCCTTCGTCGGAGGCATCGAGCCGGCACGCCGCCACCCGCGCCGTGCCGCCTCGCAGGAGCCCGAGCTGCCTGCGGTGCTGAGTGTGCAGGGGCCTGCGGCCTCGGCGCTGGCGCAGAGCCTGGTTCCGGGCACGTCCGCCACACCCTGCCCCCTGCCGCCCACCATGGGCAGGCAGCGTGTGGCCGTGGGCCAGCCGCCACGGCGTGGCCACCTGGGTGCCCACCCGTTCGTGCGCGCCCTGGAGGGCGCCGTGCGCCAGGCGCAGCACCGGGTGTGGCTGCGCAGTGCGGCCTTCGCCCCCTCGCCCGGCGTGTTCGCGGCCTTGGTGGACGCGGCGCAGCGTGGCGTGGACACGCGCCTGATGCTGCGCCACGAAGTGGCCGCGTGGCTGCCCGCCTCGGCCGCGCGCTGGCTGCTCGCGCCCCTGGCCCAGGCCGGCGTGCGGCTGCACCCGCTGCCCCCGGGCGAGGCCCCGGCGCGCGTGGCCCTGGTCGACGGCCAGTGGTGCGGCCTGGGCACGGCCGACCTGGGCTGGTGCGGCAGCCGGGGCGGGCGCGGCGTGGAGCTGGTGGTCTTCGACAGCCACTTCACCGCCGAGCTGGAGGCCCGCTACGTCGTGGACGCGGCCCGCTGCGGCGACGCACCCCACCTGGCCGACCGCCACGGCGCCGCCCGGCCGCTGAGCGGCAGCCCCCATCCATCCACCGCCCTGCGGGGCCAGCGCACCGTCCAGCGAGGACAGCAACGATGAGACAGGACGAACTGCCGGCGGCCGCTGCCGCGCCCCACCCGCTGCGCCCGCGGCGCGACGCCGAAGCCGTCACGGTCTTCGGCGCCGGCTACGTGGGCCTGGTGACCGGCGCCTGCCTGGCCGAGCTGGGCCACGACGTGGTGGTGATGGACACCGACGCGGCCCGGGTCGCGGCGCTGGCTCGCGCCGAGCTGCCCTTTCACGAGCCGGGCCTGCCCGAGCTGATCCGCACGCATGCGGCGTCGGGGCGCCTGCGTTTCACCGAGTCGGCCGAGGCGGCGGTGGCGCATGGCCGCGTGCAGTTCATCGCCGTCGGCACGCCCGCGGGCGAGGACGGATCGGCGGACCTGCGCCACGTGCTGGCCGTGGCGCGCGCCATCGGCGAGCGCATGACCCGCGAGGTGCTGGTGGTCGACAAGAGCACCGTGCCGGTGGGCACCGCCGAGCGTGTGCGCGAGGTGATCGGCGCCGCGCTGGCGCGGCGCGGCCGGGCCGACCTGCCCTTCGCCGTGGCATCCAACCCCGAGTTCCTCAAGGAGGGCACGGCGGTGGCCGACTTCATGCAGCCCGACCGCGTGGTGGCCGGGGCCGATGCGCCCCCGGCGCTGGCCCTGCTGCACCGCCTGTACGAGCCGCTGCTGCGCGAGGCCGGCGCGCACTGGATGCCCATGTCGGTGCGCGCGGCCGAGTTCACCAAGTACGCCAGCAACGTCATGCTCGCCGCGCGCATCAGCCTGATGAACGACTTTGCGCTGCTGGGTGCCGAACTGGGCGTGGACATGGACGAGGTGCGTGCCGGCATGGGCAGCGACCTGCGCATCGGCCCCCACATGCTGCATGCCGGCTGCGGCTATGGCGGCTCGTGCCTGCCCAAGGACCTGCGGGCCCTGCGCCGCAGCGCCGCGGAGGCTGGCCTCACCCTGCCCATGCTCGAGGCCATCGAAGGCGTGAACGAGCGCCAAAAGTCGCTGCTGGCGCAGTGGGTGGCCGAGGCCTTCGACGGCCACCTGGCCGGCCGGCGCATCGCCCTGTGGGGCCTGGCCTTCAAGCCGGGCACCGACGACCTGCGCGAGGCGCCCAGCGACACGGTGATCCAGTCGCTGGTGGCCGCGGGCGCAGAAGTGGTGGCGCACGACCCGCTGGCCATGCCCGCGGCCCGCCAGCGCTACGCCGGGCTGCCTGGCGTGCGCTTCGCCGCCGACCCGTTCGGGGCGGTGGCGGGCGCCGACGCGCTCGTCATCGTGACCGAGTGGCCCCAGTTCCGCGCCGTCGACTGGCACAAGGTGCGCCGCTGCATGGCGGGCGACTGGGTGTTCGACGGCCGCGGCGTGTGCGAGCCCGTCGCGCTGGCCGCACTCGGCCTGCATGTGCGGGCGGTCGGCCGGGCGACGGTGTACGCGGCGGCCGTGGCGCCTGCCCCGCAGCCGGGAGCCGAGATGGCCAAATGAAGGACGTCGTCGCCGGCCTCTGGGCCGCCGTCTGGCAGTACCGCTGGCGCACGCTGGCGGCGCTGGGCCTGCTGGTGGCCGCCAAGATCGTGGCGGTCGGCGTGCCGCTGGTCTTCAAGGCCATCATCGACTACTTCAGTGCACGCGAGGCGGCGCTGGCGGCCGGTGCCTCGGACCCGCGCCAGCTGGTGGTCGCCCTGCCGGTGTTCCTGCTGCTGGGCTATGCACTGCTGCGCTTCACCGGCACGCTGTTCACCGAGCTGCGCGACCTGATGTTCGCCCGCGTGACCATGCGCACCGTGGGTGCCTTCGCGCAGCGCACCTTCGCGCACCTGCTGGCGCTGAGCCCGCGCTTCCACGCCGCGCGCCACACCGGCAGCCTCATCCGCGACGTGGAGCGTGGCACTGGCGGGGTGGGCTTCCTGCTTGGCGCCGGGCTGTTCACCGTGTTGCCCACCCTGGTGGAGTTCGTGTTCGTGCTCGCGGTGCTCATCGCCGCGGGCTACAGCGTGTGGTTCACCGTGACCATCGGCGTCACCTTCTTCGTCTACGCCACCTACACCACGCTGCTCACCCGGCGCCGCGAGCAGCGCCAGCGCGAGGTGAACGAGATCGACTCGCTGGCCTCCGGCCGCATGGTGGACGGGCTGCTCAACGTGGAGATGGTCAAGACCTACGCCAGGCGCGACTTCGAGCTGCACCGCTACCAGGAGGTGCAGCAGCGCTGGATCGACGCGGGCGTGCGCAACCAGAAGGCGCTGTCGGTGCTGCACATCGGCCAGAGCGCCATCATCGCCGCCGGCGTGGCCACCGTGATGCTGCTGGCCGGCCAGCAGACGCTGGCCGGCACGCTGAGCGTGGGCGACCTGGTGCTGGTGAACTCCTACGTGATCCAGATCTGCATGCCGCTGAACACGCTCGGCTTCGTGTTCCGCGAGACCATCGACGCGCTGGTCAACACCGAGAAGCTCTTCGGCCTGCTGAAGCAGGCGCCCGAGATCACCGACGCGCCCGGGGCGCAGCCCCTGGCGCTGCAGGGCGGCGAGGTGGTGTTCGAGCACGTGCACTTCGCCTACGAGGCCGGCCGGCCGATCCTCAGCGACTTCAACCTGCGCCTGCCGCCGGGGCAGACGGTGGCGGTGGTGGGCGGCAGCGGCTCGGGCAAGTCCACGCTGGCACGCCTGCTGCTGCGCCTGTACGACCCGCAAGGCGGCCGCGTGCTCATCGACGGGCAGGACCTGCGCGGCCTGCAACAGGACTCGGTGTACCAGTCCATCGGCGTGGTGTCGCAGGACACGGCCCTGTTCAACGACACCATCGCCTTCAACATCGGCTACGGCCGCATGGGCGTGGGCCTGGCCGAGGTGATCGAGGCGGCCAAGGCGGCCCAGGTGCACGAGTTCATCGTCTCGCTGCCCCAGCAGTACGACACCATCGTGGGCGAGCGCGGCATGAAGCTCTCGGGCGGCGAGAAGCAGCGCATCGCCATCGCCCGTGCGCTGCTCAAGAACCCGCCGCTGATGATCTTCGACGAGGCCACGTCCGCACTGGACACGCGGGCGGAGCGCGCCATCCAGCGCGAGCTCGACCGCATCGCACAGGGGCGCACCACGCTCATCATCGCCCACCGCCTGTCCACCATCGTCAATGCCGACCAGATCGTCGTGATGGACCGCGGCCGCATCGTGGAGAGCGGCCGCCATCAAGCGCTGCTGGAGCGCGACGGCCTGTACGCCCAGCTGTGGAACCTGCAGCTGCAGCAGCGCGAGTTCGAGCGCCTGGAGCGCCGCATGGCGCGCCAGCCGGTGAACCTGGCCGTGCTGCTGGCCGGCACGGTCGACGCGCTGCGCGCGCTCACCGAGCCGCGCGGCATCGCGCTGTACACCGATGTGGACCTGGTCAACGCCAGCGTGTCGGGTGACCCCGGCGTGCTGGCCCAGGCGCTCTATGCCATCGGGCGGCAGGCCGTGCGGGCCACCCCGGCCGGCGGCCGCATCGAGATCCGCCTGGTGCGCCACGACGTGAACGCCCGGGTGAGCATCACCGACGGCCGACAGGGCCGCACGCTGCCGGCCGAGGCCACGCTGCCCGAGCTGGACCCGGACATCCCGCCGCTGGACCCGCTGACCCTGCGCAGCACCCTGGAACGCATGGGTGGCCGCTTCGAGACCGACATGGCCACGGCCGTGCACGGCATGCGCTTCCATCTCGAGCTGCCGCTGCTGCCCCTGGTCGTGGCCGCGCGCCCCGCGCCGGGCCATGCCGCCGAGGCGACGGCCTTCGTGGCGGCGTCCCAGGCGGCGAGCCGCGCCGCGCCGGGTGGCGATGCGCCGACGGGCGCCGACGCTGGCAGCGTCGACGTGGCCGAGCCCGGCCCGCCGGTGGCGCCCGTGCCACCGGTGGCGCCACCGCTGCCGCCCATGCCCCTGGCCGGCCTGGCCGTGATGTGCGTGGACGACGACCGCGATGCGCTGGCCGCGCTCACCGAGGTGCTCCAGGAAGAAGGCGCCGCCGTGCTCGCCTTCAGCAGCGGCCGCGACGCCATCGGCTGGCTCAACCAGCACGCCACCGCGCAGTGGCCCCAGCTGCTGGCCTGCGACATCTCGCTCGGCGGCGGCGAGGACGGCCACGCCGTCGTGCGCCGCATCCGCCAGATCGAGGCCGAACGCGGCGTGCCCCTGGCCGAGCGCCTGCCCGCCCTGGCCCTCACCGGCCTGGCCCGCCCGGAGCACCGCCTGATGGCGCTGATGGCCGGCTTCCAGGTGCACCTGGCCAAGCCGGTGGACCCGCCGGAGCTCATTGCGACGCTGGTGCACCTGGCGGGGCGGGGGCCGGGGACGGTGCAGGCGGCGGCCTGACCATGGGCACGGCGTCCCGGCGCGTCTGACCCAGGCAATTCGGCAGGTCGCGTGGCAGACTCCCCCGGGTCCGGCAGGCAAGGGAGGGGCCGACCATGAAGACCACCATCACGTTGCTCCTGGCCCTGCTGCTGGCGGGGCCCCCCATGGCCAGCCGCGCATGGCTGGTGGGTCACGACCGGCTGGCCGAGGTGGCGGACGACGTGCACGTGGTCGTGGGGTCGGCGCGACGCATCGGCGCGGACGGCGTGGAGATCCGCCTCACCCACACACTCCGCAGCCCGCCGGGGCGGGGCATTCCGCGGGCTGTCACGGTCTCGGAAGGCGATTCTAGAAGCTTCGCCGGCAGCGGGGCACAGGGCATCTTTCTTCTTCGGCATGCCGGCGGCCGGTACACGATGGCGGGCGCCCGGAACCCCGCCGTGGTGCTGCCGGCCGAGCTCCCGGTGGGCGCGGGCGACTACGCGGCGATCACGGTCGATCTGCTGGGTCGTGCCATCGAGCAGGACGACAGGACGCTGTGCCTGTCCGCGGGGCATCCCCAGTGCGCTGGGTCCGAGGCTTCGGAAATCCGGGCGCGGGCCGTGAGGGCGCTGGTGGAGTTCGAGGGGCAGCGTTCACGGGCGGTCCTCGAACGCCTGGCCTTCGACCACCGATTGGACGTGGCCGTGCATGGGCACGGCGGCCTGGCCCAACTGGGCGTGTTCGGCCGGGGGACGGACATCTCCGGGCTCATCAGCCATCCGACGCCGACCTCCCTGCCTGCGCTGCACACTCTGAGCGGCGCCATGTGCCGCGACGGACTCCCACGCGAAGCACGACCGGCCGTCCTCCTGCTGCTGGGCTCCGCGGACGCCGTGTTGCGACGCGACGGCGCCTGCGGCCTGAGGGCATGGACCGAACCCACCGACCTGCCGCTGTTGTCGCGCCTGCTGACCGACATGGACCAGCGAGTGAGGTACTGCGCAGCCAGCGCGGTCGCGGGGCTCTACACCGGCAGGTACTTCACCGCGCAGCACTTTCGGGACAACGAGGCCCAGCTGATCGGCGAGGTCATGGCGTGGATGGCCGCAGGACCGCCCCGATCCAGGGAAGAGCGGATCGAGGTGGCAGTTCCCGCGCACGACTGAGGCCGTCGGCGTCTGGCCAGCGCCGTTGCGGTGCCAGACACGGGGCCTTGGGCGCGCCGTGAGCAGGGGCACGGGCATCCCCCTTGCTAAGGCGGCTCACCGTTTTGCCGCCAGCTGCCAGTTCGCCCCTCAGCGATGCCCCTTCCGCCCGCCACCGAGCCCGCCCGCGCTGCGGGCGCACCGCCCGCCCCTTCCGAGGGAGTGGAGCCTGCGAGGGCGCGCGCGGCCCTGGCGCCGTCTTCGCCCTGGGCCCAGCGGGCGGTGATCGGCCTGTTCGCCATCGCGGTGGTGGCCTTGCTGAAGGTGGCTTCGGCGCTGCTCGTGCCGATCACGGCCGCGCTGGTGCTCACCTTTCTGTTCCAGCCGATGGTGCGCTGGCTGCGGCGCCGCAATGTGCCCGAGACGATCGGCGCCGGGGTCGTGGTGGCGGGGCTGCTGCTGGCCACGGGTGGGCTCACGGCCGCGCTCATCGAGCCCGCCACCGAGTGGTGGGAGCGCGCGCCAGAGACGCTGTCGCGCGTGATGGCGCGGGTGGACCGGCTGCGCGCCGTGCTGCCCATCCTGGCGCCGGCCCATCCCGCGCCGGTGCTGGCGCCGGTCGAGACCCTGCCTCGGCCGGCCGCGCGGCGGCGCGCAGGGGCCGCTGAAGCCGCTGAAGCCGCCCCGCCCGCCACCGCCGCCAGCCAGCCGCCGGCCAATGACCCCATCGCCGAGACCATCGCCACCCAGGGCGTGGCACTCACCGGCGCCTTCGTCTCGCAGTTCCTTGCCTTCTGCCTCTCGGCTTCGGCCACGGTGATCCTGCTGTACTTCCTGCTCGCCTCCGAGCACTGGGTGCTCTCGCGCAGCGTGGAGGCGATCCCGCGGCAGCGTGCACGCGCGCTGATGCTGGCCGGCCTGCGCAGTGTGCAGCGCGAGATCTCGCACTTCCTGGGCGCACTGGCGGTGGTGAACCTGGGCGTGGGTGCGGCCATGGCGGGCGCGGCCTGGCTGCTGGGGCTGCCCAACCCCGTGCTGTGGGGCACTGTGTGCGGCATCCTCAACTTCATTCCCTACCTGGGCCCGGTGATCGGCTCGGTGCTGCTGACCATGGCGGGCGTGCTCACCTTCGACACGCTGCCGCAGGTGCTGGCGCCGGCGGCCGCGCTGCTGGCCATCCACGCCGTGGAGGCGAACCTGGTGAGCCCCATCTTCGTGGGCAAGCGCCTGTCGCTCAGCCCCGTGTTCATGTGCCTGTCGGTCATGTTCTGGGGCTGGCTGTGGGGCATCGCGGGCGCGGTGATGGCCGTGCCCATCCTGGTGGCGCTGCGCGCGCTCACCAAGCGGCAGAGGCGCCTGCGGCTGCTCACCGCGTACCTGGAGGGCACGCGACGGCCCGTGCGCAGCCTGCGCGCGCTGATGCGGCCCAAGCGCCCCAAGGCCGGCGGCGCAGCCGCAGGCTGAACGCGGCCCGGAAGGGCCCCGCCGTCAGAGCCCGTCTTCGGCCTGCGCGGCGCGGCGGCGAATGACGAAGCCGATCACGCCGGCACCCACGAGCAGCATCAGCCACGCCGACGGTTTGGAGGCAGCGGACAGGTCGATGAAGCCGCCCACCGGGTTGTGGGCCACGGACAGGTGGCGTGCCATGGCCGGCCCGGTGCCGGGAGATGCCGGTGCGGTGTCGAGCGACACCGGGGAGACCGTCGAGACGGGCCGCATCGTCGGGGAGGGGGATGTGGCCTGTGCCACCTCGGGCGCGCCCAGGTGCTGTGCCTGGACGCGCATCCCTTCATCCGCGCCGTGTGCGCCGCCTGCGACCAGGGTGAACAGGGCGATCGCGAACGTGTACTGCTTCATGATGCACTCCTGGATGGCGAGGTTTGCGCCTCCGCAGCATGGCAAGCCCCGGACCTGCAAAGTGGGGATGCGAGGGGCACACCGATTGCCTCCGAGGGACCCGTGATCGATCCGGTTTCCCCTGTCGCCCCACCTGCTGCCACTGGTCTGCCTCCCTCCACGGGTGACTGCTTCCGGGGCTTCTGGATGGGTGGCTTCGAAGGGGCCGACCACCTCAATCGGCACGGCGTGCCGCTGGACATGGCGGCGTTCACCGGCCATGTGGCGCGCCTCGACGAGGACCATGCGGCGGCGCGCGCGGCGGGCGTGTCCAGCGTGCGCGAGAGCATCGGATGGCGCCTCACGGAGGGGGCTCCCGGGCGCTTCGACTTCGCGAGGCTGCAGGCCGTGGCGGCCAGCGCGCAGCGCCACGGCCTGCAGGTGCTGTGGACCTTCATGCATTACGGCACGCCGCCGGACGTGGACCTCTTCGACGACCGCTTCGTCGAGCGCTTCGCTGCCTTCGCCGAGGCGGCGGCCCGCGCGCTGAAACCATGGCACGACGCCCAGGCCGAGCCGCCCGTCTACAACCTCATCAACGAGATCGGCTTCATCTCGTGGGTGGTGTCCAGCAGCGACCAGTTCCACCCCTACCGCCCGCCGGAAGGCGGCGCGGGCAGCGAGGTGTCCGGCTACGCCGTCAAGCGCCGCCTGGTGCGCGCGGTGCTGGCCGGCATGCAGGCCGTGCGCGCCGTGGACCCGCGCGCGCGCTTCCTGCACGTGGAGCCGGTCATCCACACGGTGCCGCCACCCGGGCAGCCCGAGCTGGCGCCCCTGGCGGCGCAGGTGGCCGGCTACCAGTGGCAGGTGTGGGACATGCTCGCCGGCCGCCTGGACGCGGACCTCGGCGGACACCCCGAGGCCCTGGACCTCATCGGCGTGAACCACTACCACAGCAGCCAGTGGGAGGTGCTCACCGAGAAGCGCCTGCGCTGGCACGAGATGGACCCGCGCCGGCGCCGGCCCGCCGACCTGCTGGCCGACACCTGGCGCCGCTATGGCCGCCCGCTCATGGTGGCCGAGACCAGCCACCTCGGCATCGGCCGCGCCCGCTGGCTCAGCGACATGGCGGGCCAGGTGCGCGCCGCACGCGGCATGGGCGTGCCCGTGCACGGCCTGTGCCTGTACCCGCTGATCGACCGGCCGGACTGGGACGACCTCGGCCATTGGCACCACAGCGGCCTGTGGGACGTGGATGCCCACGACGCCACCCGGCCGCGCCGTCCCAACCGGCCCTACGCCCGCGCGCTGTCGCAGTGGCAGCGTGCGTTTCCCGACCCGACACCTCCGCTCTGTCCCCCAGGAGTTCCCATGCCCCATCTCATCGTGCTGTCCCATCTCCGCTGGGATTTCGTCTACCAGCGGCCGCAGCACCTGATGTCCCGCCTGGCCGCGCACTACCACGTGCTGTTCGTGGAGGAGCCGGTGCGTGGCGACGGCCCGGCGCGGCTCGTGGAGCGCTCGGAAGGCCCGAACATCGACGTGCTGGTGCCCCACACCGCCATCGACGCGCCGGGCTTCCACGACGACCAGATCGCCGTGCTGTCGCCGCTGTTGGCCGAACACCTGCGTGCGCGCGGCATCACGGACACCATCGTGTGGTTCTACACACCCATGGCGCTGCCGCTGGCGGCGCCGCTGCAGCCGCGCATGGTGGTGTACGACTGCATGGACGAGCTGGCGGCGTTCAAGCATGCGCCACGGCAGCTGCAGCAGCGCGAGACGGCGCTGCTCAAGCTGGCCACCCTGGTGTTCACGGGCGGGCCGTCGCTGTACGAGGCCAAGCGCCAGCTGCATCCTCGCGTGCACTGCCTGCCCAGTGCAGTGGACGCCGCCCATTTCGCCCCCGCGCTGCGTGACACGGGCAGCCCCGAGGCGGAAGCGGCCCGCCGGCTGCAGCAGCCCATCCAGCCACCGCGGCTGGGTTTCTTCGGCGTCATCGACGAGCGGCTGGACCTGTCGCTGCTGGACACCCTGGCCGAGGCCCGGCCGGACTGGCAGATCGTGATGGTGGGGCCGGTGGTGAAGATCGACCCCGCGAGCCTGCCGCAGCGGCCGAACATCCACTGGCTGGGCATGCAGCCCTACGAGCGCCTGCCGCACCTCATGGCCGAGTGGGACCTCTGCCTGATGCCCTTCGCGCTCAACGAGCACACGCGCTACATCAGCCCCACCAAGACGCTGGAGTACATGGCCGGCGAGAAGCCGGTGGTGAGCACGGCCGTGCACGACGTGCGCGCCCTCTATGGGGACGTGGTGCGGGTGGCGGGTGACGCCAACCAGTTCGTGCAGGCCTGTGCCGAGCTGCTCGAGGAAGGGCCGCAGCAGCGGGCCGACCGCCTCAACGCCATGACCACGACCGTGTTCCGCGCCTCGTGGGACAGCACCGCCAAGTGCATCCATGCGCTGATGCAGGAGGCGCTGCGCGAGCAGCCTCAGCCGGCGGCGGCGCTGCGCGAGCTGGCCGGCCTGTCGGCCCAGCCGGGCGGGCTGAGCCGCGCCACGCCGCTGCCCGTGCGCGCCAGCCGTCCCTCACGCCAGGTGCGCCAGCTCATCATTGGCGCCGGCCCCACCGGGCTGGCGGCGGCGCTCACGCTCGGCGAGCAGCCCGGCGCGCGCGCGCAGGACACGCTGCTGGTGGAGCGCGAGGACCGCGTGGGCGGCTGGTGCCGCTCCATCGTGCAGGACGGCTTCACCTTCGACCACGCCGGGCACATCATGTTCTCGGACGACCCCTACGTGCTGGCGCTGTACGAGCGGCTGCTGGGCGACAACCTGCACTGGCAGAACCGCGAGGCCTGGATCTGGAGCCAGGGCGTCTACACGCGCTACCCGTTCCAGGGCTCGTTGTACGGCCTGCCGCCGCAGGTGCTGAAGGAGTGCCTGGTGGGCGCCATCGAGGCGCGGTTCGGCCCGCTCAAGGGCACCGGCTCGCCGGCGCCCAGCGCCCCGCCCGCCAACTTCGAGGAGTTCATCCACCGCGTGTGGGGCGCGGGCATCGCCAAGCACTTCGCCGTGCCCTACAACGAGAAGCTGTGGGCCGTGCCGCTGGCCGAGATGGAGACCAGCTGGCTGGGCGGCCGCGTGCCGCTGCCCGACCTGGAGCAGATGATCCAGGGCGCGCTGGAGCCCTCGCCGCCGCCGATGGGGCCCAATGCCCGCTTCGGCTACCCCCTGCGCGGCGGCTTCCAGGCGCTGATGGACGGCTTCCGCCCGCTGCTCAATGCCGAGCTGTCGCTCAAGTCTGGCGTGCTGCATGTGAGTCCGCGCCAGGGCACGGTGCGGTTGTCGGACGGCCGGTTGATCGGCTTCGACACGCTGGTCAGCACCATGCCGCTGCCGCAGCTGGTGCAGGCCTGCGGCGACGAGGCACCGGCCGAGGTCCACGAGGCCGCGGCCGGCCTGCGCCATGTGGCGGTGCGCTGCGTGAACCTCGGCGTGCAGCTGCTGCCGGGCGAGGAGCGCCTGACCGACAAGCATTGGATCTACTACCCCGAGGACACGGTGTTCCACCGCATCTTCGTGCAGGGCAACGCCAGCCCGCACTGCAATGCGCCGGGCGGTTTCGCGCTCACCTGCGAGATCACCCACGGCCCGGGCAAGCCGCTGCCCTGCGACGGCCCGGCGCTGATCGAGCGCGCCATCGCCGACTGCCGGCGCGTCGGCATCTTCGGCCCCGAGCACCGGGTGGTGAGCGCGGGCCAGGTGGACATGCCCTGCGCGTACGTGGTGTACGACCATGGCCGGGCCGAGCGCGTGGCGCTGATCCGCGAGTGGTTCTCGCAGTTCGGCGTGGTGCTGGCCGGGCGCTACAGCGAGTGGGCCTACTACAACTCCGACCACGCGTTCATCGCCGGCCGCAAGGCGGCCGAACAGGTGCTGGCGCAGCGTGCCGAGCAGCAGCCCGGCGTGCAACCCGCGCAGGCCAACGCATGATCATCGATGCCCACCTGCACACGACGGGGCGCGAGACCGTGGCCGACGTGCTGGCCAGCCTGGACGGCGCGCAGGTCGACCTGGGCGTGCTGCTGGCGCCGTTCCTGAGCGAAGGGTATTCGCTCGACGACCGGGAATCGCTGGAGCGGGCCAACGCGTTCCTCGGCCAGCTGGTCCAGGGCCGCGGCGACCGGCTGGTGGGCTTCGCGGTGGTGGACCCGCGCGAGCCGGGTGCGCCCGACATGCTGCGCCGCGCCGTGGAGCAGCACGGGCTGCGCGGCGTGAAGATGGTGCCCACCGGCTGGTACCCGCACGAGGACCGGGTGCAGCCGGTGTTCGCCGTGGCCAGCGAGCTGAAGCTGCCGGTGCTGTTCCACAGCGGCATCTTCATCGACGGACGGTCCGGCCGCTTCTGCCGGCCGGCGTACTTCGAGGTGATGCGCGACCACCCGGGCGCCCGCGTCGCGCTGGCCCACTGCGGCTGGCCGTGGACGGACGAGGCGATCGCGGTGGCGCTGATCGACCGCATCCACGGGGTGCCCGAGGACCGCTGTGCCTTCCGGCTCGACATCTCCTTCGGGCCGCCGCCGCCGTACCGGCGCGAGGTGCTGGCGCGCGCGCTGGAGGTCATCGGCGCCGGTCTGCTGCAATTCGGCAGCGATTGCTTCCTGCCGTGTTCGGCCGGGCACATCCGCGAGCGCATGGACTGGGTGCGGGCGTTGTTCGACGAGCTGCAGCTGGACGCCGACACCAGCCAGCGCATCTGGAGCGGCACCGCGGCGGCCT
>JACRBA010000062.1 GCA_016213265.1 Burkholderiales bacterium | reverse complement strand
GGTCATAGATAAGCTGCGCCAGGTCCTCGATGGAATAGATGTCGTGGTGCGGCGGCGGCGAAATCAGTGTCACGCCCGGCGTCGAGTATCGCAGAGCCGCGATCTCCGCCGAGACTTTGTGCCCGGGCAACTGCCCGCCCTCGCCCGGCTTGGCGCCCTGGGCCATCTTGATCTGGATCTGGTCGGCCGACACCAGGTACTCGGTGGTCACGCCGAAGCGGCCCGACGCCACCTGCTTGATGCGCGAACGCAGGCTGTCGCCGGCACGCATGACGTAGTCGGACTCGACCACCTGGCCGCCCAGCACCTCGGACACCTTGGTGCCATCGGTGATCGCGATGCCCTTGAGCTCGTTGCGGTAGCGCGCCGGATCCTCGCCGCCTTCACCGGTGTTGCTCTTGCCGCCGATGCGGTTCATGGCGATCGCCAGCGTGGTGTGCGCCTCGGTGGAGATCGAGCCCAGCGACATGGCGCCGGTGGCGAAGCGCTTGACGATCTCGGCGGCCGGCTCCACCTCGTCCAGCGGAATGGCCTGCGCCGGGTCGAAGCGGAAGTCGATCAGGCCGCGCAGCGGGAGATGGCGGCGGCTCTGGTCGTTGATGATCTGCGCGTATTCCTTGTACGAATCGAACTGCCCCGAGCGCGTGCTGTGCTGCAGCTTGGCGATGGCGTCGGGCGTCCACATGTGCTCCTCGCCGCGGGTGCGCCAGGCGTACTCGCCACCGGCGTCCAGCATGCCCTCGAGCAGCGGGTCGTCGCCGAAGGCGGCACGGTGGTTGCGCAGCGCCTCCTCCGCCACCTCGAACACACCGATGCCCTCGACCTGCGTGGCGGTGCCGCGGAAGTACTTGTCGACCATGGCCTTGTTCAGGCCGATGGCCTCGAACAGCTGGGCGCCGCAGTACGACATGTAGGTGGACACGCCCATCTTGGACATGATCTTCGACAGGCCCTTGCCGATCGCCTTCACGTAGTTGGCGATCGCTTTCTCGGCCGACAGCTCACCAGGCAGCTCCTGGTGCATGGCCGCCAGGGTCTCCATGGCGAGGTAGGGGTGCACGGCCTCGGCGCCGTAGCCAGCGAGCACCGCGAAGTGGTGCACCTCGCGCGCCGAGCCCGTCTCCACCACCAGGCCGGCGGTGGTGCGCAGGCCCTCGCGCACCAGATGGTGGTGGATCGCCGACAAGGCCAGCAGGGCCGGGATGGCGACCTGCCCGCGCGCCATGCGGCGGTCGGTGATGATGAGGATGTTGCGGCCGCTCTTGATGGCGTCCACGGCCTCGGCGCACAGCGAGGCCAGTTTGGCCTCGATGCCCTCACGGCCCCAGGCCAGCGGGTAGGTGATGTCCACCTCGCAGGTCTTGAACTTGCCGCCGGTGGCCGACTCGATGTTGCGCAGGCGCGCCATGGCCTGGAAGTCCAGGACGGGCTGCGCCACCTCCAGCCGCATCGGCGGGTTCACCGCGTTGATGTCCAGCAGGTTCGGCTTGGGGCCGATGAAGCTGTTCAGGCTCATCACGATGGCCTCGCGGATCGGGTCGATCGGCGGGTTCGTCACCTGGGCGAACAGCTGCTTGAAGTAGTTGTACAGCGGTTTGTTCTTGTCCGACAGCACCGCCAGGGGCGAGTCGTTGCCCATGGAACCGATGCCCTCCTCACCGGCCGTGGCCATCGGCGCCAGCAGGAACTTGATGTCCTCCTGCGTGTAGCCGAAGGCCTGCTGGCGATCCAGCAGCGATTCGGTGAAGGGCGTCGGGGCGGCCTCGCCGGCGGGGATGGTGTCCAGCCGCACGCGCACGTTGTCGATCCACTGCCGGTAGGGGCGCGCGCTGGCGAACTGGGCCTTGAGCTCCTCGTCGTTGACGATGCGGCCCTGTTCCAGGTCGATCAGGAACATCTTGCCGGGCTGCAGGCGCCACTTCTTGACGATGCGGTTCTCGGTGATGGGCAGCACGCCCGATTCCGAGGCCATGACCACCAGGTCGTCATTGGTGACGATGTAGCGCGCCGGGCGCAGGCCATTGCGGTCCAGCGTGGCGCCGATCTGCTTGCCGTCGGTGAAGACCATCGCGGCCGGGCCGTCCCAGGGCTCCATCATCGAGGCGTGGTACTCGTAGAACGCGCGGCGGCGCTCGTCCATCATCTCGTGCTGTTCCCAGGCCTCCGGGATCATCATCATGGCGGCATGGGCCAGCGGGTAGCCCGCCATGGTGAGCAGCTCGAGCGTGTTGTCGAAGGTGGCGGTGTCGCTCTGGCCCTCGAAGCTGATGGGATAGAGCTTCTTCAGGTCGTCACCCAGCACGGGCGACTTCATCACGCCTTCACGGGCGCGCATCCAGTTGAAGTTGCCCTTGACGGTGTTGATCTCGCCGTTATGGGCCACCATCCGGTAGGGGTGGGCGAGCGGCCACTCGGGGACGGTGTTGGTGGAGAAGCGCTGGTGCACCAGGGCCAGCGCGGACACCGTGCGCGGGTCCGCCAGGTCCTTGAAGTACTGCCCCACCTGGTTCGCCAGCAGCAGGCCCTTGTAGATGATCGTGCGGCAGCTCATGCTGGGCACGTAGTACTCGCGGCTGTGCGTGAGCTTGAGCGCCTGGATGGCGGCCGACGCCGTCTTGCGGATGACGTACAGCTTGCGCTCCAGCGCGTCCGGCACGATCACGTCGGCCCCGCGGCCGATGAAGACCTGGCGGATCACGGGCTCCGTGGTGCGCACGGCGGGCGACATGGGCATCTCGGTGTCCACCGGCACGTCGCGCCAGCCCAGCAGCACCTGGCCCTCGGCCTTGATGGCGCGCTCGAGCTCCTGTTCGCAGGCCAGGCGTGACGCATGCTCCTTGGGCAGGAAGATCATGCCCACGCCGTACTCGCCCGGCGGCGGCAGCGTGATGCCCTGCGCCGCCATCTCGGCGCGGAAGAACTCATCGGGGATCTGGATGAGGATGCCCGCGCCGTCGCCCATGAGGGCATCTGCCCCCACGGCGCCCCGGTGGTCCAGGTTCTCCAGGATCTTGAGACCCTGCTCGACGATGGCGTGCGCCTTCTGCCCCTTGATGTGGGCCACGAAGCCCACACCGCAGGCATCCTTCTCGCTGCTCGGGCGGTACAGCCCGCGGTCGGCGAGTTGCCGGATCTCGTCGCGCGAGGCCACGGGGGCGTCGAGGCCCTCGGGCGGGGTGACAGAAACGGCGGCTTGGGTGGTGGGCTGGACGCCCGGCGCGGCCTGGGACATGGCGACGCTCCTCGCGAGACTTAGGGGAAACGCGAGGTTAAGAGAAAGACCCTGGCGCCACAAGCGCTATCAAATGGGGTCAGGCTTCTTTTAATCAGCCAGGATCGCAGACGTTTGCTTTATTTGGGGACACTCTTTTCTACGAGGTTTCGTGGCCGTCCGCGGGGGCGAGCGGCCAGGCTTCGTCCCAGCTGCCTTTCGAGCGCCGCGGCGGCGCCGGCAGGCACCCACGGCCGCCCCGACCGCAACGCGGCGTCGATCGCAGCGCGCTCGGCCGGGGCCACCCCCTGCTCGATCCAGTGGCGGTAGGCGGCTTCCCGTTCAAAAGGCGTGTTGCCCAGCGCCCAGTACGCCGCCGGGTCCGTCACGAGCGCGTCCCGTCGCTGCCCCAGATGGTGTGCCAGGCTGGACTCGTCGGAGGCGCCCGCTTCCCGGGCGGCCGACTCCACCAGCCGCATGCAGGCCAGTAGGTGGGGGCCGTCGTCAAGCAGATGGGCGCGGTACCGGCCCTCCCACAGGGCACCCGTGCGGCCATGGCGCGCGTTGAAGGTGGCCACGTAGCGACGACCGATGCTTTGCAGCATGCGGCCGATGTGTTCCGGCTCCACCGGCGTGAGCACGAGGTGCAGTGCCGAAGGCAGCACCGCGTAGGCGTGCAGCGCGATGCCATGCTCGCGCAGCGCATCGCGCAGGCAGCCCAGCAGGTGCTGTCGGTCGGTGGCGTCGGCGCAGATCGGTTGGCCGTTGTGGCCGCGCACCTGCACGTGGTGCGGCGTGCCGCCGAGAGAGATTCGAGGCTGGCGGGCCATGGACGGGGGAGAAAGTGGTGACAGTCTCCATTTTCCGTCAGCTCGGCCCACCGCCTGCCCGACGAGGGTGGCGAGATGCCGGCCGTCAGTCAGCGAACAGGCGCTGGCCGGTCAGGCGATGGTGCTCTCGGAGTGCAAAGCGGTCGGTCATCCCGGCGATGTAGTCGGCCAGGCCGCGCAGCCGCGCACCGCGCCGCCGGAACTCCTCCGGCCATTCCTCGTCCCGCTCGCGGTAGATCGCAAACAGCTCCGTGATCACACGCTTGCCGGCATCCGTGTTCGCCATCACCCGGGGATGCCGGTAGAGGGCCCGGAAGAGAAACCGCTTCAGCGCCGCGCTCGCGGCCCGCATGTCGGCGCTGAACCCCACGAGGGGGGGCAGCGCACGGGCAGCTTCGGAATCATCGGGCCGGTGCTGCGCCAGTCGCGCCGCGGTGGCATCAATGACGTCATACACCTGGGCCGAGAGCATGCGCCGGATGATCTCGGCCAGCAGGCGTCGGTCGGCACTGTCGGCCAGCTGCGGGTGGGCGGCCAGCGTTTCCTCATGGAAGCGCTCGAACAGGGGCACCTCCCTCAACATCGCCACGCTCAGCAGGCCCGACCGCACGCCATCGTCCACATCGTGCGCGTTGTAGGCGATCTCGTCGGCCAGGTTGGTCAGCTGCGCCTCCAGGCTGGGCTGCAGGCCGAGCACGAAACGCCGACCCGGCCCCCCGGGCTCTTCACGCTCCCAGGCCTGCGCCAAGGGCAGCGGGCAACGCTTGAGGATGCCTTCGCGCGTCTCCAGGCACAGGTTCAGCCCATCCCACTCCGGATAGCGCTGCTCCAGCGTGTCCACCACGCGCAGGCTCTGCAGGTTGTGCTCGAACCCCCCGTCGTCCACCATGCACGCGTCCAGCGCGTCCTGGCCCGCGTGCCCAAACGGGGTGTGGCCCAGGTCATGCGCCAGGGCGATGGCCTCCACCAGGTCCTCGTTCAAGCCCAGGCTGTGGGCCATGGAACGGGCCAGCTGCGCCACTTCGAGGGAGTGCGTCAGCCGGGTGCGAAACAGGTCGCCCTCGTGGTTGAGGAAGACCTGCGTCTTGTAGACCAGGCGCCGGAACGCACTGCAATGGACGATCCGGTCGCGGTCGCGCTGGAACTCGCTGCGGGTGGGCGCAGGCGCCTCGGGCCGGCGCCGCCCCCGGCTGTGTGCGGCGTGCACGGCCCATGGGGCCAGCCCCGCGTCCCGAGGGCGCGCGACGAACGGCACCACGGGCTCGCGCTGTCGCGTCATGCCGGCGCCGTGTGGGCCTCGATGCACTGCGCCACGAGGCCGTCGGGCGCGGGGCGCAGCACCGCGCTGCCCTCCCCGTCGATCAGCACGAAGCGGATATCCCCTGCCTCGGCCTTCTTGTCGACGCGCATGTGAGCGAGGTACTCCTGTGGGGACAGCCCCGCCGGGCCCCGCACCGGCAGACCCGCCGCCTCCAGCAGCCGGGTGAGCCGGGCCGTCAGCCCCGTGGGAGCCATGCCCAGCCGCTCCGACAGCTCGCTGGCCATCACCATGCCGGCCGCCACCGCTTCGCCATGGAGCCACACGCCGAAGCCCAGCCCGGCCTCGATGGCATGGCCGAAGGTGTGGCCGAAGTTGAGGATGGCGCGCAGCCCCCCTTCCCGCTCATCCGTTGCCACCACCTGCGCCTTGATCTCGCAGGAGCGTCGCACGGCGTGCTGCAGGGCGATGGCGTCCCCTGAGCGCAGATCATCCATGTGCTGCTCCAGCCAGGACAGGAAGGCCGGGTCTGCAATCGGGCCGTACTTGATCACCTCGGCGAGCCCCGCGCTGAGCTCCCGGCCCGGCAGCGTGCGCAGCGTGTCGAGGTCGCACAGCACCCGCTGCGGCTGGTAGAACGCGCCGATCATGTTCTTGCCCAGCGGGTGGTTGATCGCCGTCTTGCCACCCACCGACGAATCCACCTGTGACAGCAGTGTGGTGGGTACCTGGACGAAGGGAACTCCGCGCATGTAGCAGGCCGCGGCGAAACCGGTCATGTCTCCGATGACACCCCCCCCCAGGGCAAAGAGCACTGTCTTGCGGTCGCAGCCGTTCTCAAGCAACGCATCGAAGATCCGATTGAGCGTCATCCAGTCCTTGTGGGCCTCGCCATCGGGCAGCACGACGCTGTGCACCCGCGCGAACTGCGCCGACAGGCGCTGGCTGAGGCGTTCGGCGTACAGCGGGGCCACGGTCTCGTTGCTGACGATGACCGCATCTCGGGCACGTGGCAGCCCTTCCCAGGGTGCGTCGCGGGCGAGCAGCCCGCATCCGATCAGGATGTCGTAGGTGCGGTCACCCAAGGCGACCGTGACGGTGGCGTCGGGCGGGGCCGCGACTGCCGGGGGAATATCGAGCCTGACCATGCGGCCAGTGTACGGGCCGCTGCACCCGCTGCCCCGGGGCCCGGCTCAGAGTGCCTGGCTCAGACCTGCCATGTCCATCTGCATGCACAACCGGTGCACGAGCGATGGCACCGAGGTGCGGCCGGCGTCCAGCACGAAGGTCGAAACCTCGCGGTAGAGCGGGTCGCGCACACGGTAGAGGTCGCGCAGCTTGCGCAAGGCGTCGCCGCCCTGCAGCAGCGGCCGCTGGGTGTCATGCCGCAGCCGACGCGCCAGTTCCTCCGGGGAGGAGCGCAGGTACACCACCACGTTCCCGGGCCGCTGCATCGCTGCGCGGTTGGCCGGCCGCAGGACGGCACCGCCGCCGGTTGCCAACACCCGCCGCCCGGGCTGGGCGAGCTGGTCGATCGCGCGTTCCTCCTGGTCGCGGAACGCCTCTTCGCCATGGGCGGCAAAGTAGTCCCGGATGCTGGTGCCGAACTGCCGCTCCAGCTCGTGGTCGGAGTCGACGAATGGCCAGTCCAGATGGCGCGCAAGCTGCCGCCCGGCGGTGGACTTGCCACTGCCCGGCAGGCCGACAAGGACGATCGTCACGGCAAAACAAAGGGGTCGCCCAAGGGCGACCCCACCGGTGAACGTGTCACGTCACCGCCCCTTGCCGGTCAGTGAACCGTGCAGGAGTTGCGAAGACCGTAGGGGCTGCCCTGGAATGCCGGTGACACATCGGTGTCGTCCACCGCGGAGGCAGGAATCGGCAGCCAGTCGGCATAGCCCGCGCGGCCTTCGGTTCCGCTCACGCCGCTGGCCGTGATGGTAATTTGGAAACGCACCCAGCTTGCCACGTTCTTCGGGTACTCGATCTGCAGGATCGCCAGGCCGCTGCTGTCCGTGGTGCCCGTACCCAGCATGCGGATGGACACGTCCGCCTTGCGCGGCTCGAGAATGTTGTCCTTGTCGCGATCCTCACCGCTGTCGAGGATGCCGTCACGATCCAGGTCTTCGTTCGTACACGACTGGATGCCAACGGTGTCCACCAGGCCGTCACCGTCAGTGTCCACGGCGCCCTGCCCCCAGGCACCGTTCGAGACGATCCATGCGCCCTTGGCGTAGTGCGTCAAGTCCACCACGGGCGTGATGGCCACGCCCGGCATCGCGTTGCCGGCCGAATCCACCACCATGGCCACGAACTTCTTGATGTAGGTAAGTTCGTCCGCACCTTCCTCGATGAGTTCGTTCGTGCCCAAGGTCACGGAGATGGCTTCCGAGGTCACAGTCAGGGTCGCCGTTTCCGCATGCGGGCAGGTGCCGGCAGCAAAGTCGGTGTAGTCCCAGCATGCGCGCACGGTCACGCCATCGGTGGGGCTGGAACGCGTGCCCGGGATATAGGACACGGTGACCATGCCGTTCTCGGAGCTGTAGAGCATGTCCGAGCCGGAGCTGAATGTGCCACCCACCTTGTTCGGATCACCGCCCAGGTCGAATCGGACGCGCACGTTCTGCACCGCGCTGTTGTCGGCGCGGACAAACAGGGCACGGACTTGCGCCTGGTTGGCGGTGCTGCCTGCCGTGTTCACCAGCACGGTGTTCGGGCTGGCGGCCAGAGAAGCGGAGTTGACGGTACCCGTGGCCGGGGGCACCGTGCCGCTGCTGGCGATCTGGATCGTCGACACCTCGGTCACCCCTGCCACGGTGGCGGAGATCACCAGCGAACCCGTCGAGTCCGGCGCGCTGTAGGTGTAGGTGAACTGGCCCGAGGCATTGGTGGTGCCGGACATGGAATCCAGTCCCGCCGCCGCGACGGTGATCGCTTGCCCGCCGATGCCGACTCCATTGACGTCGGTCACCAGGTACTCCACGGTATTGCCGGTGGAGCCAGGGGCGACCGTGCTCGCGTAGGTGGCCGTCACCCGCGTGCCGGTCACGAGGAAACTGACCGACTGGGACACGGAGCCGCTGCGCGCGGTGAAGTGGACCGTGCGGTTGGACTTGTCAGAGCCCACACCCACGTTGGCCGTCACTTGGCCGGCCGCGTCGGTGGCCGTGCTCCCCACGGTCGCCACCGCATTGGCGTCAACCGCCACTTCAATGGGCGCGCCCGCCACGGCCACGCGATTGGCATCGAGGGCCGTGATGGTGGCCGTCACCGTGTCATTCCCGCCGTTGGAGAGGCTCTGGCTGCTCAGCGTGACCACGAGGCTGCTCACCGAACCACCGTTGCCACCGCACAGCTGGCACTCACCCGGGTCGCCGCCGCCGCCGCCGCACGCAGCGAGCAGCGCTGCGGTCGCCAGGCCCGCAGCCCAGACCTTCATCCGTCGAATCATCACAAACTCCCGATCGTGTCGTTGGCCCTGCTCGCTCGGTCAGCGGGCAGCGGCGCGGTCATTCAGCACCTTCGGCGTCAGGAAGATGAGCAGCTCGGTGCGGTTGCTCAGCTTGACGCGGTCCTTGAACAGGTTGCCCAGGTAGGGGATGTCGCCCAGCAGAGGCACCTTGTTGACGTCTTCGCGGTCGGTCTGCGTGAAGATGCCGCCGATGACGACCGTGCCGCCATTCTCCACGAGCACTTCCGTCTGGACCTGCTTCTTGTTGATCGCCGGGCCGGCCACGGTGCCTTCGCCACGGCTGTCCTTGGACACGTCGACGCTCAGGATCACGTTGCCTTCCGGCGTGATCTGCGGCGTGACCTCCAGCTTCAACACGGCGTCGCGGAACTGCACCGACGTGGCGCCGCTGGACGTGGCCACCAGGTAAGGAATCTCCTCGCCCTGCTTCACGACGGCGCGCTTCTGGTCTGCGGTGATGACACGCGGGCTGGACAGGATCTTGCCCTTGCCCTCCGCCTCCAGGGCCGAGAGCTCCAGGTTCAGGAACCGGTTCGCCGTGGCACTGAACAGCGACAGCGCGAAGTTGGCCGCCGCCGCGGTGCCGATCGCCGAGGCATTGGCCGGCAGGTTCACGAAACGCGTGTCGTTGTAGAGGAAGTCATCCGGGTCCATCTGGCCCGTCTGCCCGCCCACCGCGTTGTAGTTGCCGCCGATGGTCACGTAGTTGCTGCCGCCCACGCTGTAGCCCGGTGTGCCGCCGCGCAGACCGCGCAGGTCGGACGAGCCCAGCTTGACGCCGAGCGCCCGCCCGAACTTGTCGTCGGCTTCCACGATGCGCGCCTCGATCAGCACCTGGCGCACCGGCACGTCGATGCGGGCGATCATCGCCGCGATCTCTTCCAGCTTGGAGGGGATGTCGGTGACGAAAAGCTGGTTGGTGCGGGGCTCGGGCAGCACGGAGCCGCGCGGCGAAAGGACACGCACGTTGTTGGTGGCACCGCCGCCGCCGGCTGCGGTGACCGAAATGGCCTTGCCATCCACGCCGATGATCTGCCCCAACAGCAGCCGTGCAATCTCGTCGGCCTTGGCGTAGTTGAACTGGAAGGCCTGCGTGCGCACCGGCTCGAGGTCGGAGATCTTCTTCTTGGCCTCCAGGTCGACCTGTTCCTTGGTGGCCAGCTCTTCCTTGGGCGCGATCCAGAGCACGTTGCCGGACTTGCGCATGCCCAGGCCCTTGGCCTGCAGGATGATGTCCAGGGCCTGGTCCCAGGGCACGTCCTTCAGGCGCAGGGTGACGTTGCCGGTCACGGTGTCGCTGGTGACGACGTTGAAGTTGGTGAAGTCGGCAATCACCTGCAGCAGCGATCGCACTTCGATGTTCTGGAAGTTGAGCGACAACTTCTCGCCCGTATAGCCCGGGCCCTGGCTGACCTTGTTCGGGTCGAGCTTGACCGGCCGGACCTCCAGGACGAACTGGGTGTCCGTCTGGTAGGCGCTGTGTTCCCACGCGCCGCGCGGTTCCACCACCATGCGGACCTTGTCACCGCTCTGCACGGTGGAGATGGACTGCACCGGGGTGCCGAAGTCGGTCACGTCCAGGCGCCGACGCAGCGACTCGGGCAGGCCCGAGCGCAGGAACTCGACCACCAGGTTCTGGCCCTGCTGGCGAAGGTCCACGCCGATCTGGGTGCTGGCCAGGCCGACGATGACCCGTCCGGACCCATCGGGGCCCCGGCGGAAGTCGATGTCACGCAGCGGCAGCTGCTCGGTGTTCTGGCTGGCGGCGAACTGGACGGTGGGGCCGCTCGTCTGGGCCGCGGCCACCGGGGCCTGGGGCTCGACATGGATGAGCAACGACCGACCTTGGAGTTCGGTGCGGTAGTTGGCCGGCGCGCGCAGGCTCAGCACCAGGCGGGTGCGCTCCCCGGCGCTGGCCACGTTCACGCTGCGCACATTGGCGGAGTTGATCTCCACCGACGAGCGACCCAGGCCATTGGTCACCATGGGCAGATCGATCGCGACCCGCGGCGGTGACTGCACGGCGAACCCGGTGGGCGCCGCCGGCAAGGGCTCGCTGAGGTCCACGCGGATCACTTCGCCGGTGGATTGCTGGTTGCTGCTGATCGAGCGGATCAGGTTCTGTGCCCAGGACACGCCGGGCATGGCCAGCGCCAGGGCCGCCACCAGGGCGCCCAACGTCGTACTCCGCATCTTGCGAAACTCCAACTGTGTGTTCATCGCGCCTTCTCCTGCAGCTGGAGAGTCGTGGTGCGCTCGATCCATTCACCGGCCGCGTCCTGCACCAGCTCTCGCAGGGTCAGCTCGGTTTCGTCGATCTGCGTGATCTGGCCGTAGTTCTGGCCGATGTACTCGCCCACCTTGACGTAGTGGAGCAGCTTGTCCACCTCGATCAGGGCGTGGGGCCGTCCTTGCCGGGAGACCGTACCGACCATCTTCATGGCGTCCAGCGGGAAGGCCTCCAGGGGCTGCTTGCGCCGGCGAAGCTGCGCCGCCAGGATGGGATTGCCCTGCCCTCCTTCCAGCCGCGTGCCCGTGCCGAGCTTCTGCGCGCTGAAGGGGTCGACCAGGGCGATCACCGAATAGGGATGCGGCTCGAACTTCTTGGGCGCCTCGATCGGCTGCACGCTGGGCTTGGCCGCACGTTTTTGCTGCTCCATCCAGTCAGTGAGCTCTTCGGTGTTGGCGCCGCAGCCGGCCAGCGACAGCACGGCGACGGCCATGACACATGCAAGGCGCCTCATCACTTCTTGCCCTTCTTCTTCGCCTTGGCCGCCTCGGCAGCGGCACGCTTGACCTCCGCGACCTCGGCCGCGTCGAGATAGCGGTAGGTGCGCGCAGTGGCCTCCATCATCAGGGCGCCCGATGCATCCTTGGGCGGCGGGGCGATGTTGAGGTTGTGCAGGGTGACGATGCGCGACAGGTTGGCCACGTCCGCCACGAAGGAGCCGATGTCGTGGTAGCGCCCGGACACCTTCACGGCGATGGGCAACTCGGCGTAGTAGTCCTTGATGACCACCTGGCCGGGCCGGAACAGCTCGAACTGCAGGCCGCGGCCGATACCGGCCTGGTTGATGTCGGACAGCAGCGCGTCCATCTCGGCCTTGCCGGGCAGCTGCTTCTCGAGCTGGGTGACGTACTCCTGCACCTGCTCCTTCTGCTTCTTGAGCTCGTTCAGGTTGACCGCCTGGGCCAGCTTGTCACGGTACTCCGTCTTCAGCTTGGGTTCCTTGGCGCGAGCGGCCTCGAGACTCTGGTTCGCGTCACTCAGCACCAGCAACCAGCCCAGGCCGACGGCCGCGCCGGTGACGGCCAGGCAGGCGGCGATCTTGGGCAGCACCGGCCACTGGCCCGGCTCCTTGGGGTTGAGGTCGCGGAACTGGGCGGCCGCGCGCTGCAGGCTGGCGCCGATGTCGATGCGGGGCGAGGAAGACTTTGCGGTGGCCATCATGCGCCTTTGGCCTTGTTGGCAGCCTTGGCCGGCTTGGACGACGGCTTGGCGGTTGCCGAGCCGGTGTCGGGCGCACTGGCCGCGCCGGGCGCCTGCGGCCGCTTGATGGACAGGCGCATGGAGAAATCGAAGAGGCGACGCGCCGCGCGGTCCTTGCCGACCGTCACCGCCTTGATCTCGACCAGCTCAGGCTTCTCCAGCCACGGCGAGTTGTAGGCGGTGTTGCGCAGCATCTCGGAGACGCGCTCGTTGGTGGACGACTGGCCGTTCACCGTGACCACATTGCCCGATTGCTTGACGCCGGTGAGGTAGATCCCTTCGGGCGTCTGCTTGACCAGCTCGTCGAGCAGGTACACCGGCACGTTGCGGTCGGTCTGCAGGTCCTCGACCGCCTTCTGGCGAGCCTTCAGCTGGTCGATTTCGGTGCGCAGGTCGGCCACGTCCTTGATCTGCTCTTCGAGCTTCTTGATCTCTTCGGACAGGAACCGGTTGCGCCCCTCCTGGGACGCCTTCATCTGCTGGATGACGCCGAACCACAGCAGGACGACACCCGCGCCGACGATCGCGGCCAGCAGCAGGGCCGACAGGAACTGACGTTTGCGCTCCTGGCGCCGCGCTTCGCGGTGCGGAAGCAGGTTGATGAGAATCACTGCACGAACCTCCGCATCGCCAGGCCGCAGGCCGTGAGGTAGGAGGGCGCCTCACGGCGCAGCTTGGCCTCGCGCACCGAGGAACCGAGCTTCATGCCTTCGAACGGGTTGACGACCTTGGAGGTGAAGCCCGTGACGTCCTTGACGCGCTCTCGCAGTCCCGGCATGGCGGCCGTGCCGCCGGCGAGCATGACGTAATGCACCTTGTGGTGTGGCGTGCTGGTGAAGAAGTACTGCAGGGCTCGTCCGATCTCGTGTGCCAGGCTGTCGACGAAGGGGGTGAGCAGCGTGGACTCGTAGTCCTCCGGCAGTTCGCCGCTGATCTTCTTCTGCTCGGCCTCTTCGTAGGAGAAGCCGTACTGCCGGGAGATGAGCTGGGTCAACTGGGAGCCGCCGAACGACTGGTCCCGGTCGTAGAGCATCTCTTCCTCGCGCAGCACCTTGAGGCTGGTGGTGTCTGCCCCGATCTCGAACAGCGCGACCAGCGAATCCTTGCCCTGCTCGGGCAGCGCGGAGATGAGCCGCCCCATCGCCAGGCGCGACGCATGCGACTCGATGTCGAGCACCACCGGCGTCAGGCCGGCAGCCTCGGCCAGGCCCTGGCGGTCCTGGACGCGGTCTTTGCGCGAGGCGGCGATCAGCACGTCAACGTCGCCTGCCGATGCCGCGTTGGGCCCGATGACGCAGAAGTCGAGGCTCACCTCGTCGAGGGAGAAGGGAATGTACTGATGCGCCTCGGACTCGACCTGAAGCTCCATCTCCTCTTCCCGAAGCCCCGCCGGCAAGACGATCTTCTTCGTGATGACGGCCGATTGAGGCATGGCCATGACGACCTGGCGCGTCTTGGTGCCGCTGCGGGTGACCACCCGGCGCACCGCATCGGCCACCTCGTCGAACTTCTCGATCTGGCCGTCGACGATCCAGCCCTTTTCAAAGGGCTCGCTGGCCAGGCGCTCGAGCACGAGCTCGCCTGGCGCAGACCGCGACAGCTCGACCAGCTTGACGCTCGACGAACTGATATCCAGGCCAATCATCGGCGGATGCTTCTGGCCCAACAGGCGATCAAGAAAACCCACGAGTCAAGGCTCCAGCGGCCCTACGACAGGACGCAAAGTTAACAAAGCACTTCAATCCTAGCAGCAAGGATGTTGTGAAACCAAGGAAAAACGGCTGAGCAACCGCCCTGATCGTTGCGGTTCGCACACTCGCGGCATCCGCACCGAGAAAGTCTTCTCGGGTTCATTCGTTCAGCTGTGACAAACCGTTTTGGGCCGCAAGCAACTGTGATGAGGAAACCCTTCCAACACCTGCAGATCGGCGTGGGACCGGATTTCTATAATCCGCCGTCCTCTACTTTCAGCCCTCCATGAGCGAAGACGCCCGCGCCGAACCCCCTGAACCCACTTCCGGGGGGCGAGCGGCTTCCCGGTGGTGGGCGCTGCCACTGCGGGCGGCCGCCCTGCTCGCCGGCACCGTGGCCGCGGTGATCCTGCTGGGGCTCATTGCCGCGGCCATCGCGCTGGCCGTGGCGTATCCGAACCTGCCCGAACTCGATTCGGTCACCGACTACCGGCCGAGATTGCCGCTGCGCGTGTACTCCGCCGATGGCACCTTGCTGGGTGAGTTCGGCGACGAGCGGCGCACGTTCACACCCATCGCGCAGATCCCGCCCGTCATGAAGCAGGCGGTGCTCGCCATCGAGGACGCCCGCTTCTACGAGCACAGCGGGGTCGACTACATCGGCGTGCTGCGCGCCGGCCTGGCCCAGTTCGGCAACGTGGGCAGCCAGGGGGCGTCCACGATCACCATGCAGGTGGCGCGCAACTTCTACCTCTCGTCGGAGAAGGTGCTGTCGCGCAAGCTGTACGAGGTGCTGCTCGCGCTGAAGATCGAGAGCCAGCTCAGCAAGGACCAGATCCTCGAGCTGTACATGAACCAGATCTACCTGGGCCAGCGGGCCTACGGCTTCGCCGCCGCCAGCGAGATCTACTTCGGCAAGCCGCTGAAGGACATCTCGGTCGCCGAAGCCGCCATGCTGGCCGGCCTGCCCAAGGCGCCGTCGGCCTACAACCCCATCGTCAACCCGCGCCGGGCGACCGTGCGTCAGCAGTACATCATCGACCGCATGCTCGACAACGGCTTCATCAGCCCGGAGCAACATGCGGCCGCCAAGGTGGAAAAGCTGCGCTACCGTGCGCCCACCGACATGCCCGTGCACGCCGAGTACGTGGCCGAGCTGGCGCGGCAGCTGGTGTTCAACCAGTACGGGCCCGATACCTACACGCGCGGCCTGCAGGTGCAGCTCACCGTGCGCACGGCCGACCAGGTGGCGGCGTACCGGGCCCTGCGCAAGGGCCTGATGGACTATGAGCGCCGCCAGCGCTACCGCGGCCCCGAGGCCTACATCGACCTGCCGGCCGACCCGAAGGCGGTGGATGCGCGGGTGGCCGAGGCGCTGGCCGACCACCCGGACAACGACGAGCTCAAGGCGGCGGTGGTGCTGGAGGCCTCTGCGAAGAAGGTCGTGGCGGTCCTGCAATCGGGCGAGTCGATCACCGTCACGGGCGAGGGCCTGAAGCCCGTGACGTCCGGGCTGGCGGCCAATGCCGAGCCGAAGCGCCAGATCCGCCCCGGGGCGGTGGTGCGAGCCGTCAAGGGCCCCAAGGGCGACTGGGTGCTCACGCAGCAGCCGGAGGTCGAAGGCGCCTTCGTCTCGCTGGACCCGCAGACCGGTGCCGTGCTGGCCATGGTGGGCGGCTTCGACTTCGGCAAGAACAAGTTCAACCACGTCACCCAGGCGTGGCGGCAGCCGGGCTCGAGCTTCAAGCCTTTCATCTACTCGTCGGCACTCGAGAAGGGCTTCACCCCCGCGACGGTGGTGAACGACGCGCCGCTGTTCTTCGACGCCGGCAGCACCGGCAGCCAGCCGTGGGAGCCGAAGAACTACGACGGCACCTTCGACGGGCCGATGCCACTGCGTCGGGCCCTGGCGAAGTCGAAGAACATGGTGTCCATCCGGGTGCTGCAATCGGTGGGCGTGGACTACGCGCGCGACTGGGTCACGCGCTTCGGGTTCGACCGCGACAAGCACGACCCTTACCTCACCATGGCCCTGGGCGCCGGCTCGGTCACGCCCATGCAGATGGCCACCGCCTACAGCGTGTTCGCGAATGGCGGCTTCCGGGTGGCGCCCGTGCTCATCGCCCGCATCACCGACGCCCGCGGCAAGCTGCTGCACGAGGTGCCGCTGCGCGGGCCCGACGAGTCGGCCCGGGTCATCGACGCCCGCAATGCGTTCGTCATGTCCAGCCTGCTGCAGGAGATCACGCGTTCAGGCACGGCTGCCAAGGCCCAGGCGACGCTGAAGCGGCCCGACCTGTACGGCAAGACCGGCACCACCAACGACTCCATGGACGCCTGGTTCGCCGGCTTCCAACCCACCGTGACGGCCGTGGTGTGGATCGGCTACGACAACCCGCGCAAGCTCGGTGATCGAGAGACCGGCGGTGGCCTGTCGCTGCCCGTGTGGATCGAGTACATGGGCCAGGTACTCAAGGGCGTTCCCGTGAGCGAACCGCCCGCGCCGGAGGGGGTGGTGAACGTGGGTGGCGAGTGGTACTACGACGAGTACAGCCCCGGCCGTGGCGTGGACACGCTGGGCGCGGAGGAGCACCTGCCGCAATCACCGACCGAGGACGAGAAGAAGGGCATCCTCGACCTCTTTCGCTGAGCCGGCCTCAGCCGGCCGCGAAGACCAGCGGGCGCCCGGCCTGGGCGCTCGCCTGCTGCGACAGGCGTTCGAAGAAATCGACACCGTCGCGCGTGTCGGCCCACCGGCCGTCGGCCTGCAAGCGGAAGTGGTAGCCGCCCGCCCGGGCAGCGAGCCAGATCTCGTGCAACGGTGGCTGCGTGTTGATGATCAGCTTGCTGCCGTCCGGCAGGGACAGTTCCAGCAGGCCACCGGTGCGGTGGCTGTCGATGTCGATGACGTCCTCGTCCAGCCAACGGTCGACCTGACGTTCGATGGCGGCCAGGACTGCCGCTGCGCGCTGGTGGTATTCGGCGTCCGAGAAGGCAGAGGCGCTCATGGGATCGGTACACTTCGCGGCATGCCGTACCGCGCTGCGTCGAGTGTAGTGGCGCCCTGGCGGCGCCATGCGTCCATGGGCTTGTCCCGCCGCATCACCACCCTGCTGGCGACCGTGGCCGCCGCCTGCGTCGCCGCCGGCTGCGGCCAGCGCGGGCCGCTGACCCTGCCCACCCCCACGGCCCCGCCCACCGCCACGCCGTCGCCCGGCACGACGCCCGCCGCGCCCGTGCCCACGCCCACCGCCTCGTCGCCGGGCGGCCGCGCCCTGCCTGTGCCCCGATGACCCTGCCCGGCCACCCCTTCCTCTCGCTGCACGACCGCCACCTCCAGCTCGAGGGCCACGCGCTGGATGCGCTGGCACGCCAGTTCGGCACGCCGCTGTACGTGTACTCGCGCAACGCCATGCGCGCCCAGGTCCGAAGCTACGAGGCCGCACTGGCGGGCCGACCGCATCTGCTGTGCTACGCGATGAAGGCCAACTCGAGCCTGGCCGTGCTGCAGACCTTCGCGGAAGCGGGTTGCGGCTTCGACATCGTCTCGGGCGGCGAACTGCAGCGCGTGCTCGCGGCCGGTGGCCAGCCCGGGCGCGTCGTCTTTTCGGGCGTCGGCAAGACACGCGACGAGATGCGCCTGGCACTGGACGCCGGCGTGCGCTGCTTCAACGTGGAAAGCGAGGCGGAGCTGCTCGTTCTGGCGGACGTGGCGTCCGCGGCCGGGCGCCGGGCGCCCGTGAGCCTGCGCGTGAACCCCGATGTCGACGCCGGCACACACCCCTACATCTCCACCGGCCTGAAGGGCAACAAGTTCGGCATCGCGCACGAGCGGGCACTGGCCGTCTATGCGCAGGCGCGTGCGCTGCCGGGCGTCGAGGTCGTGGGCATCGATTGCCACATCGGCTCGCAGATCACCAGCGCCAGCCCCTACCTCGATGCGCTGGACCGCCTGCTGGACCTGGTGGACGCCCTGGCCAGCGAAGGCATCGAGCTGCAGCACATCGACCTCGGCGGCGGGCTGGGCATCACGTACACGGACGAGGAGCCGCCCAGCCCGGAGGCGCTGGTGCGCCAGATGCTCGAGCGCATCGATGCACGGGGCCATGGGCACCGGGAGGTGCTGCTCGAGCCCGGGCGGTCGCTGGTGGGCAACGCCGGCGTGCTGCTCGCCGAAGTGCTGTACCTGAAGCCCGGCGAAGACAAGAGCTTCTGCATCGTCGACGCCGCCATGAACGACCTGATGCGCCCGGCCATGTACCAGGCCTGGATGCGCATCGAGCCCTGCCACCGGCACGACGGCACGCCGCGCACCTGGGACGTGGTCGGCCCCGTCTGCGAATCGGGCGACTGGCTGGGGCGCGACCGTCGCCTGGTGGTGCAGCCTGGCGACGTGCTGGCCGTGCTGTCGGCTGGTGCCTACGGCATGACCATGGCGAGCAACTACAACACCCGGCCGCGCGCCGCCGAGGTGATGGTCGATGGCGACCGGGTGCACCTCATCCGGGAGCGCGAGACAGTGCCGCAGCTGCTCGCCGGCGAGCGCCTGATCGGCTGAGTGCGCACCGGGCCGGCTAACCGAGCCTGCCCTCCTCGACCGCATGGCAGGCGACGGCCCCGCCGTCGGGTTGGGCGTGCCAGGCAGGCGCCTCGACACGGCAGCGGGCGGTCGCATGCGGGCAGCGCGGGTGGAAGGTGCAGCCGGGCGGCGGCGACAGCGGATTGGGCACCTCCCCCTGCACCGGTGTGCGCGCCCGACCCGTGGCGTGGAGATCGGGGATCGCATCCAGCAGCATGCGCGTATAGGGGTGGCGGGGCTGCGTGAACAGCTGCCGCCGCGGCGCCAGCTCAACCAGGCGCCCCAGGTACATGACACCCACCTCGTCGGCCATGTGGTGCACCACCGCGAGGTTGTGCGAGATGAAGAGGTAGGTCAGCCCGAGCGACTGCTACAGGTCCTTCATGAGATTGAGCACCTGCGCCTGCACGGACACGTCGAGTGCCGAGGTCGGCTCGTCGCACACCAGGAACTCCGGCCCCGAGGCCAGCGCGCGGGCGATGGAAATGCGTTGCCGCTGCCCGCCCGAGAACTGGTGCGGGTAGCGGCTCGCGTCCGCCCCGCCCAGGCCCACCGCCCCCAGCAGCTCGGCCACCCGCTCACGCGCCTGTCGGCGGCCGTCCACGAGCCCGTGCTCGAGCAAAGGCTCGGCGACGATGTCGGCCACACGCCAACGCGGGTTGAGGCTCGCGTAGGGGTCCTGGAAGATCATCTGCAACCGGCGCCGCAGCCCCGCCCCGGTGCGCCCCGCCCGCCAGGCGGCCAACGCGTCCTGGCCATCGAATCGCACCTGGCCGCGGTCCGGCGCCTGCAGGCCGACCAGCATGCGCGCCACCGTGCTCTTGCCGCATCCGGATTCGCCCACCAGCGCCAGTGTGCCGCCGCGCGCGATGCGGAACGACACGCCATCCACCGCGCGCACGGTGCGGCGCGGCTCGCGGGAAATCACACGGGTGAGCCAGGGCGCCGAGACGTCGAAGCCCTTGGCCAGGTCGCTCGCCTCCACCAGGGGCGTCGTGATGCCGGTTGCCGTCATGTCGGCTCCTCACCCGCTGGGCTGGCATGCAGCCAGCAAGCCACCTGCGTCGCCCCCACCGACAGGCGCGGTGGGCGTTCGTGCCGGCAGCGTGCCAGCGCCTGGGCGCAGCGCGGATGGAATGCGCACCCGCTGGGGACGGCATCCAGCCGCGGCATCGCCCCGTCGATCTGTGCCAGGCGGTCGACGTTCTCGGCGAGGGATGGAATCGCGGCCATCAGCCCCCGCGTGTAGGGATGGGCCGGCCGGTGGATGACCTCGGCCACCGGCCCCGTCTCGACGACGCGCCCCGCATACATCACCGCCACGCGGTCGCAGGCCTCCGCGATGACGCCCATGTCGTGCGTGACGAGCATGACCGCCGTGCCGTGCTCGCGGGCCAGGCGCCGCAGCAGCGCGATGACCTGCGCCTGGATGGAGACATCCAGCGCGGTCGTCGGCTCGTCGGCCACGATCAGCTCGGGCTCGGCGGCCAGCGCGAGCGCGATCACCACACGCTGCCGCATCCCGCCGGAGAACTGGTGGGGGTAGTGGTCGACACGGCTCTCCGGCGCGGGAATGCCCGTCTGTCGCAGCAGGTCCACCGCCCGGTCACGCGCCTGGTGCGCGTCCAGCGGCAGGTGGGTGCGTATGGTCTCCACCAGTTGCTGCCCCACGCTGTACAGCGGGTTCAGCGAGGTGAGCGGGTCCTGGAAGATGGCCCCGATGCGGCGCCCGCGCAGCCGCCTCAGCTGCTCAGCCGGCAGGTTGTCGATGCGCTGTCCGTGCAGCCGGATCGCGCCTGAGGCCACGCGCCCGGGCGGCTCCAGCAGGCCGATCACCGCGGCGCCGGTGAGCGACTTGCCCGCCCCCGATTCACCCACCACACCCAGGATCTCGCCCGGCGAGATGTGCAGGCTGACGCCATCGAGCGCGCGCAGCGTGCCGCGCCGGGTGGGGAACTCCACCACCAGATCGTCCACCTCGAGCAATGGGGTCGCCGTCGCGGTGCTCATTGCAGCCTCGGGTTGAGCGCATCGCGCAGCCAGTCCCCCAGCAGGTTCACCGACAGCGCGATGGCCATCAGCATGGCACCAGGGAACACCGTGATCCACCACTCACCCGACAGCAGGTAGTCATTGCCCACGCGGATGAGCGTGCCGAGCGACGGGCTGGTCGGCGGCACGCCCACGCCCAGGAACGAGAGCGTGGCCTCGATGATCACTGCCGCCGCGACGTCGATGGTGCCCAGCACCAGCACCGGGCCGGTCACGTTCGGCAGCACATGGCGCAGCATGATGCGCCAGGGGGCCACGCCGATGACCTGGGCGGCCTGCACGTACTCCTTGCGCCGCTCCACCAGCGTGGAGCCGCGCACCGTGCGCGCGTACTTCACCCAGCCGGTGAGCGCGATGGCGAGGATCAGCACGCCGAAGGCCAGGCTGCCGTGGGCGTCGGGCCAGAGAGCCCGCCCCACCCCGTCGATCAGCAGCGCCACCAGGATGGCCGGGAACGACAGCATCACGTCGCACACCCGCATCAGCAGCCCGTCCAGCCAGCCGCCGACGAACCCGGCGAGCAGCCCCAGGCCCACCCCGGCGACCACCGACAGCAGCACCGCAGCCAGGCCCACGGCCAGCGAGATGCGCGCGCCGTGCATCAGCGCCGAGAGCACGTCGCGCCCCTGGTCGTCGGTACCCAGGGGAAAGCGCCAGGTGCCTCCGTCCAGCCAGGCTGGCGGCAGACGCGCATCCATCAGGTCCACCGTGGCCAGGTCGAAGGGATCGTGCGGCGCCAGCCAGGGCGCGAACAGCGCCGCTACACCGCACAGCAGGGCGAGTGCCGCAGCCAGCTGGGCCACCCGCGAGCCGCGAAAGCTGTGCAACAGGTCGCTGTCCCACGCCCGGCGCCAGGCCGGCGTGCGCGCAGAAGTGGTGGTGATCGAGGATGACATGCCAGCGCGCGACGTCTCAGTGCCCGGCGCCTGGCCCGACGCGCAGGCGCGGGTCGACCACCAGGTAGAGCAGATCGACGATGAGGTTGATGACCACGAAGATCAGGGAGATCAGGCAGAGGTAGGCAGCCATCACGGGGATGTCGGCGAACTGCACCGCCTGGATGAACAGCAGGCCCATGCCTGGCCACTGGAACACGGTCTCGGTGATGATCGCGAAGGCGATGAGGCTGCCGAGTTGCAGCCCCGTGATCGTGATCACCGGCACCAGCGTGTTCTTCAACGCGTGGCCGAAGTGCACCACACGGTCGGGCAGGCCCCGTGCGCGCGCGAAACGGATGTAGTCGCTGCGCAGCACCTCCAGCATCTCCGCACGCACCAGCCGCATCACCAGTGTCATCTGGAAGATCGACAGCGTGATGGCCGGCAGCACCAGGTGCCGCCAGCCGTCCACGGTGAGCAGGCCTGTGCTCCAGCCGCCCCAGGCGACGACATCCCCACGGCCGAAAGCCGGCAGCCATTGCAGCGTGGCAGCGAACACGAGCACTGCCAGGTTGCCCACCAGGAACGTAGGCAGCGACACCCCGAGCAGCGAGGCGGCCATCAGCGCCTGCGCCACCCGGGTTCCCCGGTACAGCGCCGCCACCACGCCAAGCGGTATGCCCACCACCAGCGCCAGCAAAGCCGCGACGATGGCCAGCTCGAGCGTGGCAGGCAGGCGCTCGGCCAGCAGGTCCGACACCTTCCGGCCCTGCCGCAGGCTGATGCCGAACTCTCCTTGCACCGCCTGACGGGCGAAACGCGCGAACTGCACCAGCACCGGCCGGTCCAGGCCCAGGTCGGCCCGCAGCTGGTCACGCTGCTCCGGCGTCGCCTCCTGGCCCAGCAGGTGCGTGACCGGGTCGCCCACGAACTGGAACAGCGAGAACGCGACCAGGCCCACCGTCAACATGACGGCGACGGCACCCAGAAGCCGGCGAAGAAGAAAGCCAAGCATGCGTCAGCGGGCAAAGAAAAAGCCGCCCGAAGGCGGCTTGCATTCTGATCGAAGCGCCCGAAGGCGCGGGAATCAGAAGGTGTGCTTCAGGCCAAGGTCGTAGCCGGTCTTGTTGTCCAGCGTGGCCGTGGCGCTGCCGCCGATCTTGGCGACGTCGGCATACACCTTGGTGCGCTTGCTGAAGTTGTAGTGCACGCCCAGGCCGGCCTTCTTGGTTTCGCCCACGCCGTCCACGTCGCTGGTGGCGTACATGCCCTTGAAGTCGAAGGCACCGAACGGCACCGTGGCGCCCAGGATCCAGCCCTTGGCATCGCCGCCGGCAGCGGTCGTGCCCTTGGAGTAGCCCGCCGACGCGGTGGCCCAGCCGAAGTTGTAGCGGCCGCCGACGTTCCAGCCCTTGTCCTCTTCAGCGGCCGGGTTCTCGTAACCCACGCCCACCCAGAACGGGCCGGCGGCGTAGTTGGCGGCGATCGAGAACGGCTTGTCCGTGCCGCCGTTGGGAGTGCCTTCGGCGATGGACGCGCCGAGGTTGAAGCCGCCCATCGAGAGGTCGTAGCGGATGGAGTCGGACACGCGGGTCTTGTAGATCGCGGAACCGGTGGCACCACCGGGGGCCACGACGCCGAAGCGCATCCCGATCTCACGGCCTTGGGCCACGGTCTCGCCACCGAACGGGTCGATCTGGTTCTGGATCATCAGGAACGCCGGGGTGTACTGGCGACCCAGGTTGATGGCACCGAAGGGGGTGACCAGACCGACAGTCGAGTAGCCTTGCCAGAACACGCCACCGGCTTGGGCGCCGGTGTCGGCGCTCAGGCGATGCTCCATGCCGAAGGTGGCCTTGTAACCGCCACCCAGGTCTTCCACACCACGGAAGCCCAGACGGCTGCCGCCACCGTAGAAGGCACCGTCAGCAACCTGCTTGTCTTCGGTGGCGTAGGGCTTCGTGACCATCTGGTCAATGAAGCCGTAGATCGTGACCGACGACTGGGCGTTGGCGGCACCGGCGAACGCACCCAGCGCGGCCAGGGCAATCAGCGATTTTTTCATGTCTGAGATCTCCTAGGTTTGAACAAGAGGTCCCGATCGAGGGGAGAACCCGGAACACCGAAGCTGGTGGGGCCGATCAGGCCAACCTCCTCAGCGGAAGTTGTGTCTATTGCACCAGACCCCCACCCTGCGGCGCAAAGGAATCGCCCCACGGGGCCACCCCTTGTTGCCCCGTAACAACGCGAAATCGGCCATTCATGCACCATATTGGGGCCACTCAGTACAAGCCCTTAGTTGCGGGCGGCGCTATCCTTTCGCCATGCTCGCCTCCTCGTCCCTTGACCCGCTGCTGTCCACGCTCGACCACGCGCTGCGCACGGTCTCCGGTGTCGCCCATGCCAGCCGGCCCTCGCCGGGCGCCGGCCTCGACACGGCTCTCACGGCCGACGAGCGCGCGCTGTCGGGCGCCCTGATGCGCGTGAACCATGTCGGCGAGGTCTGCGCGCAAGCCCTGTATGAGGCGCAGGCCCTGACCGCCCGCACCGACGCCGTGCGGCAACAGATGCAGCGCGCGGCGCGTGAAGAGGAAGACCACCTGGCCTGGACGGCCGACCGCCTGGCGGCGCTGGGTGCGCGGCCCAGCCTGCTGAACCCGCTGTGGTACGCCGGTGCCTTCGCCATCGGCCTGGCGGCCGGCCGGGCTGGAGACGGCTGGAGCCTGGGCTTTCTGGTGGAAACCGAGCGGCAGGTGGAGGACCATCTGGCCGGTCATCTGGACCGGCTGCCGCCCGGGGACGCGGCCTCGCGGGCCGTGGTGGCCCAGATGCGCGCCGACGAAGCGGGCCACGCGCAGACCGCACACGAGGCGGGCGCGCACGCGCTGCCCGCGCCCGTGCGCTGGCTGATGCGCGGCGCGGCGCGCGTGATGACCACCACGGCGCACCGCCTCTGAGCCGGCTCAGCCCGGCTCGCGCACCTCGACGCTGGTGGTGATGCGCGCCGTGTGCGCGATCATCGCCGTGGCGGAACAGTACTTCTCATGCGACAGGGCGACCGCCCGCTCGACCGCCGCAGCCGGCAGGCTGCGCCCCGTCACCACGAAGTGCAGGTGCAGGGCGGTGAAGACCTTCGGGTCGGTCTGCGCCCGCTCGGCGCGCAGCTGCACCTGGCAGCCCGTCACCGCGTGGCGACCGCGCTTGAGGATGAGGACCACGTCGTAGGCGGTGCAGCCGCCTGCGCCGGCCAGCAGGGTCTCCATGGGCCGCGGGGCGAGGTTGCGCCCACCGCCTTCCGGCGCGCCATCCATCGTGATCGTGTGGCCGCTGCCGGTCTCGGCGACCATCGCCATGCCCGCATCGGCCAGCCAGTGCACGGTGCATTCCATCGTCATCGGTCCTCGTTGCTTGCAGGGCGCGCGATTATGGGGCGTGCCGCTCGGTCTGGAGCCGGGCCTCTAGTCCCTCATATTGCAGCGCAACATGCGTCACGCTAGACTGCCCCCAAGCGTTCCATGATCGGGTGACGATCTGCGGGACGCACCGATTGTCTCCTCCACCTCCTCAAACGGTGGATTCAGCCCGGGCCGCTTGCGACCCGGGCTTTTTTCTTTCCGCCACCGCGGGCACACCCCGGGCCGGCAGAAGGAAGACCCTGCGGGCGGCTGGCATATCATGCGGCACTGCAACACGGCGCCCTGCGCGCCGGCCTCCATACGCCGACGAGGAGAGACGCCATGGCTGGCGCCGCCCGCAAGGCGCGCGCCGCCGGCGCGCGCGACCCCTACCCCAGTTCCACCGGCTATCTGCGCCGCATCCTCACCGCCAAGGTGTACGACG